>NVUM01000028.1 GCA_002733125.1 Porticoccus sp.
CGGAGTTATAAGACAAAAACTATTTCCGTTTTTTGCGGTTCGGTATATGAATGGCGTGACCATTAACTGCCAGTGCCGCCTCGTGCACCGACTCTGATAACGTCGGATGTGCAAAGACTGTCATACCAATATCTTCTGCACTCGACCCAAACTCCATCGCAATCGCCACTTGCTGCACAAGATCCGCTGCACTGGGACCGACGATGTGGCAACCGAGGATACGATCTGTTTCAGCATGAGCAATCAGCTTTACCATCCCTTCGCTGTCATTTGCTGCAAGAGCGCGACCACTGGCAACGAAAGGAAATACACCGATACTGTACGGCTCGCCCGCTTGCTTCAGCTGTTCTTCAGTTTTGCCAACGGAGGCAATCTCCGGATGTGTGTAAATAACATTGGGTACGATATCGTAATTCATCTGGGTTTTCTGGCCCGCGATGCGCTCGGCGACCATAACACCTTCTTCGGAGCCCTTGTGAGCCAACATCGGTCCTCGTACCACATCACCGACAGCCCATACCCCGGGCGCATTAGTGGCACATTTCTCATTGACAAAGATAAAGCCACGCTCATCGAGATTGACTCCGCAATCAGGCGCCAAAAGCCCTTCAGTGAAAGGTCGACGACCGACACAGACTATCAATTTATCAAAGGTCTCTTTGACTTCTTCACCGTCACTGTTCTGATAGGTGACAACAACCTCTTTGGTTTTCACATCGCTGCCAGTAACCCGGCAACCCAAACGGATATCCAGTCCCTGCTTGGTAAATATCTTCAGTGATTCTTTAGCAATTTGCTGGTCCATGATAGACAGGAAATCCGCCATTGCCTCGAGGAGCACAACCTTGCTACCCAGGCGGTTCCACACACTCCCCAACTCCAGCCCAATTACTCCGGCACCAATCACGCCCAATCGCTTTGGTACAGCCGTTAATTCGAGGGCGCCAGTGGAATCGAGAATAATTTTGCCGTCAATGGGGGCCACTGGAATGTTGATGGGCTGAGAACCTGTTGCAATAATCACGTTATCAGCAGCGAGTACTTGTTTGCCGCCTTTGTGATCGGTCAACTCAACTTCCTTACCAGACAACAACTTACCTGTGCCGAACAGAGAAGTAACGCCATTACTTTTCAATAAACCTGCAATACCACCCGTGAGCTGCTCCACAATTTTGGTTTTGCGCTCAATCATCGCTTTAACATCGATTTTTACGCTCGTGGTGCTGATACCATGAACTGACAATTCACTTTTTGCCTCATGGAATTTATAAGAGCTATCCAGCAATGCTTTTGATGGAATGCACCCAACATTCAGGCAGGTGCCTCCATTAACGCCTTCGCCCTTGGCATTTTGCCACTTTTCAATACAAGCAGTCTTAAGACCCAGCTGGGCACAGCGAATAGCCGCAACATAGCCGGCGGGACCAGCCCCAATCACGATGACATCATATTTTTCTGTCATTACGAATCCTATTAAATTCAATTAACTAAGAGTTATATCTCGAGTAATATCTTAGCTGGATTTTCGATCATTTCCTTTATCGCCACAAGAAACTGCACCGCTTCCTTGCCATCGACCAAACGGTGATCATAAGACAACGCAAGATACATCATTGGGCGAATGACCACCTGACCGTTTTCAGCCACCGGGCGCTCCTGAATTTTGTGCATACCCAATATTGCCGTTTGCGGAGGGTTCAGGATTGGAGTTGACAACAGCGAACCAAAAACGCCTCCATTCGTAATCGTGAACGTGCCACCCGTCATTTCTTCAATCGATAGCTTGCCATCACGAGCCTTCCCACCAAACTCAGCAATTGTGCTCTCAACATCAGCAATGCTCATTGTGTCGGCATTACGGAGTACTGGCACAACCAGGCCCTTATCGGTGGAAACTGCCACACCTACATCCTGATAACCGTGATAAACAACATCGGTGCCATCAATAGAGGCATTTACGGCAGGGAAACGCTTCAGGGCTTCAGTCGCCGCGCGGACAAAGAAGCCCATAAATCCGAGCCGGGTACCATTGTGAATCTTGGAGAATGAATCCTTGAATTCTGTACGCAAATTCATGATTCGGTGCATGTCGACTTCATTGAAAGTGGTCAACATTGCGGTCGTTTGAGTCACCTGAACCAGGCGCTCAGCAATGCGTGAACGCATACGTGTCATCGGTACGCGCTTCTCGACCCGATCCCCCTCCGCCAGAGGGGGCAGGCTGGCAGCAGGTGCACTGGCAGCCGCTGGCTGCTCAGGGGAAGCCGGTTGAATGGCGACAATATCTTCTTTGGTTATTCTGCCATCTTTCCCGCTTCCGCTGACTTTTTGCAGGTCCACGCCTTTCTCTTCAGCTAGCTTTCTGGCTGCTGGGCTGGCAATTTTTTCGTCACTCGAATCTTTACTGCTATCATCAGGCTCTGCTCCTGACTCTGCCTTCGCTTCTGGCTCAGAGTTCTTTTCCTCTGCCGGTTTCGCAGAGCTGGCCCCGGCAGTGACGCGGGCAATGACCTCGTTGCTCTGAACAACATCTCCCTCGGCCTTCAAGACCTCTTCCAGTGTTCCGTCTGCGGGAGCAACCACTTCGAGAACCACTTTGTCCGTTTCAATATCAACCAGCAACTCGTCCCGGGTAACGGAATCCCCGGGCTTTTTATGCCATGTAGCAATATTTCCCTCCTGAACGGATTCAGGGAAAGTAGGTGCCTTAATTTCAATGCTCATTTTTTATCATTTCCTTGGTCAAGGATGGTTTTTGGCGGCTAAAAGCTCAACGCTTCATTAACAAATTTTGCCTGTTCCTCAAGGTGTGTCGACATGTAACCCGCGGCCGGCGCTGCTGAGGCAGGACGACCGACATAACGAAGGGTTAAATCCCCATTATAACGATCAAGCACACTGCGCATATGATGTTGACTGCTGTACCAGGCACCCTGGTTGATAGGGCATTCTTGACACCAGACCACCTCCTCTAAACAGGTGTACTCCTTTAGCACATTTAACAAGTCTTCATCTGGAAACGGGTAGAGCTGCTCAATACGCACCATCGCAATATCGTCAATTTTGCGCTCCATCCGCTCCTCCAAAAGATGGTAATAAACCTTTCCTGAGCACAATATCAGGCGGCGCGCCTTCTTCGGCGACACCTCTCGCTCAGGAATCACTGGCATAAAATGCCCATCGGCAAGATCTTCCAGGGAAGAAGTTGCAAGCTTGTGACGCAGTATCCATTTAGGACTCATGACTACCAGTGGCCGACGCATTGGCCTGATCGCCTGACGGCGAAGCATATGGTAGACCTGAGCAGGGGTTGTCGGAATGCAAACCTGAATATTGTGCTCGGCACAAAGCTGCAGAAAACGCTCGAGCCTAGCTGATGAGTGTTCCGGGCCCTGTCCTTCATAACCATGCGGCAACAACATGGTCAGGCCGCACAAACGTCCCCACTTGTGTTCACCACTGGTGATGAACTGGTCGATGACAACCTGGGCACCGTTCGCAAAATCCCCAAACTGGGCTTCCCATATCACCAGACCAGAGGGTGCTGTTGTAGAATAGCCGTACTCAAATGCCAGAACAGCCTCTTCTGACAGAAATGAATCATAGATATCGAACTCGGGCTGATTTTCTGAAAGATGCTTGAGCGGCGTGTAGGTTTCGGCATCTTTCTGGTTATAAAGCACTGCGTGACGGTGAGAGAAAGTACCGCGGCCGATATCCTGGCCAGTCATACGAATAGGGTAACCCTGCTCTAACAGTGTTGCATAAGCTAGAAGTTCCGCCATTCCCCAATTCAGCTCCAAAGCCCCAGCCGCCATCTTCAGCCGGTCGTCATATATTTTTCCCACCTGCCGCTGCAACACAATACCTTCCGGCACCCGACACATTCTGGTTGCCAAGTCTTTCAGGTTGGCCAATGGATAGGACGTATCCGCCGGAGTTACCCATTCGTGTCCCAAATAGGGCGACCAATCGACAAACAACGCATCATCAGGCTCTGATACCAGTTTGTTCACGACATTATGGCCCTTATCGAGGGTGTTCCGATAATCGGCAAGAAGATTGTCCGCTGCAGACTCATCAAGCACCCCTTCACCTACCAGCCTTTCGGCATATAGTGCCCTGGTGGTTTTGTGCTGTTTGATAATTTTGTACATCAGCGGCTGGGTAGAAGAAGGCTCATCGGTTTCATTATGGCCCCTGCGACGGTAGCAGAATAGATCAATAACAATATCCCGCTTGAACTGATAGCGATAATCTGCAGCTAGAGAGGTAACAAACATCACAGCATCTGGGTCATCTGCATTGACGTGAATGATCGGGGCCTGAACCATTTTTGCCACATCAGTGCAGTATTCCGTCGAACGAGCATCTTCCTTGCGACTGGTAGTAAAACCTACCTGATTATTGATCACGAGATGAATGCTGCCGCCCGTTTTGTAGGCCCGGGTCTGAGACATTTGGAATGTTTCCATCACCACACCCTGACCGGCAAAAGATGCATCGCCATGGATGATCAGGGGAACCACCTGATCTCCCTCTGGATCCTTTCTGCGGTCCTGACGCGCTCTGGCCGAACCCACGACTACCGGCGAGACGATTTCCAAGTGGGAGGGGTTAAAACCTAACGCCAGGTGTACTTCGCCGCCTGGCGTCATGACATTCGAAGAAAACCCCTGGTGGTACTTCACGTCCCCCGAGGTATCAACATGGCGCTTGCCCTCAAATTCAGCAAACAGGTCTGCCGGGCTTTTGCCCAATACGTTCACCAGAACATTAAGTCGTCCGCGATGGGCCATGGCCAGTACAATTTCTTTGGCACCGTACTCCCCGACTCTTTCAATCAGACCATCGAGCATGGGAATCAGTGATTCTGCGCCCTCCAGACCAAATCGCTTGGTACCGGGATACTTGGAATCCAGATGCCGCTCCAGTCCTTCCGCGGCTGTCAGTCGCTGCAATACGTGCTTCCGCGTTTCAGCATCATAAACGGGCTTCGAGCGGACACTCTCAAGACGTTGCTGAAACCACTGTTTTTCGGCCAAATCAGTGATGTGCATCAGCTCAACACCAACGTGGCGACAGTAGGTCTCCTCCAAAGCAGAGATGATCTCTTTCAGGGTGGCTTCCTGTTTACCGATGAACAACGTGCCACATTGAAAGGTGGTATCAAGGTCGGCTTCCGTCAAACCATGGTAAGAAAGTTGCAGATCCGGGACCGTCTCCCGTTTCATTATACCCAAAGGATCAAGGCTTGCTTGCTGATGGCCGCGATTGCGGTAGGAACTGATGAGATGGAGCACCTTAACCTGCTTCCGCTCATGTTCTATATTGACGCCACCAGAACCAGGCGCGGGCACAGGTCTGGCCCTGCGACGACCGAGCAACTCAAAGTGCTCCTGAATAGTCGCATGGGATACATCAAGCCCATTATGTCCGTTAACACCGGGAAGTGAGCTGAAGAAAGAGCGCCACTCGTCAGGCACTGCATTCGGGTCGTGTAGATAGGTTTCGTACAAACCTTCGATATATGCAGCATTCCCACCGGAAAGATGAGAAGTGCGCAAAAATTGCTGCATGATGCTTTCAGGCATCGAAATGTTTCCTGTAGTCAGTCAGATCACAAAATCACCAAGACTCCCACCCAGGGAAGTCTTGGTAGATTGTACTGTAATGTACTTTAAGTAGCACTTCTCAGTAGCATATTTCTGATATGACCAATTGCTTTAGTTGGGTTCAACCCCTTGGGACAAACCGCCACACAGTTTTGAATTCCGTGACAGCGGAACACACTAAACGGATCGTCCAGATTGGCAAGCCGTTGCTCAGTATCCGTGTCACGGCTATCCACCAGAAAACGATAGGCCTGGAGCAAGCCCGCAGGCCCTATAAACTTGTCCGGATTCCACCAGAAAGAGGGGCAACTGGTAGAGCAGCATGCACACAGGATACATTCATAGAGACCATCTAGCTTGGCTCGGTCTTCCGGAGACTGCAGGCGTTCAATTGCGGGCGCCGGCTGGTTGTTAACCAGATACGGTTGAATCTTTTCATACTGGGCATAAAACTGGCCCATATCGATTACCAGATCCCGAATAACTGGCAAGCCAGGCAGCGGGCGAAGTACCAGCTTGTCATTTTTCACTGCTGCCGAGAGCGGCGTAATACAAGCCAAGCCATTCTTACCATTGATATTTACGCCGTCTGAACCGCAGACACCCTCACGGCAGGAACGGCGGTAAGACAACGTTGAATCCTGCGCTTTGAGCTGCTCTAAAACATCTAGCACCATCACATCCTTGCCGACAGTATCCACTTCATAGTCCTGCATGTATGGAGCTTCGTCCGTCTCAGGATTGTAGCGATAAATACTAACTTTCAACATGGTTCAAACCCTTATCAGTAGGTACGCGCCTTAGGCGCGAAGGCTTCCATGGTTTTGGGTGCAAAATTCACACCTCGCTTACCAACTTCTTTCGTCTCGGGAAAGTAGACAGAGTGGCACAACCAATTTGCATCGTCGCGCTCTGTGAAATCCTCACGGGCGTGAGCGCCGCGGCTTTCTGTTCTGACTTCGGCGGTGATGGCAGTAGCCTCTGCAACCTCTAGAAGATTCTGCAGTTCCAGCGCCTCAATGCGGGCTGTGTTAAAAGCATTGCTTTTGTCATCGAGACGGACATTTTCTATCCGGGGACGAAGGGCCTTAAGTTTCTCAATACCCTCCAGCATGTAATCGCCGCGGCGGAACACACCAAAATAGTTCTGCATGATACTTTGCAGCTCAGCCCGCAACTCTGCGGTAGTCTCGCCCTCAGTCGCATTATTGATTCGATTTATGCCAGACATAGCAGCGTCAATGTCTGCATCAGTGGCATCTTTCAGGTCAATCCCTTCACGCAGAGCCTGCTCAATGAACAGACCTGATGAGCGACCAAACACCACCAGATCCAGCAACGAGTTGCCACCTAAGCGGTTTGCACCATGAACAGACACACAGGCAACCTCTCCGCAGGCATACAAGCCATCAATAACCCGATCATTACCCTCGGCATCAAGGGTAAGTGCCTGACCAGAAACATTAGTGGGAACACCGCCCATCATATAATGACAGGTGGGCACTACAGGGATGGGCTCTTTGACCGGATCCACATGAGCAAACGTACGAGACAACTCACAGATACCGGGCAGACGACTCTCGAGAATCTCTTCACCGAGATGATCCAGCTTCAGCAATACGTGATCGCCTTTTTCACCGCAACCACGGCCTTCCAGAATCTCCAGAACCATGGACCGGGCAACCACATCTCGACCCGCCAGGTCTTTAGCATTGGGGGCATAGCGTTCCATAAAACGCTCACCATCTTTATTGATCAGATAACCGCCCTCACCACGACAGCCCTCTGTCACCAGCGTGCCGGCACCAGCAATACCGGTGGGGTGGAATTGCCACATTTCGATATCCTGAACCGGGAAACCAGCCCGGAGGGCCATACCGACACCGTCACCCGTGTTGATATGCGCATTGGTGGTCGACGCATAAATCCTTCCCGCACCGCCGGTGGCGAGCACCGTGGCCTTGGATTTCACATAAACGGTTTCACCCGTTTCAATATTGATGGCAATAACACCGACAACTGCATTATCGGCATTTTTCACGAGGTCGACTGCAAACCACTCATTAAAGAACACCGTATTGTTTTTGATATTATTTTGGTAGAGCGTGTGTAACAGAGCATGACCCGTACGGTCGGCAGCAGCGCAGGTTCTTGCCGCCTGTCCGCCCTCACCAAAATTTTTGGACTGCCCACCGAACGGCCGCTGATAAATACGCCCCTCTTCGGTACGAGAAAATGGGAGACCCATATGCTCCAGTTCAAATACTGCTTCAGGCCCGACAGAACACATATATTCAATGGCCTCTTGGTCACCGATATAATCGGAACCTTTCACCGTGTCATACATATGCCAGCGCCAGTCGTCGTTGGGATCGTCGCTGGCAATCGCACAGGTAATCCCACCTTGCGCTGAAACTGTGTGTGAGCGCGTCGGAAAGACCTTGGAAATCACCGCTGTCTTATAGCCAGACTGGGCCAATTGGAGTGCGGCTCGCATACCGGCACCACCACCACCGACGATTACGCCGTCAAACGAAATGGTTCTTACACTACTCATGGATTTAGATTCCCCATACGATATCAAGAGCCCATATGACATAAACCAGAGTGACTGTAATCATCCCCAGCTGAAGAAAAATACGCAGCGCGGTGGCCTTTGGACCAAGCAGACGCTCTGTGACGTAATCGGTCAAGACCGCCCACAAACCGATCCAGGCGTGGACAGCGATAGACAGTACTGTCAGGACATTAAAGATTTTCATGGCGATATGGCTGTGCAGCCCGAGCCACTGACTGTATTCAAGGCCGGAATTAAACAGCAGGTAGGCCGTGATAAATACCGTGTAGGCAGCCATAACCACGGCGGTAACACGTTGCAGCAGCCAATCTGAGAGACCACTGCGGCTGAAGCTTGTAACATTGGTAATCATACCCATACCCAGACCCCCGCGAGAATAATTAGAACAACAGCAACAAACAGGACAATTTTTGCGCCCAGGCGACCACCTTCAAGGGTTTCGCCCACACCAAAATCCATAATCAAGTGCCGGACACCCGCAACAATATGGTAGGCCAGACCCGCCAACGCTGCCCAGACAATCAACTGACAAATCGGGCTGCCCATCGTTTCCCTGATAGCATTAAACCCTTCTTCAGAGGACAAGCTGGTATCCAGCAACCACAAGAACACAGCAATTGCACCGAACAGCGCAACACCGGAAACACGATGCAAAATAGATACATAGGAGGTTATCGGAAGCTGTATTGTTCCGATATCGAGATTTACAGGTCTTTTCTTGTTCACGATATACACACCTTAAGTCCGCAGATTGGGCAGAATGCAGAAATATAACGCAGGGAAAATCGGCTAAACCGTCACCGGCATACCGGGCTAAAAATCGGGGAAAAATTATAGAAGTATTGTAACAGGAATACAATTAAACCAGTCGGTCATTCAGCGTTGATAGAGTTATATCTACAAAAGATAGCCGCTATTCACTCGCTGTATTTGCAGTAAAATTGACAAATCCAGAGAGAAGGCTATAGTTTTGCGCCTCAGAAATAGTTTGCACGCTTGATGCTTGCATCTCGCTCCCTGATTCGTAGGAGAACCCAATGAGCAATAAGAAGGTCCATCTTTCTGTAGAGGGCACAGATATTCATCTTGAATTACCGATACTTGAAAGTACTCTCGGACAGGATGTCATCGATATTTCCAAAGTGCCCGAAACAGGTTGTTTTACGTTCGACCCCGGCTTTGGTGCAACTGCTGCCTGTGAATCAAAAATCACTTTTATTGATGGCGACAAGGGCGTATTGCTTCATCGCGGCTACCCTATAGAACAACTCGCACAAAAATCCGATTACCTTGAGACCTGTTATCTGCTGCTAAATGGTGAACTCCCCTCTCCCGAGGGAAAAAAGGATTTTGAGCAGATTATCAGAATGCACACCATGGTGAATCGCTCCATTGAGCAGTTCATGTCCGGCTTTCGTTACGATGCACACCCTATGGCTATGCTCTGTGGCGCGGTAGGCGGCCTGTCATCGTTTTACCACGACTCCATGGATATCAACGATCCTGAGCACCGGCTAATTACCGCACATCGGCTGATTGCCAAAATGCCAACACTGGCAGCCATGTGTCACAAACATTTTATTGGTCAGCCTTATATGTACCCCGATAACAAACTGGGTTACGCAGAGAACTTCCTACACATGATGTTTGGCACTCCCTGTGAAGAAAGCAACATCAACCCCGTTATTGCGAAGGCAATGGATCTGTTGTTCCTCCTTCACGCCGACCACGAACAAAATGCCTCTACTTCAACCGTCCGTCTCGCTGGCTCTTCCGGCGCCAACCCCTATTCCTGTATAGCTGCTGGCATCGCAGCACTGTGGGGGCCCGCCCACGGCGGGGCCAATCAGGCTGTTTTGGAAATGCTCGAGCAAATCGGCGATGAAAAACACATCGACAAGTACGTAGTTCGCGCCAAAGACAAGGACGACCCCTTCCGGCTGATGGGCTTCGGCCACCGGGTCTATAAAAACTTCGACCCTCGCGCCAAGGTCATGAAAGAAGCCTGTGACGCGGTACTGGCTGAGCTCGGCATTGAAAATGACCCCTTGCTTAAAATCGCCAAACGACTGGAACAGATTGCACTGGAAGACGAGTATTTTGTTGAGAAAAAACTCTACCCCAATGTGGACTTCTACTCGGGCATCATCATGAAAGCCATCGGCATACCCACTGAAATGTTTACTGTTATCTTCGCTACCGGGCGCACTGTTGGCTGGATATCTCACTGGAATGAAATGCTAAGCAACCCTTACCGTATCGGCCGTCCAAGACAACTCTACACGGGCTCGCCAAAACGGGATTATCCCGAGTAAGATCAGGCAAACCACCTATCTCTGAATACCCAAAAAGCCACTCTTTGAGTGGCTTTTTTAATTCTATCCAGTTAAAACTCAAGGAGCTTACAGCTACAGCTAATTCGATTATTCTGTAGTAACATCAGAAAAAACTAACCTGAACTTGATCTGAAAGACCGAGTCTCAGTAAAAAGTTACATCCGGAGGCGATAAATGAGTATTAAACCAGTGAGCAAATTACTTCTCCCCATCACCATAGCATTGTCACTGTTATTCACAGCGACGGCATATGCAGCCGAGAATACGCCTGAAGGTGTTGTCAACAGCTACTATGCCGCGTTAAAAGCACGAAAATACGAAGATGCATACGATCTACTGACACCTAGAATGATCGATGGTCGCACCAAAAAAGAGTACGCAGCTGACTGGAAGAATATCGTGGATATGGCGTCTGTCATTCTCCACGAATACGGCATCACATCGGTCGAGATTGATGGAGAAACGGCCAAGGTCAATGCCTGGACCAGAGCCAGCGACGTTTTTAACACCAAGGGCATTATTGAAAAAGAGGTTGATCATCTGATCCTGACAGACGGCGTCTGGAAACTGGATGCAACAGAGGTCAGTATGGAAGCGGTCGATATGTAGTGTTAACCCTGTCAATGAAACCGCCCTTTTGGGCGGTTTTTTTTGTATCTACTGAATGACATCGGCACGACTAACGTCCAATAGAGCACCGCACCAACTCATGGAAGACTCAGCTGCAGAATATGTGGAAATAGAAGGCAGTCAGATAATGCAAAAAATTCAGGCCTACATCGTTGGTGCACTTCTGATGTTCGGTTCTGCCACATGGGCAGCCATTTATGCACAGAATGTATCCTCTGTCATCGCCATACTCTCGATCCCATCGCTTCTCGCCGGTTATATCTACGGCACGGCTCTACCACAATATGTATGGGGAATGTTACTGGGGATATGTTCTTATATGGTGCTGGAATTTTTTATGTATGGCCCCGTATATCAGACAACCGGCCTGGTTTACGGCATTGCCTTTTTCACTTCCCTCGGGTGTGCCACGATTGGCTATGCACTGCTCCGCTGGAAAACCAGAAGGATGAGCCGTTTCTCCGATTAACACAGCTACATATCAGTCTTTCCGATGAATCAACCGGACTGTGTAGCGCTTAAATCTTTATCACCATGAACAAAAAATCCCCCAGATTTTCATCTGGGGGATTTTTTGTTTGGTGGAGCTAAGCGGGATCGAACCGCTGACCTCAACACTGCCAGTGTTGCGCTCTCCCAGCTGAGCTATAGCCCCGTAAAAGAGGGCGCAATTTTAGGCACAGCCCCCTGGAGTGTCAAGCCTGTTCTTCAGGGTGTTCACTACGAGCTGTAGAGAGAAGACGGTAATCTTTCTCCCAGGCCTTTAGCTGCTTTTTAGAAACCCCGCCAGAGGCCTCCAGAGCGCTCCTGATACGCGCCCTGACCATATCAGGGCCGAGGATAGCCATGGCATCAAATAGGGGCGGAGCCGAGGAAGATCCGGCGACAGCAACAAATAGGGGGGATAAAAAATCCTTCAACTTTAATTCCATCCCCTGTGCCAACTGATTCAGTTCCTCATACAAGCCATCCCGGCTCCAATGGCGCAATCCATCGAGGCGCCAAGAACTGTATTGCAGAATTCTCCGCACTGTTTCATTGTCCAGTTTTTTATGCTCGAAGTGAGAAGTATCGAGTTTTGGTATGCCCGAAAACATAAATCCGAGTAACGGCGCAATATCGGAAAACTTTTCCACTCTCTCCTTGATTAGTGGAACCATCCTAGAGAGGTTGTCACGGTTTATCGCCCATTCGGCAACACGATTGGCAAATGCCTGCTCATCCAGGTTTTCACGGATCCAGCGGCCATTTAGCCAGTCCAGCTTTTCAGTATCAAAAACCGGACCACCCAGATGCACAGCACGCAAGTCAAACTGATCAAGCATGTCCTGAAGGCTAAACTTTTCACTCTCGTCCGGCATCGACCATCCCATACGCCCGAGATAATTGACCACGGCCTCAGGCATATAACCCATATCCCGGTAATAATTGATGCTGGTGGGGTTTTTTCGCTTGCTGAGCTTGCTTTTATCAGGATTTCGCAGCAATGGCATATGACAGAGCTCAGGCATCTCCCAGCCAAAATATTTATAGAGGAGAAGGTGTTTGGGTGCTGAGTTGATCCATTCCTCACCACGAATGACATGGGTGATTTTCATCAGATGATCGTCTACCACATTGGCAAGGTGGTAAGTGGGCATACCGTCTGCCTTCAGCAGAACCTGCATATCAACCTGTGACCAGGGAATCTCAACCTGGCCACGCAGCAGATCCTGAAAAACGCAACTGCCCTCATCGGGTATTTTCATACGGATAACGTAGGGTTCTCCCGCCGCCAGGCGCTTCTTAACGTCCTCGGCCGATAACGACAAACCACGGCCATCATATTTTGTTGTTTCTCCCCTCGCTATCTGTTCACGGCGCATCTCGTCCAGCTCTTCCGACGTGGCAAAGCAATAAAAAGCATGGCCTTTATTAACCAGCTCCATAGCATGTTGCCGGTAAATATCCGTTCGCTCACTCTGGCGATAAGGACCATAGGGTCCACCAACGTCTGGCCCCTCGGACCAGTCGAGACCCAGCCAGCGCAAGGAGTCCAAAATCATTTTTTCAGATTCCGGGGTGCTGCGAACCTGGTCAGTATCTTCAATACGCAGGATAAACTCACCACCCTGGCTTCGGGCAAAACAAAGATTAAAAAGGGCTACATAGGCAGTCCCAACGTGGGGGTCGCCAGTCGGGGATGGAGCAATGCGTGTACGAACAGACATCAAATAAACATTCCGTTTGGGGTGAATTGGTCAACAGGAAAAGGGCGTGATTATACGCAGAACAGGACTAATCAACAGTTCTCACGGCTGGTGGGCCCAAAAAATAACCCTGGGCAGCATCCACATCCAACTCGGCAAGCTGATCCCATTCCTGTTCGTTTTCAACACCTTCCACCCACAGCTGCAAGCCACTGTTATGGGCAAGCCCAGCGAGTGACTTGATATAAAACTGGTTGTCCAGGTTCGTGTCCAGCTCGCGCAGAAAACTGCGGTGAACCTTGAGATGATTCAATGGCAGACTGCTCAGATAGCCAAAAGCCGCAGACTCTAGGCCAAAATGGTCGATGCCGAGTGAAGTACCGTGCTTTTGCAAAAGCTGACTAAAAGTCCTGAGAGACGCATCGTTTGCTTTCATGGCATATTCCGGCACCTCAAATACCAACTTCGCTGCCAGCCTCCGCTGAGATGCCAGGAAGTTATCAAGCCACCTCAGAAAGCCAGCTTTTTTCACCGATACTATAGACAGATTGACACACAGTTTAGTGGGGGTCTCCTTTTCGCGCTCAGCCGACGCCAGAGACTCCAGAATCAGCCTGTCAAGGTCAGGCATCAGCCCCAGCCTTTCTGCAATGGGAACCACCACAGCAGCCGCCAGTAAATCCTTGCCGTTGAGAAAGCGCACATACACTTCCTGGGCCAGTAGCGCTTTATCCTGAATACTGACAATAGGCTGGTAGTGAAGCGCCACAAGCCGATTTTGAATGGCCTGATTGAGAAATACTTCCCACTCATTGAGGGGCTTTCCTAGTACGGGAACATCACCATTTTGTACATCGGCAAATTTGGTCCAACGGCTGGCGCTACCTAGCTTGGCCTGCCGCAGTGCAATATCGGCTTCACCCAGCATTTCGGGACCACTGGTGATATTCGTATGAAAGGTATATCCCATGTGGAAAGACAATGGACACTTCTCGTTATGAAGCCAACTGATGTCTTGGACGGCGCCAAATATCTTTTCTGCCAAAGCGTCGCCTTCTCCAGGGGTAATATCGGGGATAAACAGTGAGAATTCCGGACCCTGCCGTCTGGCTACAATAGCCCGGGGATGATCAATCACTGTGCTTTGCAAACGCTGGCCGACAGATTTGAGAATCGCATTTCCCTCTCCACGCCCGGCATACTCGTTGACGGATGAAATATCGTGCAATGCGACAATCGCCAGAGCGCCGGTATGCATGCCCTCCTCCTGATCATCGACATAACTTCGCAAGCGGTTGTCAAAATCACTTCGATTGGACAGCCCGGTAACCGCATCCTGGAAAGACTGTTTCTGCAGTCGGTCGATGAGCGACAGCTGATCTTCAAAAACGGCCTTGAGGTGAAGTGCCATCCTATTCATGGCACGGACGACGCTGCCAAGCTCACGAGTTTTCGGCAGGGGCTCCAGAACAACAAATTTTTTATTGAAAATATCATTGGCTTGCTGCTCAACCCGGGCAAGTGGCACGAGCAACCATTTGAGCGCAATATAGGCCAACAAACAGACAGACACTGTAATAGCAGCAAACCAGACTAACTGTGTCGTGGTAACCCGCCACAGTTTCAGGTAAGCCTGACCGGGATGACTGACAACGACCACCTCCCCCAGTTGCATCCAGTCAGACGTTACTTCTGCCCTCCCCTCGTTAATGGGCAGGTCGATGAATGACAAAAACCAGTCTGGAACACCCTGAAGAGAAACCGGAAATTCTCTGTCGATCAGGGTATTCCCGTCGAGATCGGAAAAATAAATACGCTGAAAATAACCGCTGTCAGATACCGCATTGAACATGGTATCCATGGTGGCAATATCTTTTTCCTGCGCCGCCTGGGTCATGGAAAGCCCAAGTGAAGTAGCAGTGTCCTGCGCATGGACTTGCATCTGTTCAGCAACCAGTTGCTGGTTGTTATAAAGACTGACAAGCGTATTGCCTGCGTACAGACAGACAAATAACAAGACAATAGCGATAATCAGCTGGCGGAACAGAGTCACGCAACATTCCTTTTGTGTTCAATTGATCGAGTCTAATCCAAACTGGCCCACTTGCCAATTGAGCACTGGATCACGCTACATCGACTCGCATCGTAGCCTTGCCAGGCAATCTCTATGATAAGATCAAAGTCGCTGTAAATAGGCCGATAACGTCGCAAAAAACGGAAAGAAATTGAAGTCTTCATCAGCTCTACAAGCAATTTTTTTCGGTCGCATTGGACTGCTGGCTTCTCTGTTTTTCGTGATATTTACAGGCAACGCTGATCACTCCGGGATCAGTGACAAAATGCTCACCAGCATCCATAAAAAATATGGAGCACCTGCTCAGCTGCGCATTGAATATTGGCAAAATATGACTCACGAATATCGCGGCAAAGCAGATATCGAGCAACTCACGGCAGTGAATGATTTTTTTAATGGCGCCCGCTTTGTCAGCGACATTGAGCTGTGGGGCAAGAATGATTACTGGGCGACTCCTATCGAATTTCTTGCCAGAGACGCAGGCGATTGTGAGGATTTTTCTATCGCCAAGTATTTCACGCTCAAGGGAATGGGCATGGATGTTTCAAAATTGCGGATCACCTATGTCAAGGCGACCTTGCTGAATCAGGCACACATGGTGCTGGCCTACTATCCCACCCCAACTTCTGTACCCCTGATTCTCGACAATATCAATAAACACATCAAACCGGCCAATGAGCGAAATGACCTTCGACCAATTTACAGTTTTAATGCCGATAATTTATGGCTGGCCAGAACACGGAATGAACAACTCAAAGCAGGCAAATCAGACCAGATCAATCTTTGGCGGGACCTGAATGCAAGAATGGCAAAAGAGCTAGAGTAAAAAAATAATAACGACCAATCCATCATGGAAGTTATTGTAAAAAAACCCGGCCAAATGGCCGGGTTTTTTTTATTTTTCAACGATCAATCTACAACGAGATTATTGTTACTGATTAGACTTTCGATGACTTCTGCTGAAGAGAACTCACCACCATTTGTTAAATCCACACCTTGCAGCACAATTGTCTGGGTCGTAGTCCCCGCTGCGGCACCATCGACATCGGCGACAATACTTGTATCAGTTCCATCTGATGTGATCGTCAGAAAGGATGCATCCAGGGCCTCTGCTAAAGTCATGCCTGACGTTTCCAGTGAAGCCACGCCCACAAGCAGATCCGAGAGATCGAGAATATCGCCCTCTGATGGATCATAGCTGCCACTCGACTGGTTATAGTCAGTAATAGTATCGGTCGCACCTATTCCTTCATCGCCTGCTACCCACTTGAACACATCTGCTCCGAGACCACCCGTCAGGATATCGTTGCCTGGACCGCCTACAAGAACATCATCGCCCCCAGCACCATTGAGAACATCATCACCGGCTGCACCGGTCAAATATTCATTCGCTGATGTACCCGTCAGGGAATCGTCTCCAGAAGAACCGTAAATATTCTGATAGCCGGAAATATTAATTTCCAGTGTACTGGTAGTGCTACCATCCTGGTTGGCAACCGTATATTCGAAGCTATCCACCAGATTCTCACCAACGTCTAGAACGTTCTTGATATCACCATTCAGTAAATATTCATAACTGCCATCTTCGCTGACGGTCAGAGTGCCGTATTCACTGGACGTATCAGCCCAGGTGACGACATCATCACTCCCTGTCCCGACAGTTCCGGAAACACTATCCAGCAACCCAGGGTTTTCAGATGACGAAGTGAAGCTGCCGACAATCTCAAAGTTATTTACTGCATTTTCATTCGTGTAAATTTCATCCACTAAATTGCCATCAGCATCCCGGAATCCCATCACCTGAAAATCATAATCAAAGCCATCTAGGTCGACAGTTATCATTTGTGGTGGGAGTACAATGATATCCCGGGGGTCAGCACCATCATTAGGGGTTTCGTCATGACTCATCAGCAACTTTAAGTCTATCGCTTTTTCCAGGTGCACCCCATTGATGACTATATCCATATTAAGAACCAGGTAGACTTCCTGTAGGATTGACGAATTAATAGCTACAGGGAAATTTAAATGCTGGAAATCCGCAAGTTTGAAGGTTGATCCAACATCAACTTTTGAGCCGGTTTCTGAACTGAACAGAGTATTATCAACAAGTGTATAACCAGATTGACCCGTACTACTGGTAGGTCTTCCCCAACCCAACTGATCAATATATGGATCAGAATCAGTATTATATTCTGAAGTATCTGCCGTGCCATTTCTAAAAGTAGCATCTACAAAACCGACTTGAAGATTTTTGATAACCAGCTCATCAAGACCAACGTATAAATTTTTTATAACACCAAGTTCTAATGGAGGCGGAGGCGGGGGCGGAGGTTGATCCTGGCTCTGACCATTCACGGTAATCGTCAATGTTGATGAACTCTCTGCACCGCTTGAATCAGAAACCGTATAGTTGAACACCTCATTCAACTCTTCTCCGGTATTCAGGCTGGCTAACAGAGGGTTACTATCATCCAGGTCGTAAGCATATGAGCCATCAGCTCCAATAGTCAAAACACCATATAAACCGGCAAGTTGAGTCCCGTTAGCGGCCGTTGTCCCCAAACTGACTGACTGGTTATTTATAGTGGCTATTCTCAAGGCGTCGCCAAGATCAACATCGGTGTCAGCGATATCAGCATACTGTTCAGTACCAGCAAAAGAATCTGCCGAATCTATGCCGTTATCACCACCTGCTATGGCATTCCCATAAATTATTGGGGCGTCTGATTCAACAATACTCTTATTTACAAAATTGGTATCAGGATTCGCCACGGGTCCATCGTTTGTACCATTGATGGTAATCGTGATGGTGCTCGTGCCACTGCCGTCCACAGAGTCCACCGTCCAGGTCTGAACCACCGTGTCACCTGCCGCCAGATACTGCACC
>NVUM01000009.1 GCA_002733125.1 Porticoccus sp.
GGCGGGTGGATGGCCGCCGTACCGTCACGCTATTGATTATCCCGCCTAGGGACGTGGCACTGGAAACCGCCGTGGCAAGGGTCAGGGATGTGATGGTGCCGGCGATGCAAGCGTCCGGTGAGGTTCAAAAGGGGGTCAGTATGTCGATCTCCGGCGCCGCTGACCAACTGGATGCCACCCGGGAGTCTCTGAGCAGCAATTTACTGGTGTCGGTGGTGCTGATCTACCTGCTGCTGGTGGCCATTTTTTCTCACTGGGGATTTCCCCTGCTGATTCTGGCCACCGTGCCGCTCGGTATCGCCGGTGGCATCGTCGGACTGGTGGCCATCAATGGTGTCGGCTCGGTGATGGGAACCCTGGGTTTTGCTTCTTTTCACCAACCATTCGATATGATTACCATGCTGGGTTTTGTGATTTTGCTGGGTACGGTTGTCAACAATCCGATACTGATTGTTGACCATGCCCGGCACAATCTGCGACAGGGCGCAGAGAGTATCCTGGCGGCGGTGAGAGGAGCCGTGGAGGCGCGCCTTCGGCCAATTCTGATGTCGACTGCCACGACAATTTTTGGACTCGCACCGCTGGTCTTTATTCCGGGTGCCGGCACGGAACTCTATCGCGGGGTAGGGATTGTGGTGCTGGCGGGGATACTGATTTCCACCCTGATTACCCTCAGTTTTCTGCCGTGCCTGCTGATCACGACGTTGCAATGGCGCGATCGCCACATGCCATTGCAGCATCGTTCTGGCCGCTGAGTCGGCCTGCCGGTAACCCACTTCAGGTGGAATCCCGGAGATACTGTTTCGGGTCCTCCTACTCTTCGTCGGGTATCTCCGTTTCCGCGCCGATGTGATACGCAGCAAACCCGGCCATGACCACCTGATCCACCGCCATACCGATAATCCGTCCAGTAGCACGCGCATGAATGGCGTGGCTGGCATTGGTGATCGGGTCGGTGACGACGCCCAACACCTGCCCTTTGATGACGCGGTCACCCAGTTTTTTCTTGCTGAACAAGATGCCGGCGTGTTCGGCTCTGATCCAGTAGGAGTCATAGTAAACTGGTTCCGGTTTGCCCCAGACAAACAGCCTCGAGATCATGTTCTGTTTTTCCATCAGACTATTGAGGCTGTTCACCCCGGCTTTGATCTGCTTTTCCTGGATGCGCAGGGATTCTCCGGACTCCATGGACACGGCAATGATGCCTGCATCCAGTGCAGCGGTGCGCAGCATGCCACCCGTCCCGCTGCTGTGAACCACTGCCATACGGTCAAACCCCTTGACGAAGGTACGGACCTCAGCAATGTTCATATCGGCACGCAGTTGTGGCAGGTTGGTGCGCTTCAGTGAGCCGGTATGGATATCCACCAGCATCGTGCAGTGGCTGATGATTTCGTTGAACAGTGAGTAAGCGATCCGGTCCGCCAGATTGCCGGTGGGATTGCCGGGAAAATGGCGATTCAGGTCGCGCCTGTCGGACAGATAGCGACTGCCCTGCTGGAAACCCTGCAGGTTGACAATGGGTACACCGATCACCTGTCCGGCCAGCATTTCCGGATCCAGGTCGTAGAGCGTGCGGCGAACAATTTCGATGCCGTTCAGTTCATCGCCATGGACAGCCCCGGTCAGGCACAGGGTTGGCCCGGGTTTTGAACCATTCACTACCAGTACGGGTGTGGATTGAGACAGCCCGGCAATCTGCATGCCCGAAGACCAAGACAGCCGGGTCGAGGTGCCTGGCATGATTTCCGTGCCGAGCAAGGTAATAGTTCTCGCCACCTCTTTTGTAGGATCGGTATCAGACGCATTGGTGGATTCTGGGTTGGACGCCTGATCATGGGATACAGTTGGCGTAACCTCGTTGGGGTCTTTGGGTGTTGTTTCCGTTGCGGTTTTTGGCTCTGGCTCTGGTTCTGGCTCTAGAGTCTCGCTGGCTCCCGTCTCCGGGAAAAAGGATTGAACCCCAGGTGGTGGGGCCAGCTCTTTCAGGTTAATGTGCGGGGCAATTTTCTTTTTTTTTGGGGAGGATTCGGGGTCTTCTGAGGCTCCAGCTTGATCCGGGTGCGATATTTTTCTGGCGTGGTCGATATTTTTTCGAAGGGGTTTGGACGATTCAATATCCTCGACATTTTCATCATCGGCGGCTTCAGTTTCGGTTTCCTCAAATTCCAGCTGGCTCTCCGCCAGAGCGGGTGTGCAGGGCAGGCAATACAGCAGGCTGGCCAGCAGGATGCGGGGTAGCAGTGTGGACAACGGGTGGTTCATTGACATGATGTCTCCGGTTCGGTCGGTGCCCGGCCAGATCGTGTCTGCAGGAAAGATTCATTCAATCTCGGTACAGCATCCAGCAGGGTTTTGGTGTGAAGATTTTGCGGATCTGCCATAACGGCTGCGGTGCGCCCTGTCTCGACAAGGCGTGCTTTATGCATCACCGCCATCCGGTCTGCCAGATAATCTACAACGCCCATGTTGTGAGTGATAAATAACATACCGATGCCGTCCTCGTCGACAAGCTCCCGGAGCAGGCGGAGTATGCCGGCCTGAACGGAAACATCCAGCGCTGAAGTGATTTCATCACAGAGAATAAAGCGGGGCTCCAGCACCAGTGCTCTGGCGATTGCCAGCCGCTGCCGCTGCCCGCCGGAAAATTCATGGGGGTAACGCCACAGGCTGTCGGCGGGCATCTCCACGCGTTCGAGAAACCGTACTGCCCGTCGGGTGCGTGCGTTGTCATCTTCGCCAATGCCGTGCACCCGCATCGGTTCTATCAGCGACGTATGAATCGGCAGTCTGGGATTGAGGCTGGAGCCGGGGTCCTGGAAGACCACTTGCATGCGACGTCGCAGGGGGCGCATTTCAGCACGGCTCAGATGGGTGATATCCCGCCCTTCCAGGTGGATACTACCCGTGGTTGCTGCCTGCAAACGGAGCAAGGCCCGTCCCAGCGTGGTTTTCCCGCAACCGGATTCGCCCACCAGTGCCAGGACCTCCCCGGCATTGACCTGCAGCGAGACCTCATCAACCGCATGAAACTGATCGACGACACGCCGCATCAGGCCCTGGCGTATCGGGAAGTAAACTGAGAGATTGTCCACCGCCAGTAGGGTCTGTGCCGAGGCCGGCGGTCGGGGCGAGCGGGGCAGCCGTTCCGGCAGTGCGGCAATCAGGCTGCGGGTATAGGCATGTTGCGGATTGCTCAGCACGTCAAAGGTTTTGCCGCTCTCGACCAGTTCGCCATGTCGCATGACCCCGACCGTGTCGGCTATCTGGGCCACCACGCCGAAGTCATGGGTGATAAATAACATACCCATGCCATAGCGGGCCTGTAACTCGCGCATCAGTTTGAGGATTTCTGCCTGCACCGTGACATCCAGGGCTGTGGTGGGCTCATCGGCGATTAACAGCGCGGGTTCACAGATCAGTGCCATGGCAATCATCACCCTTTGCCGCTGGCCACCGGACAGGCGATGGGGGTACTCGAGGATGCGGTTGGCAGGGTCAGAGATCAACACTTCTTCCAGCGCCGTCAGAATCCGCTCACGTCTGGCTTCGGCATTCAGGTCGGGCTGGTGTATCCGGAGGACTTCGTCAAGTTGCTCGCCGATAGTCAGCACCGGGTTCAGTGAGGTCATGGGCTCCTGAAAAATCATGCCGATGCGTCGGCCGCGGACACTGCGCAGTTGTTCATCATTAGCGTTGAGTAATTCGAGGGCTTCCCCGCCCGGCTCATGCAGCCATACCCGGCCGTCGGGGTGACGGAACCGGTCGGCGGGTAATAACCCCATGATTGAGAGTGCCGTCACGGATTTGCCGCTGCCGGATTCGCCCACCAGGCAATAGGTTTCACCGGCGTTCACCGTCAGACTGATGCCATTCACTGCCCGCAGCCAGTTGTCTGTTTCGCCCAGTTCGGTGACCAGGGATTCCACCTCAAGCAACTTCACGCGCGTTTGCTCCGATTGGTGTGGGGATCCACCGCATCCCGCAGCGACTCACCGAGCAGGTTGTAGGAAAACACCGTCAGAAAGATCGCTCCACCGGGAAAAACCGCCAGCCACCAGTTGAAGGTGGAGGATTGCACTGCCTGATTAAGCAGCTGTCCCCAGGAAGGGTCATCAATCAGTCCCAGCCCGAGAAAGCTCAATGTGGCCTCTGCCAGAATGGCGGAAGCGACCCCGAAACTGGTGGCGACCAGCAGCGGCGCCAGCCCGTTTGGCAGCATGTGGCGAAACAGTATAGAGCGCAATGGCAGACCGCATGCGACGGCGGCCTGCACGAAATCCTGTTGTCGCAGCTTCAGGAATTCCGCCCGTACATAGCGGGCATAACCCGACCAGGCCGTGATACCGATAATGACCATCATCATATAGATGGAGCGACCGAAAAAGGCCACAAAAGACAGCAGCAGAAAGAGGGTCGGGATGGCTTCAAAAATTTCCACCAGCCGCATACCGATAATGTCCACGATGCCGGAAAAATATCCCATCAGGCCACCGATGATGGTACCGATCACCAGGGCAATGCCGGTGGCGATAAAACCGATGCCAAGGGCGATGCGGGAAGCGTGAATCATTCGTGAGGCGACATCGGCGCCGTTTTCATCGGTGCCCATCCAGTGAGTACGCTGTTCCGAGGTGAGCAGTGGTGATTCGATACCGGTGTCCGCATAGTCGCGCAGGTAATCCTTCGCCGAGTAGGGGATGGGCGCGCGGATAATGGTTTCAACCTTACCGGTATCCTCCAGCTCACGATATTGCTCATAGATCACCAGGGCCGGTGGCGATGCCAGGGTATAGGCGATCATTGCAGTGAATGCCAGCCCGATCAGTACCGAGAGAAACTTTTTCCACAACGGGAGGGGCAACAGGGCAATCACCAGAATCATGGGCAGGCCGCTCAGCCAGATCCAGTCGAGTGGGGTCATATGTTGCAGCAATGGGCTGCTGGCCTGTCCGTCCACCACCAGGTAGAGCGGGTGGCTGCTGGCCAGAAAAGGCGAGAACGTGGCAATGATCACCAGCAGACCAATCCAGCTGAGGCCAATGCGAGCGCTGGTGCGTCTCAGCAATGAAGCGGCCACTTGCGTTGTCCAGGGCTGGGAGGGCTGCTTCATATCAGTGTCAGCGGATAACTCAGTCATAGCTGACCCTCGGATCGACAATGGCATAGGCAATATCTGCCAGCAGGTAGCCAAACAGTGTCAGCAGGCCGGAGATCAGTGTGACGGATAACACCAGCTCCCGATCCCTGGTTTGCACGGCTTCCACCGCCAGTTTGCCCATCCCGTCGATACTGAAGATGCTTTCCACAATCACCGAACCTGCCAACAGGCTGGGCAGCAGGGTGGCGGATACCGTAATCAGTGGCAGCAGGGAGTTGCGAAATACATGCCGCCACAGAACGGTTTCTTCGTCGACCCCTTTTGCCCGGGCTGTGCGCGCATAGTCAGCGGCCAGATTCTCCAGCAGCGACGAGCGTGTCAGCTTGGCAAGAAATGCCAGCCCGCCGTAGGACAGTGCAATGATCGGCAGGATCAGATGCCAGAGCCGATCCAGCAGGTAGCCGCCCTGCATCACCTCAACGCCCAGATATCGTGACAATGTCAGCCCCCCGCCCAAGCCGATTGCACCCGCCAGGGCAATACGGAAACCCGGGTGTTGCATGCTGGCCAGCAGGCTGGTCAGCAGCCCCAGTGAAGCCGCCAGCAATACATGCAAACCACCCAGCCACTGGCCATTGAGATCCCATGCCATGGCGTAACCGAGCAGTGCCCCGATCACGAACCCACCGCACTGGCGGGCAATTTTTGGTGCGGAGGTCGCCGCAGCAATCAGCAGCACGGTGACGGTCACAACGCAAGCCACCGCAATCAGCAAATCGCTGCCATTGGCAAACAGGGGCAGAAAGGTTTGATCGACGGTCTCGCGCTGCATCAGGCCGCCAGTGGGAAACCAGCGCCAGTATTGCTCGGAGGCAAAGAAACCGATAAACAGTACCCCGGCCAACATGCTGGGCACTGACCAGAGTCCCAGCAGAAAAATATTCGAGGCCACATCGAAACGCCCGCCGCGCTGTCGTGCGGCCTGTACGCCGATGCTGATGGCAATTGTATAAATGAGGGGGATGGAAATCAGGTTAAGCAGCAGGGTGATGGGCAGGCGTTCCGCCAGCAAATCCATCACCGGACGGCCGTAGCGAAAGCTGGTGCCCAGGTCCGCGCCTTTCCATAGGGAGAATGTGCCGAGCGTGCCATCCGGTTCCCGTTCGAAACCGATCGGCGAGATATTGTTCAACCAGCGCAGGTATTGCACCGGTGCCGGTTGATCCAGTCCATAGAGCTTGTTGTAGTACTCCTCCAAAGCCCGGCGACTCTCTGGCTCCAGTTCCATGCCGTCCACCAGCGACTGGGCTGTAATGCCGCCCGGGGCCGCTGCCATGACAATAAAGACCACCAGCGTGATACCGAGCAGGGTCGGTATCATCAGCAAGGTGCGACGTACTAGATAATTCAGCATCGGCAGTTCAGCGATTGCGCTGGCGATCGGCCGGCACGTAGATCTCCACCGGTACACTCATCAGGTTCAGTCCCAGCCCGGTTTTTTCCAGATTGCTGATTCGATCATCCACAAAGGCGAGGGTGTTGCGGCGGAACAGGAACGTGTAGGGCTGGTCTTCCACCAGAATGCGCTCTGCCTCATGCCATAGCTTCATGCGCTTTTCTTCATCGACTTCGCCGCGCGCCGCATCAATCGTGGCGTCCAGCTCCGGGTTGCGGTAGTTAATGAAATTGTCGCCGTTTTCCATGGACTGGCTGGAATGGAACATCTGGTAGATGTCGATTTCGATACCGGAGGTCCAGCCGAGGGTGATGGCATCAAAATTCTTTTGCCGCAGGTCCTCTACCATCACCGACCACTCGGTGGGTTTCGGTTTCATCAGAATGCCCGCGCGGGCATAGAGGTCCCGGAGGAACAACACCATCCGCCGGGTATCGTCGTTATCCTGGAAGAAGGTCAGCTCGAATTCGAAGTTCGTGCCATCCTCTGCCTGCAGAATGCCGTCGCCGTTGCGATCGACAAAGCCCGCCTCGGCAAGTAACCGTTTGGCCTTTTCCATATCGCGGGGGAATGGCTGGTTTTCCGGATTGTGTTGGGAGGATCCCGGCATAAACGGGCTCACCGCCGGTTGACCGTAGCCGAGAAAAATTTCCTCGAGCATGCGCTCCACGTCGGTCAACAGCGACATGGCCAAACGTACCCGGGTATCGCTGAAGAGACTGTTTTTGTCGCCGTGTTGCTGGTTCCAGGCAATGAAGCTGTAGCCGGCTGTAGGGCTCATGTACTCAAAATGTTTGCTGCGTTCGCTGATACCCGGGTCGTCAAGCAGGCGCTGATATTCCCGTGGGCGAGCCCCGTAAACATCGATATCCCCGTTGCGGAAGGTGGTGAGGCGGGCGCTGTCATTTTCAATGATACGCCACACAATCCGGTCGAAAGAGCCATCCACCGGGCCCCAGTAGCGGGGGTTGCGCTCCAGCTCGACACGGCCCTGGTCGGGGGTCCAGTTTTCCGGATCCTTGAGTCGATACGGGCCTGAACCCAGCAACAGTCCGCGGCTCTCATTAAAGGTGCGTGGCTCATCCAGGAAGCGCTTATAGAAATGTTCCGGGAGGATCGTCAAACCACCCGCCAGTTGCAGGCTGTTGAAGTAGGGTTCCTTGAAGACAAACTCCACATGGTAATTGTCCAGCGCGGTGACCCGCTCAATCCGTGACAGATAGGCGCGGCTTCGCGGTGCGGCGATGGCTTCGTTCATGATGAATTCAAACGTGAACTGCACATCCTTGGCAGTCATGGCTATCCCGTCGGAGAAGCTGATATCGCGGCGCAGGGTAAAGTTGATGGTGAGTCCGTCATCGGATATCTGCCAGTCTTCTGCCAGCAGCCCGCTCCACTCCAGTGTGTCCGGATCCCGAACCAGCAGGGATTCGAGAACATATTGCTGTACTTCCGAGGAGTAGGCGTCGCCCGAGACCAGCGGTGTCAGGGTGGTTAGGCCGCTGCCGAATGCCAGCATCAGCCAGTCCCCCTGCGCGTAATTGGCCTGTTGTGTGGCCAGTCTTGCCCGCTCAAAGGCATCTGTCCGGTCAGCGGTGTCACTCGAGCGGTCATCCACTTCGGTCGTATTGAAGCGCGCAGTGCGGACGGTCTGTTCCAGGTTGCGTAAAACGCCCCGGGTAGAGCGAATATCCTGAGCCTGCTCCTGCATCAGCCGGGTGATATCGTTCATGCGGGTCCATTGTCGGTCGATCTGGACCATGAGTAATAATATCAGCAGGCCCAGGACACTGATGCCGAGCCAGAAAGCAACCCGGCTGATACCCATGTTTCCATTTTTCATGCTGATCCGCCCATGTCTGCTGTGTTATCCGATAACGGTTCTGTTGTATGAGTACTTCTTGCGGAGCGTGTTCAACCGCAGCGGGTTATATTACTGAACTTGTCGAATAAAGGGTGGCCCGTCGCAGCTGTTAACCGTCGTTATCCTGACATGTTTTCCAGTGCACTACGAAGATGGGCGACCGTGCGCTCTATGTTGTGCAGTTTATCGAGCCCGAATAGCCCAATTCTGAAGGTTCTGAAGCCGGCTGGCTCGTCACATTGCAAAGGTACCCCCGCGGCAATTTGCAGCCCCTGCTCCATAAATTTCTTGCCATTGTGGATATCCGGGTCATCGGTATAGCAGACTACGACGCCGGGTGCCTGAAAGCCCTCGGCGGCAACACTCTTGAAACCCCGGTCAGTGAGAAGTTGGCGAACCTTCTGTCCCAATTCGAGCTGTTCCTGTTTCACTTTGTCAAAACCATAGCTTTCGGTTTCCTGCATGGTGTCGCGGAATTGCAGCAGGGCGTCGGTGGGCATGGTGGCGTGGTAGGCGTGGCCACCATTTTCATAGGCTTCCATGATCTGTAGCCATTTGCGCAGGTCGCAGGCAAAGCTGCTGCTGGTAGTCTGATCAATGCGCTGTCGCGCCTCTTTGCCCAGCATGACCAGCGCACTGCAGGGCGATGCGCTCCAGCCTTTTTGTGGTGCACTGATCAGGATATCGACGCCACAGGCCTGCATGTCCACCCAGAGTGTGCCCGACGCAATGCAGTCGAGCACAAACAGGCCTCCCACCGCGTGAACGGCATCCGCTACCGCTCGAATATAGTGATCGGGCAGGAGCATGCCAGCGGCGGTTTCCACATGGGGTGCAAAAACCATCGCCGGTTTTTCTGCGTAAATCCAGGCGGTGACTTCATCAATGGGGGCAGGGGCCAGTGCGGGTTGTTCGGGGTCAGTGTCCACTGCTCGTGCTTTCATCACAGTAATATCGTCGCTGATTTTGCCCATTTCCAGAATCTGGCTCCAGCGGTAGCTGAACCAGCCGTTGCGAATCACCAGGCATTTTTTATCCGTTGCGAATTGACGCGCTACCGCTTCCATACCGTAGGTGCCGCCACCGGGGATCACCACAACGGCCTCGGCGTGGTAAACCTGCTTTAAGGTGTGGGAGATGTCATTCATCACCGCCTGAAAACGTTTGGACATGTGATTCAGTGAGCGGTCGGTGAAGACCACGGAATATTCCAGTAAACCGCTGGGATCGGTATCGGACAGTAGGCCGGGCATGGGGGCTCCTTCTTCTCAGTGCGCCATTCTTGTGTAAGGCCGGTCAGTATATTTTAAGCCGGTGACGATTCCCAAAGCTTGTCGCCGAGTCGGCGTAAAAGATTTGCTGCACAAACGGTTCATTATGAATGTGCCTTGCAGAGAACAATCCAGTCTGGGTTATCCAAAACCCGGCGGACAAGTCAAATTTTTGTCGTCCCAGAAACTGCTTTCTGGCCAGAAAAATGCCATTGAGTGGTGAGATTAATTTATTGATAACTTATTAAAAAATCGATAGTTTTAATGGTTCCGCAGTTGATTTCAGATTCTGTTTCATATGCGGCTAATGCTGTATTAACCACATGTTAATGCAGTGGGTATTGGCTAACAATAAAATGATGAAGGGTTCTATGGCTAGATATATTGTGACGAAAAATCCACAGGAAAATGGCAATCATATTGTCCACAACCTGGGCACCTGGTGTCCGGATTTGCCAAACTCTGTGGATCAGAAATCCCTGGGTAATTTCCCCACCTGCCAGGCAGCAATGAGGGAGGCGAAAAAACATTTTCAGCAGGTCAATGGCTGCTTTAAATGTTCACGAGCGTGCTTTGTAGGATAAACTGCCTGGCACAGTAAAGCAGGGCCATTGAAAAATGGCCCTTTTTTCTGGCCTCCCATTGGTGTTAATGGCAGGAAAACGGGGGGTGCTGGTCAATCGTGGGCCGACCCCAGCCGAGCATCCCGTCAGTGGATGGACCTCCTTGCTAGTCGTTTTTACATAGAGAGTTGGAATGGAAAAGATATTTGAGAACACCATGTATGCCGCCCGCTGGTTGCTGGCGCCCATTTATTTTGGGTTGAGTTTTGCGTTGTTGGCCCTCGGCATAAAGTTTTTTGTCGAAGTGGCGCACACTTTGCCCATGATTCTGACCATGTCTGAAATGGACCTGATTCTGGTGGTGCTTTCACTGGTGGATATTGCCCTGGTGGGGGGGCTGATTGTCATGGTGATGTTTGCCGGTTACGAGAATTTTGTCTCGCAACTGGATCTGAATGAATCCACCGACAAACTGGTCTGGCTGGGTAAGCTTGATACCAGTTCACTGAAAAACAAGGTGGCGGCATCCATTGTAGCCATTTCATCGATTCACCTGCTGAAAGTTTTTATGAATGCGCCGGAAATAGCGAACGACAAAATTCTCTGGTACGTCGTGTTACATATGACCTTTGTGGTTTCTGCCTTTGCTATGGGCTTGCTGGACAGAATCATGGTCCGCCACTAGCCGGTTTCTGGATGGTAGCACTCTCGATGATAGCCGTGGTGGGCAGGATGTCTTCTTCGTGATTTCCTGCATGGTGAATATTGCGTGCGATCCATCAACATAAGCGCGGCATAGCAGAGTTTGGTTAGGTTGAAACGAGGTAGAGCAGTCAGTACCGGAAACGGCCACGTGGCCTTTCCGGTACTGTGTAAATCATCGCAATCTAGCGCAACGGTTCATTGACGAATTCCAGCGCTGGTGGATAGCCCTTATCGGCTGATTTTTTGAACCACACCATACCCTTATCTTCACTTTTTGTCGTGCCAAGACCGTTATAGTACAAGCCGCCCAATGCGTACATTGCGACGGGATGACCTTCGTTGGCGGCCTTCTCGTACCATTTTATGGCCTCGGCATAGTCCTGAGTCACGTTTTCACCAGCCTGATAAAACCAGCCCATTTCGAACAGTGCTCCCGGGTGGTTTTGGAGGGCGGCTTTTTGATAGTAGTCAAAGGCTGTTTTGATGTCTTTGTCCGTCCCCCAGCCCTCTTTGTAGAGAATCGCAACACCATATTGTGCGTCGGCATCACCTGTGGCGGCCAGTTCGGAGAGAATGGCATATCCTTCATCCAGCTTGCCACTGCGGACAGCTTCATAACCCTCTTCGAGGGTTTCTGCCCACGCCGAGATCGAAAAGATAATACCTATTAATAAGCTGATATATTTCACGGACACTCCAGAGATAGTCATTCTGTTATTTTGTCGTCGGCACAGGAATTACCTGAACGACATCCTGTGGAAGAGAGCGATATTGTCGTATGCAAATCTTCCGGTTGAGACGTTTGATTGTCTCAAGGGTTACGAGTTCACTTTGCATGACGGATCATATTCAGAAATACCCGTCGAGGGACGGCTGAGCCAGGCGAGACAACTGTCATTGTAGCAACCGGTGTCCGGCAGGTAATTGCCGTGCCATCCACAGTGCCAGTTTATGCTTCATGTGGACGATATCATGCTGTTCATTGGCCAGTGGCTGAATCAGTTTGTCGTGCACCAGAAGCTTATAAATGTATTCGATTTTTTCGTTGGCTGAGTCGCTGGCTTCAAATTTTGCGGCACCACGTTTTTCCGCATAGATCATGCCTATCCGCAGTGCTTCCTTGAGGAGTTCGGTCTCGTGTTTCAGTTTGGACATGGATAGTTTCCTGGGGTCAGTCGCAGCAGCCGGTAAGCCCCTGGTCCATCAGTTCGGCAGGGGAGTCGGTATCAATCGTGCCCACAACGGTTGCCGGAACGCCTGCAACCACAGAGTGGGGGGGGACATCGTTCAAAACCACGCTGGCAGCCGTTATTTTGGAACCGGCACCAATTTCGATGTTGCCAAGGATTTTTGCGCCAGGGCCAATCATCACGCCGCGCCGCACTTTGGGATGACGGTCCCCGGACTTCTTGCCGGTGCCACCGAGGGTCACTGACTGCAGGATAGACACGCAGTCCTCGATGATGGCCGTTTCACCAATGACGATACCGGTGGCATGGTCAAACATAATGCCGCGACCGATGCTGGCGGCGGGGTGAATGTCCACGCCAAAGGTCACCGATATCCGGTTTTGCAGAATTAGCGCCAGAGATTTTCTGTCCCGCTCCCAGAGCCAGTGAGCGGCACGCCAAGCCTGCAGGGCGTGAAATCCCTTGTAGTAGAGAAACGTGGAGAAGAGGTTCTGGCAAGCCGAATCCCGCTGATAGATGGCGATAATATCGCAATTGACGCAATCTTCGATATCCGGATCTGCTGCAAAAGCCTCCTCGAACACCTCGTGCAGCGTAAGCGCTGACATGGCGCTACAGCCAAGTTTTTCTGCCAGCAGGAAACCGAGGGCTGCCAGCATTGAGTCGTGTTTCAGAAGGGTGACTTGCAGAAAACTGGCCAGTACCGGTTCTTCTCCGGCAACCACTCTGGCTTCCTGCTGAATTTTTTGCCAAAGGCTTGTGCTCATAAGCGGAAATCTTGATGTTTGACAGTAGGGGCCATTATCAAGGTCGGCCGGTTAATTTTCCAGCGGCGTTCGCGCCAGACACCAAACATCGACCCTGACAGCCCCCGCGTTCATCAGCAAATCGCTCAGTTCCCCGACGGTGGTGCCGGTGGTCATCACATCATCCACCAGGCCAATGTGTTTCCCGTTCACTGGTGCCTTGAGCTGAAAGGCACCCCTTATATTGGTCAACCGCTCTTTGCGGGATTGCCCCTGCTGATGCGGCGTATGTCGGTGGCGACTCAGTAGCTGTTGATCAACCGGGATGGCAAGTCGCCTGCTCAAAAAGCGGGACAGCCAACCCGCCTGGTTGAAGCCCCGTGTAAATTGCCGTCGCCAGTGCAGTGGCACCGGTGCAAGCAAGTCAGGGAAAGCGGATTCCGGGTTGTTTTGGGACGTCAATATCGCGGACACCAGTAACTCGGCCAGCAGTGTGCCACGGTTGAAGTGGCCCCGGTGTTTGAAACTGTTGACCAGACGATCCACCGGATACGCATAACGTAGGGGGGCAATGCAGTGATGAAAAGCGGGTGGGTTGACCAGGCATCGGCCACAAACGGCTGGGGTGGTCAGGGGCAGGCCACACCGGGAGCAGGCTGGCCAATTAAACGGCAGTGCTGCCTGGCAATCGGCGCACAGATCCCGTCTCCGACCGGAGGCAATACCACACAGCAGACATTGCCCCGGTAGCAGTCCATAGCTGGCCCGGTGCAGCAGTCGGGTCCATCGAACACGGTCAAATACAGCTTTTGCCGATGGGTACATCGCTTGTTAACCTGAAATCCATTTATGGTTGACAGTGGTGTTGGCTCACCTATCATAGCGAGCTGTCACTGCACTATATGAGAGATAGCCGATGTCCGCCAGCCACACCACAGATATTCGCCATGACTGGAGCCGTAAGGAGGTCTTGGCGCTGTTCAATCAGCCCTTTAATGACCTGATGTTTCAGGCGCAGGTGGTGCACCGTGAGCATTTCAACCCCAACGAAGTGCAACTCAGCACATTGCTCTCGATCAAAACGGGTGCCTGCCCGGAGGACTGTAAATATTGTCCGCAAAGTGCCCGCTACGATACGGGCCTCGAGAAGGAGAAGCTGTTGGCTGTGGAGCAGGTGATCGAGGAGGCAAAAGCCGCCCGGGCGAGCGGTGCCACCCGTTTCTGCATGGGCGCTGCCTGGCGGTCGCCAAAAGACAAGGATATGCCCGTGGTGGCTGAGATGGTTCGTCAGGTCAAGGCGCTCGGCCTGGAAACCTGTATGACCCTGGGTATGCTGGAGGCAGAGCAGGCCCGGCTACTGGCCGACGCAGGTCTGGATTATTACAACCACAATCTTGATACGTCTCCGGAGTATTACGGCGAAATCATCACCACGCGCACCTATGAGGATCGCCTGAACACCCTGGATAATGTGCGCCAGGCGGGTATGAAAGTCTGTGCGGGGGGCATCGTCGGTATGGGTGAGGGAGAAAAAGACCGGGCGGGGCTGTTGATGCAGTTGGCCAATCTTCCCCACCATCCGGAGTCGGTGCCGATCAATATGCTGGTGAAAGTGGCGGGCACTCCACTGGATAGCCAGGAAGACCTGGACCCCTTTGATTTTCTTCGCACGATAGCGGTGGCCCGTATTCTGATGCCGAAATCCCACGTGCGGCTCTCTGCTGGCCGCGAGGAAATGAATGACCAGATGCAGGCGCTGGCCTTTATGGCGGGTGCCAACTCCATTTTCTACTGCGAAAAGTTGCTCACCACCCCCAACCCCAAGGCCAACAGTGACATGCAGCTGCTCAGCCGTCTCGGTATCCAGCCTGAAACACACCGGGTTGAGCGGGACAGCCTCGAGGAAGAGCGGGCTTTGCAGCGGGCAATAGCCGAGGTGGAGACAGACCACCTGTTCTACAACGCTGTGAATTAGACGCTCTCTACATCCGCAGTATTTTTATCACAGATCATCGCCGGAGCAGTGGATTCGCTTACCCGGAGGGAAGGGTCAGATGACATCATCCATGGACCAGGTGTTACAGGCGCGACTGGATCAACGTCAGATTGACAACCTGTATCGCCGTCGACACCTGTTGCAGTCGGCTCAAAACAGTATTGTGCAGGTGGACGGTAAAACCTGCGTGGCCTTTTGCAGCAATGATTATCTGGGACTGGCCAGTCACCCGGCTGTGATCGACAGCATGCGACGCGGTGTCGAAACCTACGGGGTCGGCAGTGGTGCCTCGCATCTGGTTTACGGCCACTCCCAGGAGCATCATGCCCTGGAGGAAGAACTGGCTGCGTTTACCGGTCGGCCCCGGGCGCTGTTGTTTTCCACCGGTTACATGGCCAATCTGGGTGCTATACGGGCTTTGGTAGACAAGGGCGATCACGTTTACCAGGATCGCCTTAACCACGCATCCCTGCTGGATGGCGGATTGGCCAGCAACGCCCCCTGCCAGCGCTATCGGCATGCCGATGTCGGCGACCTCACCCGGCGACTGGGCAAGGCAGAAAAGGGCCGAAAACTGGTGGTCACTGATGGTGTGTTCAGCATGGATGGGGATCTGGCGCCGCTGCCAGCGTTGGCCCGGGCCTGTGCCGAACAGGATGGCTGGCTGATGGTGGACGATGCTCACGGTTTCGGTGTGCTGGGAAAAAACGGCGGTGGTCTGGCAGAGCACTATGGGCTCGGTGTCACCGATGTGCCGGTGTTGGTGGGAACCCTGGGCAAGGCGTTTGGCACATTCGGTGCTTTTGTGGCCGGTTCTGATGCCCTGATCGAAACCCTGATCCAGTATGCCCGCACCTACATTTACACCACCGCATTGCCCCCCTCCGTGGCGGCGGCCACTCGCATCAGTCTGAAAATACTGCGCCGGGAAACCTGGCGCCGGGAAAAACTGGTCAGCCTGATTGAACGGTTCAGGGCGGGGATCGACGAACTCGGGCTGGAGTTGTTGAATTCACCGACGCCCATCCAGCCGGTCCTGTTGCATGATGACGCGCTCTGTTACCGGGTGGGTGAGGGGCTGCGTGCCAGGGGATTTCTGGTGGGTGCGATCCGTTCTCCCACTGTTCCTGTGGGCAGAGCAAGATTGCGCATAACCCTCTGTGCCGAGCACACCGACGATCAGGTGGATGCGCTGGTTGAGGCGATTGGTAAGACTGTGGCGGAAGTCGGGAAAATTCACAGTGAATAACCCGTATTTCCTCACGGCCTGTAAAAAAATCTGTGATGGGCAGGGTCAATGGCCTGCAATCCGGGAGATCGTTTAGGTTGGTACAACGTGCAATGGTTAAACAATTTTTTGTGACAGGCACCAATACCGGTGTTGGCAAAACCCTGATCAGTACCGCGTTGCTGGCCACAGCCCGCGACAGCGGATTGACCACTGTCGGGTTGAAACCGGTAGCTGCCGGGTGTGAGGTCACGGGTGAGGGGCTCCGCAATGCCGACGCCCTGTCGCTACTGGCCCAGTCGAGTCTGCCGTTGTCCTATGAAGAGGTAAACCCGGTGGCACTGGCGCCTGCGATTGCACCGCACATTGCCGCTGCAGAAGCCGGTCGTCGGCTGAGTGCCGAGCGGCTGGCGGGGTTCTGCCGGGGTATTATGCTGCAACCGGTGGACCTTTTGCTGATCGAGGGGGCAGGTGGTTGGCGAGTGCCCCTGAACGAGCGAGAAACGTTCGCTGACCTGGCCAAAATTCTGCAGTTGCCGGTGATTCTGGTGGTGGCGATGGAGCTGGGCTGTATCAATCACGCGTTGCTTTCGGCAGAGGCGATCCAGCGGGACGGGCTAAAGATGGCAGGTTGGGTCGCCAACCAGGTTTGTCCCGAGCAAATGGACCGCTACCATGAGACCTTGGCGAGCTTGCAAGCCCGATTGCCATGCCCCATGATCGGTGCAGTGCCATGGTTGCCGAACCCGACCCCGGAACAGGCAAAGCCATTCCTGAAGCCGGGTTTTTTAACGGCAAAAAACCAATTAACCAGTGGTGAATAATTTATGGGTATGAGAAGCGAAGAAGAGTATTCAGAGGAAGATCTGGAGCGAATCCGCCAGGTGGTCAACTCGGGCATCCATTCGGTGGAGCGAAAACCGTTTCGCTTCAGTCTGTTGTTCCTGTGGTGGATTGTGGTGGCGGCCATGGGTGGCGTCGCCTGGTTTTTCGCCAGAATGATCGGTGCGGTTTAATCGGCCAGACACAAAATCGTCTGCCATTCCTCGTCCGTGACAGGGACGATGGATAATCGCCCCTGTCTGAACAGCACCATGTCCTGCAGGGTCCTCTGTTGTTTCAACTCCGACAGTGGTATCAACCGCGCGAATTTCCTGACCAGTTTTACATCCACACAGAACCAGCGCGGTTTGTCGGCCGAGCTGGCCGGGTCATAGCCGTCGCTTGCCGAATCAAACTGGTCGGGGTCAGGATAACCTGCGCTGGTGATGACCATGATCCCTGCAATTCCTACTGCCTTGCAGCTCGAATGATAGAACAGCGCCCGGTCTCCCGGTTTGACCCGGTCGCGCAGATGATTGCGCGCCTGATAGTTGCGAATGCCATCCCACCGGCATTGCTGGTCCGGTTCGGCAGCCAGATGATCGATGCTGAAAACGTCGGGTTCGGATTTGAACAGCCAGCAGGCCATGATGGCATCTCTGGATAATCAGTCGAGGAATATCAATCAAAGTGTCCGGGGATGCCGGGCCGCCTCAACAGCAACCCGGCTTGTTTCTCCCGGAAAGTAAAAAGGCCGGTCAGGCGTCTTTGACCCGGACCATCAGTTTGCCGGTATTTTCACCGGTATACAGTTTCTTGACGGCCTGCAGGGCGGTTTCCAGTCCCTCTGACACATCCAGGCGAGCCTTCAGTCTGCCGTCCTTCATCCAGCCAATCAGTGCCTCGGTCGCTTCCGGGTAGCGATCCATGTAGTCCAGGATGATGAAGCCCTGAATTTTCAGGCGGTGCATCAGAATCAAACCATAGTTGTAAGGGCCGGGTACCGGTTCGGTGGCATTGTACTGGGAGATCAGTCCGCAGGTGGGGATACGGCCATGCAGGTTCATCTGCTTGAGACATTCGTCGAGAATCTTGCCACCGACGTTATCAAAATAGACGTCGATGCCGTTTGGGCAGGCCTTGGCCAGTGCCTCCGCGACATTTTCGGTTTTGTAGTTAATGGCCGCATCAAAGCCGAGCTCCCGGGTAATCCACTGACATTTCTCATCTGATCCGGTCAGCCCAACCACATGGCATCCCTTGATCTTGGCGATCTGGCCAACGAGGCATCCCACAGCGCCTGCCGCCGTGGAAACGACCACGGTTTCACCGGGCTGTGGGTCACCGATCTCCAGCAAACAGAAATAGGCGGTGGGGCCAACCAGGGCCAGTGTGCCAAAGGCATCGATGACGGGCACATCGCCAACTTCACCCAGCAGGCCAACGGTGGCTGGTGAGCCGATCTGGTAATCTGCCCAGCTGCCGATACCGCTGACAATATCGCCGGCCTTGAACTCAGGGGTGTTGCTTTTGATCACGGTGCCGCAGACGACGCCACGCATCGGGGCGTTGATCGCCACCGGTTCCATATATTGCTCCATGTCGCTCATCCAGATCCGATTGGTGGGATCCAGTGACAGGTAGTTGAGACGAAACAGGCACTCGCCCTCACCGGGCTCCGGAATGGCTTCCTGTTCCAGGCTCAATACATCATCGGTAATCTCTCCTACAGGGCGCTTGCGCAAACGCCATACTCGATTGGTGTCTGACATGGTGTTGTTCTCCTTATTTGTCATCGTGAAGTGGATCGGCTCTGCGTTTCTTGCTGCGGATTTTTATTCCCGGTCTGCTGGTTGTAAGCAGAACCCAAGGTTAGCTGATAAAAAAAACATCGTACTTGACGTACCCTTCGGGTCCAAACTGGATTTCTGTCATCTTGTTGATGCACTGAATATCGTTGAGCCAGGCGTATTTCTCTGCCGAGGTCTGAAAGGTGGGCGCGGCGATAAAGTAGGGAATATCCTTATCAGTCAGCAACTCGCCATTGCTGAGCCGCTCTGCACTCTCGGAGGAATTTTTGATAATACCGTTGTAGCTCATATAGATATGGGCACCATCATCTGTTTCGATCAGTCCCCTCACATCCAGCCGGAAAGTACCACTTGGCATAATGCGCAGCCAGTCGGCACCCGGCGCAATGAACTGGCCATTGATGTCAGGGCCCCTGACCCAGCCACCGGGACGCACATTGACAATCATCAGCCCCGAATCAATTGAGACAGGCGGATCCAGCGGTGCCAGATAGGTCATGATGTATTGGGTGGTCAGGTGGGTACTGGATTGCGGACTGTCGTGCAGGGCCATCAGTAAACTCTCTCTCTGACAATGCAGTTTATTGGTATCGGTCACCGCCGTGATGTTGCTTCAGGCCACTTTTTCTGTCGATAGACGGCCGAAGTTAACGCACGGATAACCATTCAATGCTTTCGCGGGACGGTGCCTGAGCATTCAGCATCCTAGCGGTTTTTGAATGCTCAGTACAGTAAGTCGCCGTGCTGGTTGAGTAGTGCTCTGGACCGGCGACATAGGCGTGCCTAGAGAAAGAGACGGGCCTAGAAAAAATCGAGATCACTGTTCAAGACAATTTTTTCCAGACAAATTGTCTGGTCGTCAGTCTCCGCGTGATCTGTCTGCCACTGGCGGGGGATAGGTGTGTAGTGAATCACTTCCGGTGATGCAGTGTGTTTGGGAATCGCCGGTTTTGGCAATATTCTGATGGGTTCTCTGTGGTTCAGGTTCATGGCTACCTCCTTGATGACCAGTCCAGTGTGACGGCTCAGCATGAAAGTGTGATGGCAGTAACATGACAACGAGCCAGTTCTAACGAATGATTTTGATCCACTCGCCGGGCTTCGGTTCCCCAACCGGGTAATAATTATTGATGATGCGTAACTCATCTTCCCCGTACTGCCCCAGTTTCAGGTGTTGGGCCAGCAGGGCAAACGTGCTGTTTTTGGTGGCTTTTACGTAGTGAATATTCTTTGTTTCAGTGGCCTGCAGGCTGCGTTTTGAGACGGGTCGAAAGCTGCCAATAATGTCCATGAGTTGCCGGTTGCCCAGTGACGGGTCGGCACTGCGCTCCAGTGTTCCCCGGAAGACAAAGGCCCGGTAGCCGTAGTAGATCACCGCCAGTCTTTGGTCCGGCTGTCCCTGTGTGCCCGGTATCAGGCCGGTATGACCCTGAAGACGGAACTGGACGAGGGGTTCAGACTGTTTGAGCAGAGGAATCCCCAGCGGTTGTTTGATGAACTGGTCCGGGCTGACTCTGGTGCGATTCATCGCCGTTACCGCGATTTTGGCATCGCCGGTGTCGTTGCGGGCGTTGACCAGTGGCGGCTGTTCGCTGAATTGCCAGCCTTTGGGAAAATACATCATAAAGGCAAGTTCTTCGTTCAGATAGGCGTTCTCCGGCAGTCGTCGCGTTGCAAAATTTTCACCCCAGACCATGCCATCAGTGGCAATACGAAAGGGCGTGACATTGTGTTCAACCTTCATGTCATTCGGCATCGATCCTGCGTTGCTGACCACTTCCCGCAGTCTCTGATCATTCCGTGGGTGGGTGGCAAACAGGCCGTGGTAGGTCTGCGGTTCCCGGCCGGAATCCAGGGCACGTTTTTTTTCCAGCCGTTCGTGATCTTTCAGCATGGTAATCACTTCAATCATGGCCTGGGGGTCATAACCGGACTTGTGCAGGTAGCGGCTGCCGATTTCATCGGCTTCAAGCTCCATATCCCGCCCATAACCGCTGACCATGGATGCGCCCCACAGTGCACTGGCCTGACCCACCTCCATACTGCGGGTGAGAATGGCGAGCAGCCCCGCAACGAATTTTGAGCCAGTCTGGGCCCGCTTCTGGCGAGCGTGATGTCCTGCGGTGACGTGGCCGATTTCATGGGCCAGCACCGCTGCCAGCTGGGCTTCGGAGTTGAGGTAGCCAATCAGGCCGCGGTGGATATAAACATAGCCGTCCGGCAGGGCGAAGGCATTGATATCGGGATTGTCGATGACCGTGAACGTAAATGACTCCCCGGCCTGATCCGAGTGACGGACAATGCGCTGACCAACCTGGTCGACATAGTCAGCCAGTTTGCCCTCCACCAGTGGCATATTGGCGATGATTTCGCGGTGCATTTCCTCGGGCGTTTCCGGGGGCTTGCCCGCAGCCATCGCAGCGCAACAGCAATTCAGCAGCGCTATCAACAGGAGCACGCGATATTGCGGTAAACCCAGTTGCACGGCAAAGATCACGGGCTGCCGGGGCCCGCCGGGGCAAAAAAGCTCTGGAGTCGGGTGCCGATCCCTTCGCAGGCTTCACCCTGAACCCTGGCGATAAAGGGGATTGGTGCACCCACCGCCAGCAAATACGATGATCCCTTGCTGTCTACCTGCACCCGCCCCTTTTCGCCCAATTTGCCGAGGTCCCAGATAATCGCTTCATAATTGGCGGCCTTGTCCCAGGAGGAAAAACCAAAGCAACCACCGCCCCCGGGAGCGACAGCACAGCTGATGGCACCACTTTTTTCTGTGGTCTCGATATTGCCGTCCACCCAGATCATGTAGCGAATACCCAGTTCACGCACCCGCTTGCCGATCAGTGGATCCTCCAACATGCCCCCCATACGTTTTAGCCCGAGTGGTGCCATGCGCGGTTCAAACCAGGGATAGAAGCTGTCGAGAAACTGTTGCTCGGGCATGACTGACAGCTGTCCCTGATTGGCCAGTCTGGTGCCGATACAATTGATGAAGTCCGGATCGGTTTCATAGGCGCCGCTGTGCCGTCGCCCGACCACCACCACTTTCTCGTTATCGTTCAACGGCAACAGGGTGCTGGATGGACGAAATTCGTCGACCCGGGTGGACGTGCCACAGGCACTGGTCGCGAGCACGCACAATAGGAGCCAGGGGAGGGCACCTCTCACCGTTCTGTCCTCTGGCTCAATTTGGCGGGCGCTTGACGGTTGGCCAGCCACTGGCGAATTTCCGGTATTTGCTGAAAGCCGGTCAACAGCCGTGCCCCCGCATCTCGCAGGGCCATCACGGTGGCCTGATTCAGTGCCTCTTCATCCGACTTGAGGAAGCGGCTCTGGGTTTTACCATAGGCGCTCATCATCCAGTCTGTGACAGGCTGGCCATTGCCGTCGTAGACTTTCAGGTTGTATTTCAGCCACACCTCGTAGACGTTCAACTGGGTCTCCATGGGTGTGGCCAGCTGTACTTCTGTGATTTCGGGTACGATTATCAAATCCAGGGTGTTCTGGCCAGTGGGCAGGGTTTGCAAGGTCGCGCTGTTCTGAAACAGATCGGTGAATACCCGATTGAAGAGTTGTACCTGGGATTCCCCCAATGCCATGGTGACCGGTTGCCGGTTATCTTTCTCACTGGTAAAACGATAACTGCTGAAGCTGTCATCGAGAACCAGGACCACGCTGAGGGGCTGCTTGGCAACCAGTGCAGAGGGGTAATCGCCATTGACCGTGACATTGGTGCTGCAACCGATCAGCAGGGTGATTACCGCGACAATTGGCAGTAGACGCAGATGGCTCAGTAGCTGCAAAGTCCGGCAATACGCATTAATTGATACTTGGGGTTTGGTCATAGATCACTCAGGTTTGAGGCCGTTCAGCCCGACAAAAGTTCCTCCGTTACGATAGCTCAGGTCGCGCATCAGCGCAGCAAATCTCGACGCCGTCTGCAGATTGCCACCCTTGACCATGAAATGTACCGGGAAACCGATCGTATGGATACGAACCAGTTGCTGTCCACTGCGCCCCTCCCGATTGATTTTCTCGACACTGCTCAGGACCTCCGCTATGGACTGCCCGGTGAAATCGTCACCCAGCACATAGAGGCTGATCTTTCGGTCCGGCGCATAGAACCGGCGAATCGCATGCTGTACGCCTTCCACCGGGCTGGAGTTGCTGAAGGGCGTCCAGCTGGCCAGCCGGTCGATAATCGCCTTGCGCCGGGCCGGTGTATCGGGAATCCATTTATCGCGATAGGTGGAGAACATATAGCCACCCATGTCGTTCATCACCTGGATACCTTTTACCTTCGGATAGATATTGAGAATATTGATCATTTCCTGGCGCAGCCGTGGCCAGGCAAAATTGAACATGCTGCCAGAGGTGTCGATGATGAATACGATGTATTCGCTGTCCACCGGTATACCACCAATCAATGATCGTTTATCGGGCGTCTGTCGGGCTTTTAAACGTGCCATTTCCTCCGTGAGCACCTGCAGGGCCAGTGTCAGCTTATCCTGTTCGGTGGTATCCGATTGCGCCACGGCATCCCGCTGTCGGCGAACGCTGGCCAGCTCGGATTGCAGCCGGGCGATGCGCTGGCGAATATCGGAGAGTTGTTCCTCCTTGGACAGCAGATCGCGATTCAAAATGCGGGCTTCCCCGCGTATCTCGAAGACCTGCTGCTGTAATTCGGCCACGCTGCCTTCCGCCGGTTGCACCGAGTCCTCAAAAGCCGTCGAGTCGACAGTTTTGGCAATCAGCAATAACAGCACGATCGCGCCGAACCCGCAGCTGATGACATCCAGGAAGGAAATGCTGATCTCGGCTGTATTACCCCGTTCTTTGCGCCGACGGATACTCATGGCCAGTCTCTCGAGGGGCTCATGAAAGAGCCCTGGCTGGAGAGGGCCAGTTGCCAGAAACTGGCCGCTGCCATGGGGTCACCTTCCATCGGAAACAGCAGAATATTGACCGGCAGGCGACGGGGCAACATCTGTGTGGCCTCGGCAAACAGCTTCAGGCGATCCCGCCCGGTGATGGTTTTGAACCCCGAGGATTTTCTGCCCTGGGTGGGCAAACCATCGGTGATTAAAAACAGGTTGTCCGGCGGGGTATCGAAACTGTTAATGGCCAGAAACGCATTGATCAGGCTGCTGCCCCCGGTAGGCACCACCTGTGTCAGTTTTTTGATGGCACTATCAAGGCCCTGGCGGTCGGCGGTATCCCGCCAGCGCCGGTCGTCGCCCGCGACCGCCTCGGCTGCGGTGTTGAATACATAGATCTGGTAGCGGCTGTCCTGTGGTAATTGCGCCACCAGCCACTCGGTGGTGCGGATGGCCCTCTGCCATTTCTCGGAGTTTCGCTTGACGGAATCGCTCATGTTGCGACGTCGGATCACGTTGACAATAGAGTCCGACAGCATGCTGGCTGAAGCATCCACCAGGATCAGGATTTGCTTCCCGCCCAGTTTCAAACCGGTCAGATACTGCCGTTCACCATCACCGATAAATTGCCGCACATTGTCGGCATTCCCCTGTTCCCGAAGATTGGCGGTTTCCCGCTCCAGGATTTCGACCTGCTTGCGCAGGATTGCGATTTGCTGTTCCGGGTCCGCCTGGGCGCTGAGTTCGCGGCGGGTTTTTTCGATATCGGCGACCACCCTCGCCGATAACCCCTGCGCTTCCACCAGTGATTCATCGACGCGTGCCAGGCTGTTGCGCAGCTCCACCAGCGCTTCCTCGCCGACCCGCAAATCCTCCTGGAGCAGATTCACCTCAGCATTCAGCAGGGGATCAGCGGATTCCAGGGATGTTACGTCATGTTTAAGGATCAGAAAAAGCAGGGTAACCGCACCAAAACCACAGGCCATGATGTCGAGGAACGACAGGCTGAAGGCACTTATCCTGTGTTTTGAGCGGCGCAAATCAGGTCACCTCGATCAGGTCCAGCTGATCGACGCCTACCTGGAGGCTGTCGCCGGCCCGCAGGTCCGTGGGGTCACCTTCGACCGTAACAGCAGCACTGGCGGTGCTGAGCTGCACGCTGTCCTGTTCGCGAACCAGGCAGCAGTCGCCCCCGGCGCCTTGTGTAAAACGCAATTGATCGCCATTCCGTGTAATCGCCAGACGATTGCTGATGGCATAGGCCCGGTGTTGATAGAGTAGGTGGGTCGCCGGGGCAGAGGTTTTTTCCAGAGCAACAACCGGCCGGGGGGCTTGCTCAGATGCCTGTTCGGATATCGCTGCTGTTGCTGTGCTCGTGGCAACCGGTTTGCAGGGAAGCCGGGTAATAAAGTGGAGATTTTCAGGGTCACCAGTGATGACCTCCAGATGATTTCGGCAACCGGTAATGACGGCGTTCTCATCCAGCGTGGCAGACGGGGCGAGATGCTCCCGGATGCCCGGCAATTGCGCGGCGCGATGACTTAGTAGCAGGGTCTCGCCATTGGTTTTCAAGTCCGACAGTTTGCCCTGCAGCAACTGGAATCGCGATGCGCTGCTGGCCAGTAGCTCGGTGCGGCTGAGTACCAGTCGGTAATGTCCCTGTGGGCTGTCCAGTTCGGCGGTGATTTCCGCCTGGCCCTGCAGTGCCGATAACCAGACCGGCAAACGGTTGTACAGCTGTTGCTCTCCCGCAGCGGTGTGCAGGGGATCATAGCGATACTGCCGAATAAACTGGTTGGCGATGTGTTGTGCCCAGAGGTCATGGAAGGCTTTCAGGCCAACATTGCTGATGATTTCCACGCCGGTGCGCTCAATCTGCTGGGCCACATCAAGCCGGGTAATTACGGTCTGGTGGAGCTGAATATCCAGATGAACCAGGGTCCCGGTTGCGCCAGCGTGACTGGCGGCGGCCACGGCGGCGTCCACCAGCCCGGTTGCCTCAAACGGCGAGGCTTTCGCCAGGCCCAGCAGAATGGATAACTGGCCCCGGTCAAAACTGCCGGGAACGGCAAAGACCACCTGATCCGGGTGACCGCTGTCTCGGTGCAGTGCCAGAAGTTGCGCGTAGGCCATATCGGCGTAGTGGCGCGCATGCTTGCTGGTGACGGGCAGGGGGGACAGGTTGAGTTGCCACCAGTACTGGTTGAAGCTCTGCTGTGGTTCGAGGTAGGCGCGCTGCAGGGCGGCTTCACCGGTGGTGATACCCTCGGGGGTGAGCAGTGCATAGCCGGGACTGACGGTCAAACCCCCCCGATCATTTACGCAGCAAATACCTGCGTCATTCAATTCGATGATGGCAACACTCATGATGTGGTCTGTTCCGCTGTTCAGTCGGTTTTCAGGTGACGCAGCAAATTGCTGTCACAGTAGCTGTGGGTGTCCAGCACCAGCCGCTCCTGGAGCAGCTGCAGTTGATGCAGCATGAACATCACCACAATACTGATAACCAGAGCAATAAATGTGGAGTTGAACGCTACCCCCAGACTGGCCGTGACACCGGCAATATCGCCTTCCACCGCCTTGTGTGCCTGGCTGAGGGCCTCCCCGATACCGCGAACCGTGCCGATAAAACCGATGGATGGAATCGCCCAGGCGATATAGCGAACCATGGATAATTCCGAGTCGAGTCGGTCGGATTCGGTATCCAGGACGTCGCCCACGGCGCTGGAGACGTCCTGGATATTGCGCGTCGAACCGAAGCGCTGCAGTGCCGCCAGCAGTGTCCGTGGCACCAGATAGCCCTGTTGTGCCTCGGGCAGGGCCTGAACGGGACGGGACATTTGTCGCGCATCCTCCGGCAGCACACGACTGCCCTCACTGACACCGAGTAACTGCAGGGACAGCAGCTTCCGCTCATTGAGGGTGCGGCGGGCTTTGTAACCCATGATGGCAAAGGCCCAAAGCATCAGAATAAAGCAGGCTTCCTGTTCATAATCCTTCACCACAATGTAAAAAGAGCGCTCTGCCACATAGGCTTCGCCCGCGGCTTCCCGGGCCAACTGCTCCTGTAAAATGGCATTGGCGTTGGGGCGAATCAGCGTCACGTAGAAACTGTGCACCAGAATCAGGGCCAGAATCAGGGCGAACAGCTGGTAGAGAAACTCCGAGGAGGTGTTATTCCGCATAGGTGGCTACTCCGCAAATATCCGGGCCGGGTTGATGATAACTGGCAGGGTTGTAATGGCTGTGTGAGGGTGTCATATATCCACCGGAAAGGGGATGGCAATATCCTCGGAAATTTCTTCCGTCGGGGAAAAGTCCGGGGTTGACCGCTTAGACGTGCTTGGCGGGGCCGGTTTGGCCGGTGGGGAGCTGGCGGCATCGCCGCTTGATTGCTCACCTGCCGCATCTGTCGCCTGTGCCTGTTTTGTGTCTGGCTCTTTGCCTGACTCTGGTTCTCGCCCTGGTTCATTGGCATCGGCGATCAGGCAGGCCGGGAGTCCGCCTATCAGCAGCGCCGCGAGGCAGGTCTTGATAGTCTTTAGCACCACAGGTTATCACTCCACATTGCGTGCCACCCTGAAGCCCAGGTCGTCCCTGCCATCGAGACCGTAATCGCGGTAGGACAGCCGCAATTGAATGATGTTGCCGTGGCGCCAGCTGGCCCCCCGAATCACGCGAAACTCCCCGGAAGCCGGTCCGGTGGGATCTTTTTCAGCGCCGCTACCAAGACTGAATTCAATACCATAATAATCATTGACCCACTCTGCCACATTGCCCTCCAGGTCGTGGAGTCCCCGGTGATTTGCGGAGAAGCTGCCCACCGGTGCAGAGACGGCAAAACCGTCGTTGTAGCCGGTCAGCACCTGATCAACCACTCTCGAAGCGCTGCTGTCGGCAAAGTTTCCGGCTCCGTCGGCCGGTGGAAATTGCTGTCCCCAGCCAAAGCGTTTTGCATCGCCGGAGGTGGCTCGCGCGGCCCATGCCCATTCCGCTTCAGTGGGCAGGCGGTAGCCATTGGCAGTGGGGTTGGTACCGGTGATCTTGCCACCGGACTCCGTGTAGAAAAGCGGCAGATTTTCTCTGGCACTTAGCCAGTTGCAATAACGGGCGGCCTGATCCCAACTGACATTCACCACCGGTTGCTCCGGTTGGTCCAGCGTTGTGCCACGCACATGCAACGAACTGTGCTGACGGGCAAACTGCTTGAATTGCCGATTGGTCACTTCTTTTGTGGCGAGGTAGAACGGACGGGTCAGCTGCACATCGCGCAACACTTCATTAGCCCTTCGACCGGTTTCACGGCGCGGTGCGCCCATCGTGAAGGTGCCCTCGGGTCGGAATAGTGTCAATGTCTGCCCCGCCTTGCTGGTAATGCTGGTGGGTGTGTTGGCCCACTTGGCGGCCTGCTCAGTGAGCAGCTTTACCTGTACCAGTTGATCGAGTCCCGGCTTCGGCGTGATGGTGCGCGTTTCAGTGGCGTAGCCGGGCTTGCGGATTTCTATCCGGTGGGGGCGGGCGGGCAGGCTGAAGGTCTGACCCGGTTTGCCCTTTGCTACCCCGTCGATCCAGACAGTCGCATCTGCCGGATTGGCGGACACCCGGATTTTGCCCATGCTGGCATTGAGGGTGATCGACAGTTGCCTTTTCTCGCCTGCAGAGAGCGTCAGCGCCTGTTTGCTGGTGATATAGCCGTTGGCAAAAAAAGACAGTTGGTGTGACTGGTCTGGCGGTAATTCCAGATCCACCGGTGTGACGCCTCGATAGGCACCGTTTACCGTCACGGTGGCACCGTTCGGTGAGCTGGTCACTGAGACGGTTGCATCGGCGGGCTCGAAAATGATCTCTGGTAGTGTAAGGGTTTCACCCACGCCGACGCGCAGCTTTTGCTGCCAGGTCTTGAACCCCTCTAGCTGCACACGGACATCCTCGCCCTTGGCAAGGAGTTCTGTTACCAGGGGGGTACGACCTCGCGATTCGCCCTCGATAATGACCTCCGCCCCGCTGGGTTTGGAGCTTAACTGAACCTGTCCCCAGGCCGGTGCCAGGGTCACCGCCAGTGATTGGGTGCGATCCAGACCGACGATGGTCACGGTGTCTTTTGCGGGAGAATAGCGCGGGGCCTGGATGACCAGTTGGTGATCGCCCGGCGGCAGGTCGCGAACCGTCAGGGGGGTTGTTCCCGCAGGTTTGCCGTTTACCAGTACCTCCGCACCGGCGGGGGTGCTGGTGAGATCCAGATGCCCCGGTTTTTTAGCCATCGCCAGTTCCAGCAACTGATGCTTGTCGGGGCCGACTGAAAAGGCTTGTTGGAAGGGGAGGTAGCCCTCAGCCGTGGCGCTTATCCGATAATCCCCCGGACGAATCAGATAGTGGTCAGCCAGCTTGAACGTGATGCCGCCGCTGATCGAGATATCAGCGCTGGAGGGGCTGACTTGTACGACCACCGATTTGGCCGTGAACAAAAACCCCAGAATCAGGCCGCTCATCAGCAGTGCTGCGGCGATGATGCCCGTCAGGGGTTTGATGGTGAAACGTCTGCTGGCAGCGGTCTCGCCCAGGGGCACAAAGGTTGCCGGCTCGATAGCCTGTGGCTGTTGCCGATGATCGGTCACGAGATCGGGTCCTTACAGATCACTACCACCGGTTGGCTGAGTCCCTCCGGGCCAAGCTGGAACTCCACCCGGACATCCCGATAGCCGCGACGGGTTCCCACTGCGACGTATTTTCCGGGAATCAGTGAGATCTGCTTGCGCTGAAACTTACCGAGTTCACCCTCTCGGTAGAGTGTGACCAGGGTGTCCTGGTCGGACACCAGCTCTACCCGAACGGGGGTGGTCGCTGTTTTCACCGTTTGATCCAGGCGGCTGATCTGTTCCTTTAATTTGGCGCCGGGAGACTTGATGGCTCGTGCGTCTGCCAGAATCCGTTGAGCCTCTTGTCGTACGTTATCGGATGACAGGCGCAGCGGCTGATCAAGTATGCCGCGAATCTGGTCATCCAGTTGTGCGCGGGCGGCACTGCGAATCTGCCCCAGCCGGGCCTCCATCACGGAGCTGTCTATCGCCATAACCCTGGCGTAAGTATCCCGGGCCTGATGCCACTGCTCGCGACTTTCCAGCGCTGTGGCCTGGCTCAGCAGGGATTGAAGGGTTTGCTTGGTGGCGGCGCTGGATGCCTGGGTGAGCCCGCTGCGGGCCGCCGGATCATCCGGCTTGAGTTGCAGGGCCTGTTTGAACGCGGTTTTTGCGCTGTCCAGCTGGTTGCGTTCCAGTGCGGTGTAACCACGGCTCATGGCCTCATTAAACCGGTTGTCCAGGATTTTGGCATCGACGGCTTCCAGTCCGGCAGCGGCGGGCATGTGGTCAGCGTCCAGTTCCAGCGCTTCCCGATAGAGGGTTCTGGCCTGGGACAGGTCGTTGTTTTGCCGGGCGATGGCGGCCTCCGCCACCAGCTCGATGACCTGGTCCAGCACCTCGGCTCTGGCCAGGCCACGGGCCGCCTCGGCATTATCCGGCGCAATGGCCTGCACCTGTTCAAACTGCCGGGTTGCTTCCTCAGCATCACCGTTGTTGAGCGCGGTTTGTCCCGCCGCCAGTGCGTCGCTGACCCGCTGAGGGATAGCCGTTTCCAGTGCGATGAGTTGATCCAGGGCTGACTGGTAGGCGTCCTGTGCCTGATCGAAGGCGCGCTGGCGATAGTGGGTATCGCCAGTGGCAGCAACCGCAAGTGCCCTGTCAAAGGCTTCCCTGTCCCAGAGTTCTACATTTTTGCTCTCGAGAAAGGCCTGCTTTTCCAGGATCTTGCTCAGTACATCCTGTGCCGCACGCCTCGCTGTGGCTAACTGTGCGTCGCGAAACGGTGATTCCGCTGTCGGGGTGGCGGGACGGTCGGATGAAATTGGCACAGGGGGGGTGTCCGGCGGTTGAACCAGTGTCGGAAGTACAAAGATCACTACCAATGCCAGCAACACACAGATGGCCAGCGCCACCCAGCTGGCGCGTCGCTGTTGCCAGGGCAGGTTCTCCGCTTTGCCGTTGTCGTCGGCGGTGACGGGAGTAAATGCTATGTCGCTCGGCCTGATCGGGTCCTGGTCGTTACTTGTACTCATGGGGCTTAAATTCCACCGCGTTCGGCCTGGTAAATCTCCCGCAGCAGGGTTTTCCACTGTGCATATTGGGCGGCGGCATTGCCGGTCAGGGTAATTGTGCGATCTTCCAGCTCAATGACCCTGGGTTCTATTTCGGCTTCAAGCGATTGGGCGAGCTCGGCGAGCGTGTCCTCATGGATCTGCAGTTCGGCTCTTTTTGACAGACCGCTTTTTACCAGCAGGGCCCCGCTACCGATAGCCACTGCCCCGGCAGCGCGTCCTGAACCGCTGTTGCTGCCGGAGGCCAGAATACCGCCGATAATCGCGGCTACCCCGCCGATAGTGCGATTGCGCGATTGGCGTTTCAATTCTCTGAGCGCCACGAGCTCGTTGTAACTGGCGGCCCGCCATTCCTGATAGGGGCTGTCCATGCGGCGGGTAAAGGCGTCGTAATGTTCCTGCATGGTATCGATGAAAAGGTAGTCGCGCTGGCGAATCTGCCGGATGCGTTGCAGGATAGGATCATTCTCAGCCGGCAGACGGCTGATTTCCAGTTGGCCACCCGGTGTCTCCCTGATATGGTCGCTGAATGCCTCCGGGGAAAAATCCCGCGCAAAACGCAGTTCCGCTATGGTGCGCAGCTTTTTGACATTAGCCGAACTCATCTGCTGACGGTATTCCAGCAGGTCGTTGGCAATCCGGTTATAGAGGCCCTGAAACGGGTCTCGCTGTAACTGGTTTTGCCGGTTGTAGGCATAGTTGCCCACCGTTTCGGTGTAGGACTTGGTATACCAGTGGCGGTTGCTGGAATCGGTGACGGTGATATCCAGTGCCAGTGTTTCGCCGTTGGAGGCGACAATTTTCCCGGCCACATAGACCTCTGTGACCGTTTCCTTACCGGGTACCAGTCGCACTGCGCCCCAGGCGCCGGTTTTCTGAATGGTCGCGGCCAGCTGGTTTGGCAGGTACTGTGCTTCGGCTGTGCGCACGGTTGGCGAGACACTGGTATCGTCCGATTCGATGTTTTCCAGACCGGGCTCGAAAGGCAGCACTGCCAAGTCGAGTAGCTGTGACTCAACCACTGGCGCAGTCTGCTGCTCCAGCGGTGTCACGACTGTACTGGTGACCCGGTTGGTGCTGCAGGCCGCCAATAACAGCAGCGCAGACAATACGAAGACCCGTTGTAGTAGATACTTCCAGTTGGCCAACCTGTTATCGCCCCTCTTTATATTTGCGGTACTCGTCCCAGAGTTTTTCTCTCAATACCGGGTCCTGTTCTTTCATGGCTGCCTCACGGATCTGGCGAGCCACAATATCGTCATCGTGGCCATCGGGAATATTTGCTGGAACCGTACTGCCTCCACTGCGACCGATGATTGCACCGTCTCCACCGTAGGTGGTGGCTTGTCCCGATGGTGGTTCGCTGGCGCCGTCCGGGCCACTGGCTTCCTCATTCCCTGATTTTCCCAATGGGCCGCCCCCGAGCTCCTCGGTGATATCTGCCTCTTCAAATAGCGGGCCTCCCGCGCCGGCGGGTGCGCCTTCACTGTCGCTGTCCTGTTCTCGCTCGGCAGCGGCGGCCCGTGCATCCATGATCATACCGTCAAATTCAGCCATGGAGGCATCCAGCTGTTGATCGAGAACCGCAATTTCTTCATCTGTGCTGAGGGCGCCACTTGGGGGAGGCGGTGCCTGGCTTGCGGGACTACCCTGATCGGGGTTGGCTTCACTCATTTCGCTGGGCTCGCTGGTGTCACTGGACTGGCTCGCGCCTGTTGTCGAAGCTGTTTCCGGAGGACTGTCCTGCTCGCTGGTCTCCTCTGTCGCCGGGGACTGGGCTTGCGGTTTTGGTGGCTGCTGCGACTGCGCAGTGGGGGACTGGGTCGGACTCTGACACCCCGTTGCACCGAGCAGGCCAACGCTGAGTAGAATTATGAGAAATGATCGATTCATCAGTGGCAGACTACTGTATCAGGACCTTGACCGGCAATGCTTCGGTTGGCACGGGTTGGCCATTGTCGAAGCGCGGTCTGAATTTGGTATCAATAATGGTTTTCCTTGCCCTGCCTTCCAGCCCATCGTCCCCTTCCGGATAAACACTCAATGTCGTGATTTTTCGGGGTTGCCCTTTTTCGGAAATATCAACGGCAAGCATCACATAGGCCGCGGGTATTGACGGGCTGGTCACAGCTTCCGTGATGTCAGGCATTGGGGTTTCCGGTTGTTGTGGTGAGGGTTCGGCAGGGGTGGTTTGGCCAGCGGCCACGGGTTCAATCGCCATGATGCCCGAATCGATCGGTCTGGGCAGCATTTTCGGCTCACCCAGCAACGCGGTAATCAGTGCCGTGTCATTCGTCTGCTGCAAGACGCGGTAGGCTTTTTGGTAGGCGTCAATGGCCGGGCCAGTCAGATTGAATAGCATCAGCCAATCGCCGGTCTTGATATAACCGGTGGCTTTATCGGCCGCGGATGTCGAGGGATCCTGTTCCAGAATATCGATCATTCTGGCATTTGCCCGGCGACCGTTCTGAAAATAGTTTTTGTTGAGGAATGGGTCGTCTGCCACCCAGCGCGCCTGCTGAAACCGCTCAGACAGGAGGTCTGTATTCTCCCAACTGTTGGCGTATTTTTTCTGATGCCTGTCGAGGTAGTAGTCCGTCATTGCCGAGTTATACAGCAGCCCGGTCATGCTGCGATGATCCTCGCCGTGTTGCTGCGCGGTCATGGCCAGTGCCTGATTGTAGACGCCATGGGCAATATTCAGATGGTAGATATCGTCTCTGCGCCCCCGGGCATTGTAGGCCCGCAAGTGCCATTGGCCGATTTCGTCCAGCAGCGGAAGTGTGCGGGGATCATCGGCACCATAGGTTTTGCGGTGCAGCCAGAGTAGTTTCTGGTAGGCTTCGGCGGCCTCACTGATGAGCCCGAGCTGGATGTGGGTATTGATAATGCCGCGCAACATCGGTTCCTGAGACAGGCTGTAAACGCCGTTGTTAACACGATTCACGTACATGGCATGACGGAAGGCCTGAATAGCCTCCTCCAGACGGTTCTGGCGCTGCAGAGTATTGCCCAGCGCAAAAGTCAACTCGGATAATTCCGGATCAAAAGGGCCGACCAGTGCTTCGCGCCGGTCAATAGCCGACTGGTAATCGGCAATAATCTGCGCGGCTTCGGCGGCTTCGGCGGCTTCGGCGGCTTCGGCGGCTTCGGCGGCTTCGGCGGCTTCGGTTGGTTGGAGGTCGGACTTTTCTGTCTGAACAGTGGTTTCATCGTGAGCCGGGCCACTCTGGATAGCCAGGCGGGGTTCGTGTTGCTCAGTGCCCTGTTCAACAGTGCCTTTTTTTGGTGGGTCAGCCGGGGTATCAGCTTGAGCAGCGGGCAGACTGCCAAAGGTAAGCAGTAGCATCAACGCGCCGGTAGTATATTTTAGTGGATACCCCATAGTGAAAAGCCCAGTAATGCTAGCGGTCTTAGAGATGGCTGGCAGGTGAAAGTTCCTTGCGGTATGTTGCACTTTCACGCGCTGCACAGGTGCAGTATAACGCCGTGGACAGATGAATCATCGGGGATCAACAAATAATGTTTCTGGCTCTCTGGAATGTGATGGCGCCGGTATTGATCGCCATCACCATTGGTTATTGCTGGGGCCGCTCCCGGGTGCCTTACGCCGCAGAATTTGTCACCCGTGCTGTGATGAATATCGGTGCGCCCTGTCTGGTGGTCTCCGCGATCAGTCGATCGGAGATTTCAGGGTCGGAGTTTGCCGAGGTTGCCGGTGCCGCGGCACTTGTGCTGGCAGGTACAGCACTGCTGGGTTGGGGGGCCATTCGTGCCACTGGTGGCGATATCCGGGCGCTGCTGCCATCGGTGACGTTTCCCAACAATGGCAATATGGGGTTGCCGCTTTGCCTGTTTGCCTTTGGTCAGGAAGGGCTGGCGCTGGCGGTGGGCTTTTTCATCGTACAGATGACTGCCATGATGGTATTTGGCATCCCGCTGCTCGACAGGCAATCCGGCAATATCTGGTCAATATTGAAAGGCTTTGCCTTTCAGCCGTTGATATTGTCGGTCATTATTGGACTCGTTCTTCTGGTGGGTAATATCGCACTGCCGCAATGGCTTGACCGGTCTGTTGAACTGCTGGCCGGGTTCACCATTCCACTGATGCTGATCACGCTGGGTGTTTCCCTCTCCACGCTGAGTACGTCGGGATGGTGGCGGAGTCTGGGTTACTCGACGCTGCGAATTGGCGGTGGTCTGGTGATGGCCTGGCTGGTGGTTGAGTGGCTGGATATTACCGGCACTGCCCGGGGTGTGGTACTGCTGCAGGCCATTATGCCGGCGGCAGTATTCAATTATCTACTGGCCCTGAAGTATGACCAGGAGCCGACCGCTGTGGCGGGTATTGTGGTGGCCTCCACGGTCATGGCGCTGGTTGCCGTACCCGTACTGTTGGCCGTGTTGTTATAACCGGGAGAAAGCTGTGACTGAGATGAAGCCTTTGTCGGGATACCGGGTGATCGAACTCGGCCAATTATTGGCCGGCCCCTTCGCCGGGGCACTGCTGGCCTACTTCGGGGCTGAAGTGATCAAGATCGAACCGCCGGGGAAAGGTGACCCGCTGCGCAACTGGCGGGTGGTCAGGGACGGCACATCCCTGTGGTGGCGGAGCCTCGGCCGCAACAAAAAATGTATTACCCTGGACTTGAAGACGGCGCGGGGGCGGCAGTTGGCAAAGCAGCTGATCGATGGGGCCGATGTGGTGATCGAGAATTTCCGGCCGGGGGTCATGGAAGCCTGGGAGCTGGGTCCGGAGCAATTCAGACAGTCCAATCCCGGTTTGGTCTACACCCGTATTTCCGGCTACGGCCAGACCGGCCCCTATGCAAACAGGCCCGGTTTTGCCTCGGTGTGTGAAGGGATCAGTGGCTTTCGTTATTTGAATGGCTTTCCCGGCGAGGCCCCGGTGCGACCCAATCTCAGCATTGGCGACAGTATTGCCGGGTTGCATGCAGCATTCGGTGTGGCGCTGGCGCTGCTGTCCAGACAGTCCAGCGGAGTGGGACAGGTGGTGGATGTGGCGCTCTACGAGGCGATGTTCAATCTGCTGGAGGCCGTGGTGCCGGAATACGATGGCGCCGGCATTATCCGTGAACCCTCCGGTACCACAGTGACCGGTATCGTACCCACCAACACCTACCGCTGCGCCGATGGCAAGTGCGTGGTGATCGGTGGCAATGGCGACTCTATCTTCAAACGTTTGATGCTGGCGGCGGGCAGGCCGGATCTGGCAGAGGACCCCCGCTGCGCTGATAATGCCGGCAGGGTGCAGTGCGAGCAGGAGATCGATAGCGCCTTGTCGGCCTGGTGCAGCGGAGTTCCCAGTGCAGAACTGCTGGCGTTGCTGGCCGAGCAGCGTGTCCCTGCAGGACCGATTTATCACGCCGGCGATATGTTGGCGGATCCCCACTTCAATGCGCGGGGTCTGTTCGAGCAGGTGGAGATCAATGGTGAGCCGCTGAAAATTCCGGCGATGATCCCCCGCCTCAGCGAGACTCCCGGCAATACCAGTTGGCCGGGTTCCGAGGTGGGCAGTCACAACGCCGAGGTGTTGGGCGAACTGTTGGGACTGGATGAAGCTGCCTTGCAACAGCTAAAGGCAGAGGGTGTTATTTGACAGTGCAAACAGGAAATGCAAATCAGATTTGGTGGATTATCCACACGCAATTCAGGAGTAGGTGAACATGGCTGGACACTGGCCAGTGGTGGGTATTCCCTGTGATGTGGTGATGCAGGGGCTGCATCCCTTTCATGGCAGCGGCGAAAAATATATCAACGCTCTGGCCCATGGTGCCGGCGTGAGACCGGTTCTGCTGCCTGCGGTGGGTGCCGGTCGGGATCTGCATTCTCTTGCGGACATCTGTGCCCTGGATGAGGTTTTTGACTCGCTGGATGGGCTGTTTCTCACGGGCAATATTTCCAACGTGAACCCCCAGTACTATGGTCAGCCAAGCCGTTCCGGTAACCTGCTGGACCCCCAGCGCGACACCACCGTCCTGCCGTTGATTCGCCGCGCCATCGAACGAAACATTCCGCTCTTTGCGGTTTGTCGCGGCATGCAGGAACTGAATGTGGCTCTTGGTGGTTCACTCTATCAGTATGTGCATGAAGTGCCGGGGATGCTCGATCATCGGGAAGACCGGAGCCTCCCCAGAGAAGGCCAGTACGATTATGCCCACAACATTACCCTGACGCCGGGCGGGCTACTGACTACCCTCGCCGGATCCCGGCAAGTGCGGGTCAACTCGGTTCACAGCCAGGGCGTTCATCGGTTGGCGGAGGGCCTGGAGGTGGAAGCTGTCGCTCCCGATGGACTGGTGGAAGCTGTGCGGCTGGCCGATCACAGCCGCTTCGGCGTTGGTGTGCAATTTCACCCCGAGTGGCAATACCCGGAGGACGTTTTTTATGCTGCGTTATTCAGGGCCTTTGGCGATGCGATCCGCGAGAGACGGACTGTTTGTAAATAGCCGAAGGGGTGAAAGGTCATGGTTGACTCAAACCTCTGTGATATAGGTTGCCGGGGTGGCTTCTCGATGCGCTGACCGGGTTTTCTGCCTTGCTGATTATTCTGAGATGGTTTCTTTCGGGCGCCGGTGATAGTGGCTTCAGATACCTGGATCTCTGAGAGCAGTTTTAGCCCCTGCCTCTTTTGTAGAGGATTTACAGTAACCGCCGCTGTTCAAATACCGCTTGCCAGTGCGCGCCTTCCTTGACGGCCACTTCGGTTTCAAAATAGTGTTTCATGCGTCGCCGATCGTCTTTGTTGTCTTTCAGGGCCGCCCCGATGAGGAAATGCACCAGGTCTCCCATCACCATCTTGCCGCTACGATAGTAGTAGGCGTGCACGCCCATGGCGTGAGCCACAGACACGGCCTCTGCGGTGGACATCACGGTGGCTGCAAGTCGGTCGGTACTGCGTCCATCCAGCGTCTGCCCGTTGCGCAGCTCGTGGAAAATCGTCGTCAGCACCTCGATGATCTGGGCATCGGGCTTCACATCGACGCCTGACAGGCGAATCAGTTTTTCCGATTCACTGGCGACCACCTCAATTTCGTCCTGCAGTTCCCGAATCGGCGGTATGGTCTCGAAGTTCATGCGACGCTTGAGGGCGGCACTCATGGCATTGACGCCCTGGTCCAGGGAGTTGGAGGTGGCAATGATATTGAAGCCCTCGCGGGCGAAAAGGACGCCGTTTTCGCGGCCGAGTTCAGGCACCAGGATTTGCCTCTCTGACATGATCGACAGCATGGCATCCTGGATGTGTTGCGGGCAGCGGGCAATTTCCTCGAAACGCACCAGCTGGCCCTCCATCATGCCCTGATAAACCGGGCTGGGAATCAGCGCATCGGGTGTGGGCCCGGCGCTCTTCAATTGGGCTTCATTCCAGCTGTAGAGCAGTTGGCTGACATTGGTTATGGCCCCGCCCTGAATGGTGAGGGTGGATTGGCCGGAGATGGCGCTGGCCAATAATTCCGACAGCCAGGATTTAGCCGTGCCCGGTTCGCCGATCAGCATGGCTCCCCGGTTGGTGGCGAGACTGATAATAATCCGTGTCACCAGCTCCCGTTGGGCGACAAATTTTCGCTGAATCCCCAGTTTGTCATCGCCGAGGATAAATTTTTCCACAGCGAATGGAGACATCTTCCAGCCCGGTGGTGCCGGGCCCGGATCCCAGTCAATCAGTCGTTCCAGCTCGTCCCGGTAGAGGTTCTCGGCACTGGGTCTCTGTATGGCTTTGTCATTCATGCTCAATGTCTCAGGAGGGTTTTTCCCACTGCCAGCGAGCTTCGGGTGCCATCCGCTCGGCCGGGAGAATACGGGGTAATTCGGAGAGAGGAATGTTGCCCTGAATAACGTGGTCCAGGGCACTGTCGCGCATGGTTACCAGTCCGCAGTCCAGTGCCAGTTTGCGCAGCTCTCCCACCGGAATCTGGCGGGCGATGGCATTGCGCAGCTCCGGGTCGATGTGCAGGTATTCCACAACCCCCATGCGGCCGTGGGTGCCGCTGTCATTGCACTGCTCACAACCCTTGCCGATAAAGGAGCGGAAACTGTGGGGAGTGCCATCGGGAAACACCTCCCGAAGAATGGCCTCATCCGGCTCTGCCGGAACCCGGCAGTTGAGGCAAATACGTTTTGCCAGCCGCTGGGCGATTACCGCCAGCAGTTCACTGGCCAGCGAGTTCGGGTGAACACCCAGGTCATAGAGCCGTTGCATGGCGTCGACAGCATCGTTGCAGTGGAGCGTGGAGAGCACCACATGGCCGGTTTGAGAGGCCCGCATGGCTTCGACAGCGGTTTCGTTATCACGTATTTCACCCACCAGGATCACATCCGGATCCTGGCGGACAAAGGAGCGCATGGCATCGGCAAAGCTGAAGCCGATCTCCGGCCTGACCCGGGTTTGCTGGATATTGGTAATGGAGTATTCGATCGGGTCTTCCACGGTAATCACTTTTCGGGCGCCATCATCGGCCAGTAACTGTAGGCCGGCATACAGCGTGGTGCTTTTGCCCGATCCGGTGGGGCCAACCACCAGTACCAGACCCGCAGGGTTGCGCAGTAGCCGCCGATAGTTGTCGGCAATGGCACTGGACAGCCCAAGCTTGTCAATGCTGATCAGCTCAGAATTTTGCGGCAACAGGCGGATGACCACATGCTCGGCGTGCAGTGAGGGCTGCACCTGAATCCGCAAATCGAACAGCGCGTCCCCCACCCGCAGCCGCGAACGGCCACCCTGGGGCAAACGGCGTTCGGCGATATTCAGGTCGGCACGGAGCTTGATCACGTTGATCAGACCACGCAGTTCGCCGGGAGTGATCTCGTAGTGCGGCAGGTCACGCAGTTCACCATCCACCCGCAGGCGGATTCTCACGGTGCGATGATACTGCTCAATGTGCAGGTCGCTGGCGCGCTCGGCCACGGCATCGAGCAACATGGCTTCAAACAGCGAGATCAGGTGGGCGCCCACTTCCGGCTTGGCTTTGCCCAGCAGGTCCTGATCTTTCTCCGCAAGGACCTTTTCCTCATAGTCGGGCAGGGGGGTGGTGTGAGCCTGAACCGAGAGGTCAGTGGCGGACCAGAGGCGTCTGAAATCTGTTGGTGTGACCAGGATTTTTACGAGCCTGTGCCGAGGGAAAACCTGCTGGATTTCATCCATCGACGCATCCGGATCACTGGTGGCAATCCGGAGGGTGTCGTGATCGGTGAATAGAGGGATCAGACGGTGATGGTCGAGAAAGGCCTGGGAAAAACGGTTGAAAATGGCGGGGTCAAGTCGCCTGAGCAAAATATCGACGTTGCCCAGTTCCAAATTATAGCGCTTGGCCAGGGAGCGGTATAACGCCAGATCATCCACATTTATCAGTTGCCGGACTTCATCGATAATCAGACTGTTGTTGGCTTTTGCGCGGATTTTCGCCTCGTTGAGAATTTCCCGGTTGACGATGCCGAGTTCAATCAGGGTCTGGTCTCTTTTGTTGTCGAAGCTCACCAGCCCCTGTTCGATACGATGGATTTTCTGCTGCTCGTCCTGAACGTACTTGACCAGTTTCAACAGTGTCGATTTCGTTCGTTCAACACACACCAGCTGACCGCCCGGGGCCAATTGGTGGAGCAGGGTCGAGAGCGTCTTGAGGCCGGGCGTGGTGACCATGATGATGTCAAAGGGCGAAAACTGTGCCGAGCCCTCTTCGCCTTCGCCGTGCAGCACAATGACATTTTTCAGTTGCAGCTGGCTGAGCTTGTCCATTGCGGCATCGGCCAGGGTGGCGACCTTTTCGATACCGACGACCTTGCTGGCGATTTTGGCCAGCACTGCACAGGGGTAGCCCAGCCCTGCGCCCACATGCAGGACTCTGGGGTAGTTCGGCAAAGTCAGCACACTGAATATCTGTTTCAGTACTTCTGTGGTGGGAATACTTTCCCCCGCCACCAGCGATCCATTTTCGCAATTGATAAAGTGCTGTCGGTCAATTGCCTCCAGGGCCGCCTCGAAACGTGGATCAATTTTGCGATTGGCAGAATTGCCCTGTTGGGTGGTGGATATTTTCATAATGTCTGCTCAAACCACGACAGTGACAAAACCGGAGGGCTTTCCCGGTGAATTATTATTCGGCTATTAAACGTAGCACTTTGCAGCGGTTGATAACAGTGCCTGGCATATCGTGAATCGAAAGGTTTACCGGTGATCGGGTCTGGTTTAGTCTGCTGTTCATGCGTTTTGACAAGAAGTATAAAATCCAGCTGACTGACAGCACTTTTCGGCGCATGGACGAGGCCCCGGATGACCAGTTCTACCGGATTCCGCGCTTTGTCAGCCATATTGATCCCGATGCGATTGATCGGGTGACTGAACTGTACCGCGAATACCTGTCTGCCGGGACGGCGGTGCTGGATTTGATGAGCAGTTGGCTCAGCCATCTGCCCGAGGAGCTGGCACTCAGTCGCGTGGTCGGTCTTGGCATGAACGACCGGGAGATGGCGCGGAATCCTCAGCTCGACCAGTGGGTGGTGCACGATCTGAACCGTGAACCTTCACTGCCGTTTATTGACGGGGAATTTGATGCCGTATTGATCTGTGTCTCGATTGATTATCTGACGGATCCTGTCGCGGTGTTGCGGGATGTGGGTCGGGTGCTCAAGCCTGACGCCCCGTTGATTATCACCTATTCAAATCGCTACTTTGAATCGAAGGCGACTGCTGCCTGGTTGTATCTGAATGATGAGCAGCGCGCCTATCTGATCAAGACCTTTCTTGAGGAGGCCGGTTGCTACCGGCAGATTGAGCTGATGGATCGGAGTCCCCCATCCGGCGACCCGTTGTTTGCGGTGGTTGCCAGGGTCGCCTGACCCGTTTATCTGTTGCCAGAACCCTGATTGCCCCCTATTCCCAAACATTGCTGAATGGCGGGAACCAGCAGGGGAGTCACGTCAATACGGTTGGTGGCATGGGGGATGGTGTTGCAGGTGGCCAGCTCCGTCAGTCCGGATTGCATCAGCCGCTCATCGACGTTGTCGGCAAAAATACCGTGGATCGCTGCGCATTTAACCCGGCTGATACCCTGTTGCCGCACCGCCTGAAGACACTTCAGGATGGTTTGGCCGCTGGAGATGACATCATCGATGATCACCGCGGTTCGATCCTGATAGCCTGAAAGGTCGGGGAGTGTGACCATCACATCGCGGTCGCCGTGCCGCTGCTTTTCGCCGATCACATAGGGATGACCGCTGGCCAGGGCAACCCGCGATACCCACTGCTCGCTCTCGCTGTCCGGCCCGATCAGTAACAGGGACGCTTGATCGGTCAGCCAGTCAGTGAGTGCCGTTGTGCCTTCAACACTGACACTGGGTACGGTGTAGATGTCGGCAAGCGAATGGTAGCGATGAAGATGCGGGTCCACTGTCACAAGCCAGTCGATATGGGTTGACAGCATGCGGGCAAATAAACGCGAGGTGACTGCTTCGCCCTTATGAAAACGGCAGTCCTGACGCATGTAACACAGATAGGGGGCCACCAAGCCCACCGAGCTTGCTCCCAATTCCCGCAGGGTTTCCAGCAGAAATATCAGCGGAAGCAATTTATCATTCGGGTTGGCCAGGTTGGCCACCACTATGCAGTGTTGGCCTGCCACCGGTGTGGCAACCTTGAGATAGGTTTCCCCATCCGGAAACAGGCGGGTCTCGAGCGTTCCCAGGGTCGCTGCCAGTTCGCGGCAGAGGGGTACCATCAGGGGATGGTCATCAAGGGAGAACAACAGGGGCTGATGTTGGTCGGCAGGCTTCATGACGACTTCCCAATCGTAAACACGGGGCCATTATCCCGGTAAAAAGCCAGCGCATAATCCTGTTCTCCCGGGCTCTCGGAGAACAGAGTAAAGAGCGGCTGTCCTTTAGTGACAGGCTCCCCCAGTGAAGCCGCCAGACGAAGCCCGGCTGCCGGATCGGTCGGTGCTCCAGCCAGTTTTGCCACTCTGGCTAGTCTGCGATTGTCGATTGCCGTGACCACGCCGTCCCGATCGGCCACCTCAATATGCCGGAAACGGGCATTGGGCAGGGTTTTCAGACCGCCCTGGGCCTTGGCAATACGTTGAAACTGGCACCATGCCTGCCCGCTGTCCAGTATTTCCGTGGCCTGATCGATGCAGGTTGCAACGCCGTTGGCCTGGGCCATATCCAGCAGGTTGGCGGCGAGAAACAGCGAACGTTGCCGCAAATCCTGAGGTGCATCGGCCTGGCATTGCAGTACGGATAAAATATCCCGGGCCTCCTCAACCGGGCCGATGCCATAACCGATTGGAGCACTGCCATCGGTAATCAGGCAGCGAAGCTGGATGCCACAGGCCGCCCCCACCAGGGTGAACATGGATGCCAGCCTTTTGGCTTCTTCCTGGGTTCTGATTTTTGCTGTTGCGCCAACGGGGATATCGATTACCGCATGGGTTGAGCCCGCCGCTATTTTTTTGGATAACACTGACGCGATCATCTGGCCTTCGCCATCCAGGTCCAGTGCCCGCTCCACCCGGATCAGCAGATCATCAACTGGACTCAGGCTGACCCCGCCGCCCCACACCAGACAGGCATCGGTGGCACCGACCACATGACGGATTTCCTCCAGCTTGAGATTGACGTTGGTCAGGGTATCCATGGTGTCTGCGGTACCCGATGGCGAGGTAATCGCCCGTGAGGACGTCTTCGGAATAATCAGTCCGGCTGAACTGACAATGGAAACCAAAATCGGTGTGGTGCGATTGCCCGGCAATCCACCGATGCAATGCTTGTCGAAAATACGAAGGTGGCCCGGCCACTCGAGCCGTTTTCCGCATTCCACCATCGCCTTGGTGAGGCTGATAATTTCGTCCACATCCAGCCTGTTGCCCGCACAGGCACTGAGAAAGCTGGCAATGGCAACGTCGGTGTAGTGGTGGCCGCTGATGTCCGTGATGATACTTTTGATGTCGGATTCGCTGAGTTTGTGGCCGTAAATTTTCTTGCGGACCAGGCTCAGTGAGTTCAGCAATGGTGCGTTATGAATTTTCACCTTGTCGCCACTTTTGATCTGCAGGTCATGCATGGCGACCTTTGACAGGCCGGCACAGCCCTCAGGCAGAATGTGATTGTCCACCACATTCAAGGTGGCAATCAGCGAGTGACCATTGCTTTTCAGTGTCAGGCGACTGCTGGCGGAGAACCCTTCTGAGAGGCAAACTGGTGAATCCTTGCGCATGTACACCACGGATTCCTGGTGGGTATCGATACCCATATCGACCACTTTGACAACATGGTCCACCTCCATACACGTCTCCTCCCGAACAGCGATCATCAACATCTGATACCGGCGCTATTCTAGGGTAATTTAACCCCTGAGCGGATATTTTCCTGTTCCTGAGTGCCGAGGGACTCTGTGCTGGCCAACCATTGAACAGTATGAACGTCAGACGCCGGACGTCAGTCCCTGTTATTGAGCCACCGGCGACCTATCCAGTAGTCTGCACTGCAGTAGCGGCCACCGCCCGTAAAAAACAGTGACAGCAGCATGATGAAGTAGGTGGCCGCAAACTCGATGCCATTGTTCAGAATGACAATGTTGCCCTTGCCGGTAAGCCAGGAGTAGTTGCCGTGTTCCCTAAGAAGTTGTCTGGCAGCTGACAATCGTTCACCCACTGCCTCGCTGTTTTCGAGACTCTGCTCCGCTGCCGGTATACCGATTGCGGCCAGGGGGCGGGCCATACTGGTTGACGGGTCCGAGGGGGCAATCGCGAACCAGCCGTTTTGCCAGTGAACCGCAAAGGCGGCCACCAACATGGTGGCCATCAGGGGGATAGCAATCAGCCGTGTCCCCAGCCCGAACAACAACAGGCATCCGCCAACCAGCTCTGTGGCGGTGGCCAGAACTGCCATCAGCCAGGGGAGAGGCAGTCCCAGCCCCCAGTCCGGGTTTCCAAACCAGCCTACTGTGCTCTCGAATGCGAGCAGTTTGGTCAGGCCCGCCGTGATGAAAATCGGTGCCAGAAAGAACCGCAACAGCAGTGGGGCAATAAAATCGGCTTTTCCGGTTGCGTCGAGTCCTCTGCGAAGTCTGTCAATGAATGGCGCTGTGCTCATAAGGTCTTACCCATAGAATTGAATATTCGGGAACAGGAAGGATGAAGGGCGACCGCTTGGCCGCCCTTCTGGTATGTGAAATTAGCAGGGAGCTGGCGAATTAGTGTCCGCCACACTTACCTTCACCGCACTTTCCTTCACTAGGTTTGCCTTCACCACGTTTGCCTTCTTCAGATTTTGGCGCAGCTTTTCCTTCACCGCATTTCCCTTCGCCGCACTTGCCTTCCTCAGACTTCGGGGCAGCTTTTCCCTCACCACATTTTCCTTCGCCACACTTACCTTCCCCTGGCTTGCCGTCGGCATGTTTGCCAGCAAGCTGGTAGCCATTGCCGAGATCAGTCGCAGCGAAGGGGTTGTCGGCCATGCTGGCCATGGGCAGGATCAGACTGGTGGAGATAAAGGCCATGCCAATGGTGGATTTGAAGGTGTTTTTTGTTGGTTGTTTCATGGTCAGTTCCTTGTTTTGTTTGTGTAAGGTGTCCGTATTGAGATGTCATCGGATGTTTTTTGTTACAGCGCATAACGGGTTTTGATGACGTTTTTTCAATCGTTAAAAAAATGCGATTGCCGGTTGCGTCTGCTCCGGCAACGTTTTCACGAAGAGGAAACACACAATAAATGTTGTCGGCAATCTGTCTAACTGATGCCGTTAAAAGGAATTTGTTACGGATGCAGGCAGCGTTTGTGTTTCTTTTGCCTGAGACGGGGTCTTTTGCTGCGTGGACTACAGGTTGCTGTGGGAATGAATACAGTCCATTACTTTGCGCACTTCCTCTTCCGTGGCTTTGTTGTGCATAAAGGGGATGGCTTCGACAAGTCTGTGCAGCTGTTTGAGATAGCGGCGGCAGTGCCGACAGAGCAACAGGTGAATCTGCAGGGCGATACGTGTGGAAACACGCAAATCGCGATCCAGTAATCGATCCGCATTGTTCACAAAGTCGCGGCAGCTCAGCACTCGCCAGTCTCCTCATAATGGTCAACAAGTTTGAACAGTTGTGTTCTCGCACGGTGCAGAAGTACTCGTGCATTGGATGCAGAAACTGTCAGTGCGTTACAGATTTCCTCAAAAGACAGCCCGCTGGCATCCCGCATTTCGAGAATACAGCGCTGGTTGTCCGGCATGGCGGTTAGCAGTCTCTCCAGACATTCGGCCAGTTGCTCACCGGTCAGCAGGCTCTCGGGAGAATCCATATGCCAATGGGCCGGAGGGTGTTGCCAGTGGCCGCGCTCGGTAAACCTTTGTGCCAGGCCATCTTTTGTATTCTGGTTCTCGTCGCCGTGATCGCTGAACAACAATTCCCGCTTCCTCTGGCGCCGCTGCATTTTTGCTTCGTTGATGGCGATGCTACCCAGCCAGGTACGGATCGCCGACTTGCCTGCAAAGCTGCCAATGGCCTGGTAGGCCTTGAGCCAGGCGTTTTGTACCACTTCTTCGGCTTCACTGATACCGACAATGGGAACTGTAAGGGCGATGAGGGCGCGGTGGTGGTCGCGAACCAGTTCTGCAAAAAGTGCCGGGTCGCCGGATTTCAGTTGTGCCAGTTTGTCTGTTTCCACGCGTTCAAAAAGCCTCGCCGATTGTTTCCCTCTGGCGCAATATGGCCAGACAGGTTATTACCTCCGTCAAGACTAAGCCATAGACAGTGACAAAAACCATGGTTTCACGATAAAAAATTCCCCTCCCGGCAATGTATCGGGTCAGGCTGAACTGATCGGGTCATATCAGCGTACACTCACCAATTAACCAAGGATCAACCAATGTCCCCACCTTCTGAACAGACCGTTGAAAGGTTGCCCTGCCGGGGTTGTATGCGGGATTGCCCGTATTTTTACGTATGTGATGGCAAGCTCTGGCGCATGCCGGTTGATCGACAGGAGGCTCAGGCAGGCGATGAGGAAGATGTCCAGCCGGATAGTTGATGACTGGTCATACCGGTCACGGGGGTCGCAGTAATGAGCTCAAAAGCCTTGGTGATCGGTGCCTCCAGTGGCATTGCCCAGCGTTTGATTTGCCGACTAAGCGGGGATCCGCGTATTGAGAGGATTTATGCCGTCAGTCGCAGTCCCGCCGAGGTAGGTTTGCCAGCTCGGGTTAACTGGCTGACGTGCGACTATTCAGAGGCGGATATCGCCGAGACTGTTGCTCTGCTTAATGATGAACCCGGTGAGTTTTCACGGGTGTTTATCTGTAACGGTATGCTCCACGAGGGTGACAGGGTTCGCCCCGAAAAGCGGCTTGAAGAGATAGATTTGTCCAGTATTGAAGCGGTGTTCAGGGCCAATACGTTTACCCCCCTGTTGTGGTTGAAGCATCTCGTGGGTTTCCTGCGCGGTGAACAGGTCTGTACCCTGACGCTGTTCAGTGCCCGGGTTGGCAGTATCAGTGACAATAAGCTGGGTGGCTGGTACAGCTATCGCGCCTCCAAGGCGGCCCTGAATATGCTGGTTCAGACTGCTTCAGTCGAATACGCCAGGCGGGCAAAAAATGTGCAGTTGGTGGCCTTTCATCCAGGCACCACCGACACAGCACTGTCCAGACCGTTCCAGGGGAACGTACCGGAAGGCAAACTGTTTTCTGCCGATTTTGTGGCGGAACGGTTACTGTCCATTGTTGAAAATATGACACCGGTCGGCCACGCGCTATACCTTGATTGGCAGGGCAGGGAAATCCCCTGGTGATTGGAATGGCGAGGCAAACGGGTTGGCAGCGTGCCGGAAAAAGCTGATCTGCCCGGCAAAATCTGTGTGGTCTGCCATCGGCCTTTCCATTGGCGGAAAAAGTGGCGGCGCGTCTGGCAGGATGTGAAATATTGTTCCGAAAGATGCCGGCGCAGCCGGGGCAAAACCTTTGGTGAAAAAATCGGCAGCGACAAAATTATCAGAGAGAGCATCATTGAACAGTAGCACGACAAGTAAGCGGACCCTGGCCAGCCTATTCACCTACAGTGGTATATTGCCATTCCTGTTTTCCCCCTGTTACCTGCTGCTCACAGGGAGTAGCACATTTCTCGCCTTTGATATCCAAACCCTGCTGATGGCCTACAGTGCGGTGATTGTTTCATTTATTGCCGGTATTCATTGGGGCGTTTTTTTGTTCAGGCAATGCTCGCTGAACCTGTTCCTGCACAGCAATATGATTGCCCTGCTGTCCTGGGTGTCTCTCCTCTCGACCCTGTTATGGGGTGTAGTGATATTGCTGTTTTGCTTCGTCTATCTGTTGTGGATTGATACGGTTCTGGTCAGGCAGCAACTGCTCGAACCCTGGTTTTACCGGCTCAGAGTTCACGCCAGTGTGATGGCCCTGTTATCCCTGGCCAGCTATGCCGTGATTGCACTGTGATGCGGGGAGAAGCCTCGAGATGATACCTCCTGTAACCGGGCTACCCCGTCTGGCGATTATCGGGGCCGGCCTGTCCGGGTTGACTCTGGCGAGTGAACTGGATGGTTTTGCCGAGGTGACGGTTTTTGATAAGTCTCCGCGCGTCGGTGGGCGTATCGCCACACGCCTCGGGGAGGACTTCCAGTTTGATTACGGTGCGCAATTCCTCACTGCTCGCTCAGTGGTTTTTCGGAACTACCTGAAACCACTGATTGCCGCAGGCCATATGGCCGAATGGCGTCCTCGGGTTATTACATTGGGGGGTGATGACAAACCCTACCGGCGCGATTGGTTTGAACCCCATTACGTGGCAGTTCCCGGTATGAATACCCTGTGCCAGCTCGCTGCCGAGGGCAAAAATCTGATATTGGATACTGCGATTGAGTCACTTGAAAAAACGATTGCCGGTTGGATATTGCAGGATCACAGCGGTGCCTGTCACGGCCCTTTTGACTGGGCTGCCTGCGCCATGCCAGCTCCGCAGGTAGGGGCGTTGCTGCCGCCATCCTTTACCGGTTACGAGCAGGTGTGCGGTACTACAATGCTCGGCTGTTACAGTCTGCTGCTGGGCTTTGCCGAACCGCTTCAGAGCCTGTGGCAGGCGGCGGTAGTGAAGCATTCCCCTATCGGCTGGCTGGCGTTTGAGTCATCCCGCCCTGGTCGCGCTGGCGGTTGTGGACTCCTGGTGCAGTCAACCAATACCTGGGCCGAGCAGCATCTGGATGATGATTCCCGGCAGGTTCAGCAGACCCTGTGGCATGAACTGGAAAGACTCATGGCTAAAACGCTGCCGGAGCCAAAGTACTCTCGACTGCATCGCTGGCGCTATGCCAATACCGCGCTAACACCCAAAGCAACAGACAGAGCAATACCTGAAGTATCCCCGGAAGCGGAGTGTCTAATGGATGAACAGTTGCAGTTGGGAGTCTGTGGTGACTGGCTGTTGGGTGGCAGGGTGGAGTCTGCTTACCTGAGCGGGTTGGCGCTGGCGACTGAGCTGAAACAACGTTTTTAATCTGAGGCTATGGTTGAAGTAGGTCTTGGTCGTGTTCGGTCCCGCCAGTGGCGGGCCTTTTTTATTTCTCGCGGACAGCTTTTTGCTCGGAGGACTTGCTGGAAAAGTCGTTGTTGGTGAACACCTCCGAAAGAATGAGCTGTTCAATATAGCTTCGTTGGCCGGCCTTCGTCGGGATTCGGATCACCAGATGGATCTCTTCGGCTGCCGGCACCTGAATCGTGACCCGAGGATCCACCGACGGCATTTCCAGTCCCCGTCGTTCGCCAATTTTGTTCATGTGGCGGCGCACGGATTCCAGGTAGGGCTGGCAATGTCGGTTGGCCGCTGCGAGAAAGGCCTCCTGTGCAGCGCGCCAGTTATCTTCGCGCATGAAGGGCACGGTGAACACATGGAAGTCGTACCGCTCGGAAAAGGTTTCGTTGACCACCGGCTCAGAGAGAAATATCGCGTTGGGTATTACAATCACATGGCCGGTGCGTTGGTGGACGCCGGATCCGGGGCCCACTTCAAGAATGGTCGTGGTCAACAGGCTCTGGTCGATGACATCTCCACGAAAATCCTTGATCTGAATCCGGTCGCCAATGTTAAAGGATCCCGAGCCACCTTTCAGTAGAGAGCCGGTGATACACGAGATCAGCTCCTTGGTGGCCACCACAAAGGCCACGGCAATAGCCAGAATGGATAACGCCAGAGTGCGCAGCTGGTCCCCCCAGATAATCGCCAGACCCAGCAGTATCAACAGCAGAAAACCGTTGCGCGTATTGGCCAGCAGGCGACCTTTCAGCTCCGGAGCCTTCACTTTGTGACGAATAAAGCGTGCGGTGAGCGTCCTGAGAATAATGATTACCGCCAGCAAAAAACCGGTATTCACCAGCAGACCCGTCACCGAGTCTGAAAGGGTAAAGTTTTCGGCTAGAAGTGTTAGCTGATCGAACATACTTTTGCCCAATGGGTTCGGGCCTCTTTGCAAAAAAGGGGCTGTTTAAAATAAAAATGGATGATGATTCGTCGCCGATAGCCGGGGGTTTTACGTCCGACTATTACCGATCCAGTGTCAGCCAGAATATAGTATGAATCCCTGTGTATGCCAGATACTGATACCCTGGGCCAATGTTGAGGGGTGTTATGGTCGCTTGCCAATTGCTATTTTCCGATGTCAGAACAATCCCTTTGGATAGAGTAACTGTGCATAATCGAGCCTGAACAAACGTCACCGTCTTCATGTCCTTTTAACCACTCTTTCAGAAACTCAATGCGGGCCAGTACGAGCCTGGATTCAAACCCGCTGGCACACATCGGGTAAACACTGCCGTATTGTAGGCGTTTATCCTCAAGCGGATATTTCATCTCCATATCTGCTTTCAGGCTCTTTTCCCATGCTTTTTGGGAAACGTCGAGTTTTGTCAAAAATTCAGGGCTTGCTGACTTGTAGGCGTACTTGATTTTTTCAAGCAAGTTCTCAAGTTTGCTTCTCACCGTTAGCAAATTGATACCTGCACACTGATTTATTTCTAACTGTGTTTGCGCGTTTTCCATGCATGTGGGTAGCTCATCACTGTAGGTCTGAAATGCGATTAACAAAGCGGTCAGGCTAAATAAGAACCTCATTGCCCAGCTATTCTCCTAAATATAATGTAGCCAATCAGCCATACATATAGCGGGGAACCACAATATGTCTTGTCAGGCTATTCACCGGAAGCTGTTTCAGTAAACATTTTATAGGTGATGCTCTATTTCTTTAGGTAAGAAATCATTGTGTCAACATCACTACACTCGAATGGGTCATCCGGGCAATCATCCATCATTCCGGTTTCAGCAAAGAGTTGTTTTATTTCCCCATCAATTACGTGAGCGGAATAACGCCATGACACCTCACCTGGCCCTTTTTTAACCAGCATCCCCATCAGGCGAGTAAAATTTCCATGTGAATCAGGCAGCATTTTTATATGTTTAAGACCTAAATTTTTCGCCCACTGAAGCATGGTAAAGGGCGCACTAACGCTCAAACAGTACACTTCATCAACACCCAGTGATTTCAGTTCCTCATACTTGGCATCATAGTCAGGCAGATGAGTGCGGGAGCTGGTTTCAGTAAATACAGCTGCCAGTGAAAATATAACGACATTTTTACCCGAAAATACCTCTTCTGTTGAAATATCCTTCCAGATAAATGGACTTCTCCCGCCAACGCTTTCACCACGGACACGCGTTTTAAATATCACACTGGGTACTTTGTCGCTCATAATTTCCTCATTATTCTTAAAATCAAAGTGTCTAATTTTAAAAGGGCATAACGCCTTGCTTAGCAGCGCGCGCTATTTGCGCGTCCGTTGCAGCCACTGGTTAGGCTGCACTTCGTCTGTTGTTCGACGAAAATATGGTTATACATTTTGTCTCTTCAGAACCCAACGCTTAACCAGATCTTCCAGTATTTTAAGGTACTCTGAGCAGAGTGAGATTGCTGACTCGTGCTTCGGTAACTGAAACTCGCAAGTGTTATCGAATAGCCAGCCAGTAATATAACCGGGCACAAATTGCGCCTTACCATCGGTAGAGTAGCCAGACCGGAGCTGAGCGAATCTAGTTCTTTGAAGCGTGACTGTTCCTTTGTGAATGGTGTACACGCGGCGCTCGTTAAAAAACTTCAAAAGAGGCATATTTGATAAGACATTCATTTCTTCACGATACCACTCGACAAGTGATATCTCGCTGCTCGATTCGCATTGCATGACAAATGTGACACTTCTAGCGAGGGAAATGAATGAATTAATACAAGAACGCACAACAGCTTCGTCCTCAGTGTTTTCCTCCGCGAGTGACAGTTGAATGCGGGCGTCGTCTAGTTTGATCTCAGTTTCAGTCACTTTTTCTGCCTAACATTTGTATATCGCGCACGTGCGTTTTGCCGAATCTGATATTTGGCGCCCCTTTGTAACAACCTGATAAGGAAAAGAAAGTTGGGAAATGCCTGATTCCCTTCAGAGTAAAGCGAGTTTTTCCTGTTATCTAAAATAACGGAATCTCGTTATTTTTTCGTACACATGAGCAATCCCTTGTTTTTAAATCTTTTTGCTATGAAGGCAGTTAGATCATGAGCATGGGCTGAGTATAAACCGCGCGCTGGGTTTGACAACCTCTGGAGAGATTGCTCTGAGTCAGGAGGTATTTGTTGCGGGATGGCGGCAAGGCTTATGTCAGAAGTCTGCCAGCCGGTATGCAGTTCGGGTTGTTAAAGATGGTGGGCCTTGCTGGACTTGAACCAGCGACCAATCGATTATGAGTTTCACGTACAGGCGTTCTACCTACTCCTACTGCCTTCAATGTAAGCACTTTACCCTCTATAAATCAGTGCTTTGAGAGCATTTTTAATACTACGTGCTATTGTGTTCTTCACGGTGCCTTGCTTACACTACTGCTTACATGGCCCTTCGGGGACGTGAAATAAGGGCGGCCGGCGACTGCGCCAACAGTCCCGACCGCGTGACCGACGTTCCAACTAGCAGGAGCAACGCCGATATGAATATTGTAACCACAAGCCCTGTCCTATGGCACTGTATGCGGGAGGGGCAGCAATGAAACTCACCAACACGAAAGTCAAAAGCCTTCCGGTCCCAACCGACAAAGGCCAGGTGTTCCATTGGGACAGCGAGACCCGAGGCTTCGGGCTGCGCATCACCTCAGCAGGTGCCAAGAGCTGGATAGTTCAGGGGCGCGTCAACGGAAAGACTCGCCGCTATACCCTGGGACCGTTCGAGCTTCTGAGTGCAGATGATGCTCGGAAGCGGGCACAGGCCAAGCTCCTCGAAATGTATGACGGCAAAGACCCGCAGGTTGAGAAGAAAAAGCTCAAGGCGCAGAGCGAGACATTGCGTGAGGTGATGGAGGATTACGTCCAGCACAAGCGCACCAAGAACGGGCCGTTACGACCCAGCAGCAAAGAGGACATCCGGCGCTGTGTTGAGAACACCTTTTCAGACTGGGCTGACAAACCTGTGGTCACAATCAGTCGTGACGCCTGTATCAAGAAGTTCCGCGAGCTATCCAAGACCGCGCCAGTGCAGACCAACCAAGCCTTCCGCAATCTTCGCGCCTTGCTGAATTGGGCGAGGGAGAAGAACGCGACGGCTGACGGTACTTATCCGATCCTGCCAGTTAACCCAGTCTCCCAAATGTTCAAGAAGGGCGGGCTGGTGCAGTGGAATCCCGAGAGGGCACGCGCCACCCGTATCCCGAAGGACAGGATAGGGGCCGTTTGGGCATTGCTGGAGGACTACTCAAACCCCGACCATCATATAACCACAACTTGCATCAGTGCTGATCTGATCGCGTTTATGCTGCTGACTGGCACCCGCGTCAGCGAGACGTGCAAGCTGACATGGAAGTACGTGAAACTCGATAGCAAGGTGCCGACGTTCCATCTGCATGAGACCAAGAACCACAACCCCGTAACGCTGCCCATCGGTCCGGTACTGCATGAGGTGTTGAGCCGCCGCCATGCAGAACGCATCAAGGGCAATGATTACGTCTTCCCCGCCGTGCGAGGCAAGAAAGGTTATCTGAGTGACCCGCGAGCCTTGTTCAAGAAGGTGTCTGAGGTGGCGGGAGAGCACCTGCACCCGCACGCACTACGCCGAACCTTTGAAGACGTAGCCCAGACAGTGGGCGTTGACTCAGACCAGCGCCGCCAGCTTCTCAATCACCTTGCCAATGATGTGCATGGGCAGAACTACGCCAACAACCCTGACCCAGCAGTTCTCATGCCTGCCATGGAAAAAATCGGGGATTGGATTAAGAAGCAGGGCGGCATAGCGCGGGCAGCAGCCAAGGGCGAGAATGTGGTTCCGATGAAGGCCTAGTGCAGGTGTTGCAAAACATGTGGCAGACGTTTCATAAGATCTTGATATTTAAAGGAAATCTAAAAATTACTGCTTGCAAGCACGTAGAAGATCCGTTAGCTTGTAAGGACAATTTGCTTTCGCTATCCAGTTGAGCGTGACGCTTTAGCCGCCTTGGCGGTTCGACAGGACTCTACACAATGCATGGGCAGTGTCGCGGAATTCGGGCAACCAAGAAACGGGTTGCCAGTTTCGCTGCACTGCCCATTTTCGTTTCTGGTGGTGCAGCAGTGAGAGAAGGTGATCTCATGAATCTGCTAACTACCGAACAAGCTGCAAAATTCATCTTTGGCCCCGATGGCAAGAAAGGCACGCTGGAACAGTGGCGCTATCGAAAAGTCGGGCCGAAATTCCGCAAGGTCGGAAAGCTGGTGCGCTACGCCGAAGCTGACCTAATGGAGTACCTAGACCAGCAGGCCCGCACTGGTACCAGCCATCAGAACCTCCAAACGTATTGAACCAGTTATGTCACAGACTATGTTCAGTCCGTCTTTTCCAGAAGCGTGCCAACCCTTTGCCGTCACCTCTGACGGGTCGAGTAACTGCACCTGTAAGCCAATCAAGAAAAAGGGCCGCTGGATCGCACTGTTTGCACAATGCGGTGGCGTGCTCCAGCAGCCCTTTGCTCGACAGGAGTGATTAGTAATGCCAAGCGACAATACTTTAGGGCAGCCACCGGAGGCCATGCTAGATAACTTTGGGAATGGCAATGCGGAGCACGGCAGGGAGCAAGCCAATGCTTTGCTCACCGCGCACAGCGGCACACAGGCCGAGATCGACAGTCGCCCGAGCCTTACATGCGGTGACCTGCCAATGCGCTGGCCTGTGGGCGATGCGGGACACATAGCCGCTGCCATATACCGAGCTAGTTATTTGCCACAGCAGGAGGTTGCTATCGTTGCAACGCTGGCGCTGTTATCAGGCATAGCAGGCCGAGCCTACCGCACGCCAACAGGTGCGACGCTGAGTCAGTATTATCTGCTGGTAGCACCCACGGGTTCAGGCAAAGATGCCATTCACAAGTTGATACCCCAGGTGCTCCGAAACGTGGGAATACCTCAAGCCGACCGCTTTGCTGTTTCAGAGCGGTTTGTCAGTGCTCCCGCTTTGCATCGCCGCATATTGGAGAAGCCCGGTTTTCTGGCGTTGCATCCTGAGTTCGGAAAGCGTCTCGTCACTATATCCTCGCCGCGTGCGCAAGGCGGACATGATCAGCAGTTCGGGGACAAGTTGACCGAGGCATATGAGAAGGAATACATGGAAGGGATTTATCGCTCTAACCCTGCGGACTGTGTTCCTGGAGTTGAGTGGCCAGCCCTATCATTTCTCGGTGAGACCACCCCGCATACGTTCTATCGCGCTCTAACCATCGAAATGATGGAAGATGGTTTTTATTCCCGTTTTCTAACGGTCCTTGTTACTTCGGAGCGGCCTGTATCGAATCGCAGGGCGAGTCTTGATCTTTATGGTAATGCTTGGGAGGCGCTGCATTCCTTGGTCAGCAAGTCCATTGAAATAAACGACACGCCACCCTTCAAACCTATTCAAGTTGAATATCTCAACTCAAGAGCGTCGATGCACCTTGACGATTTCGAAGAGGAATGCAGGCAGCGAATTAACCACGCAAACAAGGGCGACGATGCTTTCGGTGCAGCCGTCTGGAATAGGGCACACCTTAAGGCTCTGAAAATCTCTTCCCTGCTAGCAGTTGCTGACAATTGTGTAGAGCCGAAGATCAGCCTCCACCATGCCTCGTGGGCGATTGATCTTGTTCGCAGGGACGCTCGGGCCTTTATGGAAAAGGTTGAGTCAGGCGACGTAGGTGACGGCGATGATGTTCGTCAGAAAAAGGTGATGGAAATTTGCCTCAAGATTTTGCAGGGGAAGATCAAAGATAAGAATCCGAAGCTGTATTCAGATGGAATTGTCACTCGGCGGGTGCTCACAACTAACACGTCACGACTGGCACCGTTCAAGAATCATCCGCTTAAGGCAACTAAAGCTCTCGATGAAACCATCAGATCGCTGCTCGAATCAGGGGCATTGATGTTGGTCGATAAGCACAAGGCCGTTGAGGCATACGGGGAGCATGGGAAGTGCTATCGGGTATTGGATTTAGATGACCACAGTTAGCGGTGGCAGGTGGTACTGCCGCCGTAGTGCGCGAGTCACGACTAACCCGTTGAAAATACCCGGATGCAGTAACGGTAGTGAGTGTAGTAGGTAGTGGGTGATGGCCAACTCTCAAAGCCGAGAAATATAAGGAACTGACTTAAAGGGTATACGGCTTACTACACATACTACCCTTACTACCCCTTTACTTAATCTGCTGTATTTATTCTGTTTTTTCTGTAGTAGGTCGGCGACTGCAAATGTACTGCTCGTACTGCCGCCGGACTGTGGCCATCTGCGGGCTCAGCCGCCAAATTCCTGAACCATTAACGCCTAGTTGTGTGGGCAGAATTTGATATTGGCTGATAGTGGTTTGTTTTTAATAAATAAATTTGTAGGTGCTTTTTATTTTGCCATAGCTTTGTAAGCAGTAAGTAACGACTCACTCCACAGGAGCACCAAAAATGGCTATCAACGGCGAAGTAAAACTAACAGTCTCCCCGACACTGCATCCGGCGAACATCACGAGTATTGACGGTTTCGAAGCTGCGAAAGGTTACGTCGCAGACGCTGTGACAACTCTGGATGCGGCTCACCAGTCGGTCGCCCATGTGATCGAAGCACGGCAGAAAGTGAATCTTGATGAGAGCCGCACGCCCCGCGCTAAGGTTCTGATGACTGCCCAACTGGCGGACAAGTATTCAGCGAAGCTGCAAAAGCAGTTCGAGTCGTCCTGGTCACGATTGGACAAGGCGATTCAGCACACGGAACAGGAACTATCCCAGCCGCTACAGCAGACCGCTGGCGCAGGAAATATAAATGGTGAAATCCGCGCGCATGCAAAAGCCCTTAGCAGGGATGATCGAGTGAGGCTCCTAACTGTGGCAATCGAGAGCGGCGACATAACCACAGCAGGGGCAATTCTTGGCGCTCCTCCGTACCTGAGTGGCCTTTCGGATATCGAACACAAGCATTTCACACGCCAGTATCACGAAGCGACCAATCCCGAGATGGCCCAGCGCCTTAAGGTGATGCAGGCCACGCGGGAGAAGCTGCAACGCGCCCATCCGGCATTGCTGCAAGAGCTGGAAAAGGCAGTCGGAGCAAGTCGCCGTGACGTGGAACGTCTCCAAGCTGCCACCAACGAGGCCGAGGCGGCACTGGTGATGAAGGACTTCAACCCTGCCGAGCATTGATCCGGCGCTGATGTAATCAAAGGTTTCGATATGACCAATGCACAACAAAAGCCGGAATGGTTGGAGAACTGGAAGCCCGATCCAGATGCACCTAAAACCGGCAATCCGAACTGGAAGCCGGGAATGAAATCTCCAAACCCGAAGGGCCGTCCGAAGGGAATTGTAGACAAGCGCCAGAAGGTGACGCAGGCCATGCTCAGCGACGCTCACGAGATTGCGGGCGTGGTAGTTGCCAAGGCCAAGGAAGGCGATCTACAGGCTGCCTCATTGGTGCTGGCGCGGGTTATGCCTACGCTGGCTGCACAAGCTGAAAGGGTTGAGTTTGACCTTGATCCATCTGCACCACTTGCCAAACAGGTAGAGCAGGTGCTTTCGGCTACCGCAAGCGGGGAGCTATCAACCGACCACGCGGAGCGCATTATCAAGGCGATTGGTGCGCTAGGTGCGATCCGGCAAATGGATGAGATCGAGAGCAGGCTGGCAGCTCTGGAGGGCCGATAGCATGGGCTTTGGCTGGGTCAAAGAGTTTGCCGAGGCTGCAACGGCGCAACCTGCTGAGACAGTGCCCCAGCTTTCCCCGCTGGGACATACGCGGGGGCAGCTGCTTGAACAGCTGGCAAGCGCCAGCGCCCAGCCTCAGACACCTGTGGTCAGGGCGTACATCGCCGAGGCACGGCGCAGGTTGGGGGCGTTATGAGTACGAGCAAACACTATGACGTTGAGTATCGCTGGGATGGTTACGACGAGTTCGAGCCAATCAAGCCCGCCGCGCAATATCGGATAGACAAATCCAAATCAAAAGCCTGGTCTGAGATTCAGGCTTTCAACGGGGTGACAACGATCATCAAACGAGAGGACGGGGAAGTGATGTCAGTTCCCGGTCGTGCGGAGATCGTCGGCACCTATGACCCCTCTGTACCAATCAAGCAATTCAGGAGTGACTGCGATGCAACGTGAAAAGATCAGGATTGAAGGCGACATGCGCCTGCCTACTGCGGACATGAAGGTTCACCGCTGGGACAACATGACCAACTTCTGTCTGGACGAAGGCCAGCTACATTGGCCACACGGTGACTGCGAGACAGTGCCCGCCCTCTTCATTGAGGCTGGCGGTGACGCGATGTTGGTCTGTGCCGAGAAGCTGGAGGAAGTCTGGAAGATAGCGATCAACCTCTGTGTCAGTATGCAAGTCTTTGACAGGGAAAAACCGTGGCTTTGGAAGGAGAGCGAAGGGACGATTATTGAGACACGCATTCCCCGTGACGAGGTGGAGACTTTTACCGGCTTCAACGGTGCAGCCGATTTCATTGCTTGCCGCCATCCGTCCCATGCTGTGCGGGTCGAGATGATTGCTAAGCTGGCTGGTGTGGCATGAGAGCGCGGGTATCAATGGCCACACTGAAGCGGCTGGAGGCATTGGAGCGATCGCGTGGTCAAAGAAAGGTCGTGGCCCTGTTCCCGGAGTTGATGCCCGTTGACGAGTGGGGCACTATCGCAGAGAGTATGCAGCGAGAACTAAAGGGAAACATAAAAAAAGATGTTCCGCCGAACTATGACAGTTCCATAATCAGTAGGCTTATCTTAGTTGCGTACTAAAAGCCGGAGCTAATTAAACCGTGTATTTTAGAACCACATTCTCAACGAGATCCTCAACAAAGTCGATCACCTTGGTTTTGTTGATTGTTACCCCTGAGGGGTGCGCGGAGGAGTTTCGCGTGTCGAGCTTTTGATCGAGGATTTTCTTAACGTCCGGAGATATAATTTTCGCTTGCCTGCAAAAATCGATGAACTTCGAGTCCTTGATTTCAGAAAAGTCATCTCGTACTAAAACTTTCTTTATTTTAACGCTCCGGTCGGTATTCTTCGCTAATACATCATTAAATGGATCGAGTCGGAGTTTGTTGCTGAGAATATAAACGAACAGATGATCCATGGCGAGAATCCACGCCATTACGATCGTGGCACGGTTGGCGCCGGCCTCGAAACAATCAATAGTCTCCTTTAGAAATTCCTTATCGGCACCCTCTGGTAATTTTTGCTCGAGCCCCCTCAGAGTGGCGCTGGTCTGTATAGTAATTCTTTCTGCGCCTATCTTTTTTGATAGATCTTCTCGCATATGTCTTTGAAGCTTGTAACCACCATTGGTCTTTATATATTTCGGGTTTTTCCCTTTTACCCCCTCCGAGAGTCTGGCTCCAATACTTTTTGAGGCTACTAAGTCACATACGGTAAAGCACTCCGTAATTTTCTTGGTCGTAGCAGACTCTTCTCCAAGCTCGACAGTCAAGAAGTAAACAAAAAGTTCAACCAATGCCGACTGGCTTAAATTGGAAGCATCCTCAATGGAGTTGTAAAACCTGTTAGTTGCATCGATCATTCTGCGTCACCATTTTTCTTTAAATCAAACTTAAAATGATTTGTGCCTGTGGTGGTAACCTTTATGTCTGACGGCGAGTTATAGTCGATGAACCCAAATTTTCGGCCGCTGGCATCTCTGAACGCTTGTGCGAATATTTTGGGGATTCGTTCGTTTACTTTCTCGTAACAGGTGTAAATCTGATCTGTGTTAGGAGCCTCTATGCCCAGTTCGTCCACCAAGAACTTCATGAATAGAAGAATCTTCTCTGGATGGTTTTTGGGACTATATTGGCTATAAAAGTTGGTCAAGGCCGACGTGTCTAAGTTTTTGTCAAGCTGAGGGGAGTTAGCTGATATTGCTGGACCTTCCTCTGTGGCGCTTGGTTTTGGTTGGGTCGTGCGCCGTGGACGACTCCTGGCTTTAGGTGCCTTCGAGTCGGTTGGAGGGAGGTTATCAGTGTTTGAGTTAACTTGAGTGCTTACCGGTTTTGATATCAGAAGTTGCTCTTTGAAATCTGCATAAATTTCGCGGACCATCTCCGGATCACCCTCAACATCGATGATCCCTTGTGAAAGATTGATGTGCAATTTTGTGCTCATGTAGGCCTCCGCGCCTCTTTCAGTTAATTCATGATCAGTAGGTGTTGTTGCTGAGCATTGCCTCTACCGCTTTCTTCCCTTCATAAGTAACTTTGAATGTCTTGCGTGCCTGTTTCGATGATCCAGATTTGCGAAGCTGGACCACGACTTGGGGTTTTGTTTTGGTGAGGCTGTCAAAGGCGCGAGTGATATTTCCAACGCCATGTCCCATGTGCTTTAACATGGTGTTAACACTCTGCGTGTCCACATTGGCTTGACCTTCCTTGTACTGGAGCCAATAGCTTGTCACGAGAGCTTTTTCTGAGTCAGAGTTAGGCTGCGTGGCTGCATACATTTCTGCAAAATCTTCAAACTCTAAGGGGTCAAGACTGGCTGCGGTTGCCGATACTTGCGGGTGAGCTGTTGGGGCAACTTCCTTGGTGTGTTGTGCTGATGGCTCAACCCCATACATGTCGTTTGCCCAGCGAAGGACGCGGTGTATTGACTCACTTTCAAGGCCTTCCATGGCCTCGGCTACTTTCTTCATCGACTCAAGCTCTGCTAGTGGGTTTGGAGTGTCGCTCATCTAGAAGTCCTCGGTTTTAGGAATTGTTGGTCACTTTATCACCAGCAAAACTATGCGTCAATAGGGTATGATAGTAACGTAAGAGAATGTGTGCATAAACACATACGTTAACGACTAGAGCGTAACAAAAGTGCGTAATAAAATAAAAAAAGCAATATAAAACAAAGAGATATGGAGATTAAGTATTGCTTTGATGGGTGTGGTTGGTGGGGTTTTAGTACGAGGTATCTGATCGGACTTCAGCGTTAGCATGTTCTGAAAGCAAAAAAAAGCCGCACAAAAAGGTGCGGCTGGGTGTAATGGTGGGCCTTGCTGGACTTGAACCAGCGACCAATCGATTATGAGTCGACTGCTCTAACCAACTGAGCTAAAGGCCCTTTGAGAGGCAGGGATAGCAGTGTCTGTGTCATTGCTGTCCAAGGTATTCGTCTTGTTATCTTGCGTTGCCGGGGCGGGGTTCTTGCTGTCCCGGCAGGTTGTTTCAAGAGGTTATTCGTCCAGGAAGCTGCGCAAATGATCGGATCGAGTGGGGTGCCGCAGTTTTCGCAGCGCTTTGGCTTCGATCTGTCGGATCCGCTCGCGGGTCACATCAAATTGTTTGCCCACTTCTTCAAGGGTGTGGTCGGTATTCATATCGATACCAAACCGCATCCGCAATACTTTGGCTTCCCGGGCTGTCAGGTTGTTGAGGACGTCGCGGGTGGACTCGGTGAGACTTTCCGTGGTGGCGGAATCCACCGGGGACATGATGTTGGTGTCCTCGATAAAGTCGCCCAGGTGGGAGTCTTCGTCGTCGCCAATGGGGGTCTCCATGGAGATCGGTTCTTTGGCGATTTTCAGTACCTTGCGGATTTTGTCCTCGGGCATTTCCATTCTTTCGCCGAGTTCCTCGGGCGTGGGTTCGCGGCCCATTTCCTGCAGCATCTGCCGGGAGATACGATTGAGTTTGTTGATGGTTTCAATCATATGCACCGGAATACGGATGGTGCGGGCCTGGTCGGCGATGGAGCGGGTGATGGCCTGACGGATCCACCAGGTGGCATAGGTCGAGAATTTGTAGCCGCGACGGTATTCAAACTTGTCCACCGCTTTCATCAGGCCGATGTTGCCTTCCTGAATCAGATCGAGGAACTGCAGACCGCGGTTGGTGTACTTCTTGGCAATCGAAATCACCAGACGCAGGTTGGCTTCCACCATTTCTTTTTTGGCGCGACGAGCCTTGGCTTCGCCGATTGACATACGGCGGTTGATGTCCTTGATCTGGCTGATGGTCAGGCCGGTTTTTTCTTCGAGCTGCATCAGCCGGCGCTGGGACCGCTGAATGTCCGGTTCTACCACGGCGATTGCAGCGGCATAGGGTTCCTTACCTTTGGCCAGCCCGGTAGCCCAGCTTTCATCGGTTTCGTGGCCGGGAAACAGGCTGATAAAGTCGGTGCGCGGCATTTTTGCTTGGCGAATACAGAGTGCCATAACAGTGCGCTCTTCCGCACGAATAAGGCTCAGGGCTTCGCGAACCGCTTCTGCCATGGGTTCGAATTGACGGGGTGCCAGTTTCAGGAACTTAAAGTGTTCGCCCAGTGCAGACAGGTGCTGCTGGGTGCTTTTATGGGCCACGCCATAACGACTGATCGCCTTTTTGGCTTTGTTGTTCAACTGCCGTAGGGTGTCAAAACGCTCCTTGGCTTCGATGGGGTCGAGACCCGTGTCTTCCGCCTCGTCTTCGTCGTCCTCTTCCTCTTCCTTGTTTTTGGCTGCTTCGGCCTGGGCGAGGGCGGAGGGAACGTGATCCATCGGGTTCAGATAACCGATTAACACATCGCTGAGTTTGCGCTCCTCGGTTTCAATCAGGTCGTATTCAGCGAGGAGATGATCTACAGCGGCGGGCCATTCGGCGAGAGCTGCCATGAGTTCCCGGACACCTTCCTCGATACGCTTGGCGATTTCTATTTCGCCTTCGCGGGTGAGCAGTTCAACCGAGCCCATTTCACGCATGTACATGCGAACCGGGTCGGTGGTGCGGTGTTGTTCTGTCTCGACAGCCGCTAGCGCTGCTGCGGCTTCGGCAGCAGCGATTTCATCGGTGGTGGAGTCGCCGGAGGCGATCAGGAGCTGTTCGGCATCGGGGGCGGTTTCGTAAACGCTGATCCCCATGTCGTTGATCATCTGAATGATATCTTCTACCTGATCTGGATCGGAAATATCCTCAGGTAAATGGTCATTGACTTCGGCATAGGTCAAATAACCCTGCTCACGTCCGCGGGCAATTAGTTCCTTGATCCGGGATTGATGCTGTGCGTTACCACTCATATACGATCTGCTGTCACGTTGGGGCAAAATAGGACGCCGGATTATACGGTAATAATCCGGCGCTGTCTTACCTGATTTTCGGTATGGCTGCAATTAGCCAGCTGTTGGTTATCTTGGCTTCGATTTTGCAAGGACTTGATTGAAAAGCGCTTTTACCTCGTCTGTCCGTTGATCCGATGGCAGTTTCGACCAGGCATTATTCAGCTGCTTAAGGTCATGGTCATCGACGGTCTCCCTGGTTGCCAGGAACTGAATCACCTGTAGTGGTTCAAGTTTCAGAATCGACTGGCGAAGCAGCTGATCCTGAATCTCCTGAAACTCTTTTTCATTGTCCCTGAGGCTGTTTGCCACGGGCCTGAGCAGATCGGTGGCAGCAATTTTAGCCAGTCGATCCGCCTGCGCGGGGTCATGCATTCCCCGCCAGTAACCCAGTATATGATTGAGGCTGTATCCCGGGTTTTCAAGGATGAGCTCGACCAGTGGCACTAAAATATCCAATCCTTCGATATCGAGTTTGCGCAGTGCGTCCAGATCCGTGACCAATTTCGCCAATTCTGGATGGTTGGCCAGCAGGGCGATCAGCGTGTGCACTGGAGGCATTTTGATTCGCTTCTGGTGGCCAGCCTGAACCGGCTGGTCGCTGTCGCCCCGGGATACCGGTTCTTCCTCGGGGTAAACGGGGTAGTCCCAATCCGGTTGTGGCGGCTGGTACACCGGTTTGCCTTGGGGTTCCTCCGGCTCCATGTAATCGCCCAGCGTGGCAATATCCAGACCAATTTTGTCGGCGACTGCCCTGAGCATCAGTTCGCGGAAGACGCCGCGCGGCATGCGTTTGATCATCGGTGCGGCCTGCTTCCACATCCTTGCCCGGTTATCGGGGCTATCGGTGTTGAGGCCCAGTGCCATGGTCTCCATAAGGAACTCGGAGATAGGGGTGGCCGACTGCACGGTTTCAAGAAATTTATCCGGACCAATCTGTCGCACCGTAGAATCGGGGTCTTCGCCACTCTCCAGGAACATGAACCGTGCCGAGCGCCCGTCAATCATCAATGGCAGACAGGTATCCAGTGCCCGGCTGGCCGCACCGTTGCCAGCCGCGTCACCGTCAAAACAGAACACCACTTCGGGTGTGTAGCGGAACAATTTTTCCAGGTGATCAGTGGACGCGGAGGTCCCGAGTGTGGCGACCACATTGAAGATGCCGTGCTCAAAAAGCATGACCACGTCCATATACCCTTCTACCACGAGCATAAAGGGGATCTCACGCAGTTCCTTGTTCGCCTCGTAGAGACCGTAAAGCTCCCGGCCCTTGTGAAACAATGGTGTTTCGGGTGTGTTCAAATACTTGGGTTTTTCTTCTGTCAGGACGCGGCCACCAAAACCGATGGTACGACCGCGGATATCCCTGATAGGAAACATGATGCGATGGCGGAAACGGTCGTAAACCTTGTGCTTCTCCATCTGGTCGATGACCATACCGCTCTCTTTGAGCAGTTTGATATCGTGATCAGTGTGACCCATGTGGTTGAGCATGTTGTCCCAGCCGGGCGGCGCAAAGCCGATGCCGAACTTGCGGGCGGTCTCTCCGGAAACGCCGCGGGACTTCAGATAATAAACGGCTTCAAAAGCGAAGTGATGGTGTCGCAGGGCGTTGCGGAAAAAGCGGTCAGCCTGCTCAAGGGTCTGATAGAGCGCCTTGCGTTGTTCTGTCGCCGCATCGCTGGGCCCGGCTTCGCGGGGAACGTCCAGACCAGCCTGTTTGGCGAGGGTTTCAACGGCTTCTGGAAATGCAACTCTGTCAAAATCCATGACAAAGCCAATGGCATTGCCGCCGGCGCCGCAACCAAAACAATAATAGAACTGTTTATCCTGGCTTACTGTAAACGAAGGGGTTTTTTCATCGTGAAAGGGGCAGCGGGCTGAGTGGTTTTTACCGGATTTTCGCAGGTCAACCCGACTGCCGACGACATCTACAATATCGACGCGATCCAGCAGGTCGTCGATAAAGGTTTGTGGAATCTTGCCGGCCATAGAAAAATATCGGTGGTCAGTTAATAAACCCTGGCCAGGCCGAAATACATGGATTTTTATCAGTTGGCCGACCAGAATGAGCTATACAGCTTAGCGGCAATATTGTTCCCTATCTAGCCTAATTTTGCCTTTACCAGGCCGCTCACAGCACCGACATCCGCTCTACCCTGGATCTGGGGTTTGAGTACTGCCATGACTTTTCCCATATCGCGCATGGATTCAGCACCGCTTTCTGCAATCGCGGCAGTGACCATACTGGCAAGCTCTGCGTCGCTGAGTGGAGCGGGAAGAAACGTCTGGATGACCTCAATTTCCGCCTGTTCCTTTTCGGCCAGTTCAGGGCGGTTGGCGCTTTCATACTGGGCGATGGAATCGCGGCGCTGTTTCACCATTTTGTCGAGTACCGCCAGGACTCTGGCGTCGTCCAGCTCGATGCGTTCGTCCACTTCAATGCGTTTCAGTTCCGACAAAATCAATCGGATCGCGCCCAGCCTTTCCTTGGCCTTGGCGCGCATCGCCTCTTTCATTGCCTCGCTAATCTGCTTTTTCAGGGTATGGCTCATAATCTGTTCCTCAAACGCAAAAAGCGCCGACATTGCGGCGCTTGATGGATAGCTATCTGTTCTGCCTGATCGGAATCAGATCAGTACAGACGCTGGAATTTCTTCGTTTCGCGAGACTGCTTCTTGGCGTGGCGTTTTACCGCGGCAGCCGCCTTGCGCTTGCGTTCCCAAGTGGGCTTTTCAAAAAATTCACGGCGGCGCACTTCTGCCAGCACACCGGCTTTTTCACATGAGCGTTTGAAGCGGCGCAGAGCCACATCAAAGGGTTCGTTTTCTTTAATTCGAACGAAGGGCATGTAACCTCTATCCTGTTCTGTTCATTGGTCGTGTTGTACCCGATCAAAGGTGCAACGTTCAAGGGCGCGTATTCTATACACTTCCCGCAATGGTTGCAAAACTTTATCTGGCCGCTGGTCGGTTGGGCTAACTGCATGAATTGGCGACTTTTTTGGCGTATGATTGCGCGTTTCCGAACAGGGGATAAGCGGCGGTGCGAGTACTGGGAATAGAAACATCCTGCGATGAGACCGGTGTGGCTGTGTACGACAGTGATCGCGGCCTGCTGACCCACGTTCTGTACAGTCAGGTGGCCGTTCACGCCGAATATGGCGGTGTCGTTCCCGAATTGGCCTCCCGCGACCATGTGCGAAAACTGTTGCCGTTGATCAGACAGGTGATGGCGGAGGCCGACCTGTCGGCCAAAGACATCGACGGGATAGCCTACACAGCTGGCCCCGGACTGATCGGCGCCCTGATGGTGGGTGCCAGTCTGGGGCGCGCGCTGGCGTACGCCTGGCAGATACCAGCCATCGGTGTGCATCACATGGAGGGCCATTTGCTGGCCCCGATGCTGGAAAAAAATCCTCCCGACTTTCCTTTCGTGGCACTGCTGGTATCCGGTGGCCATACTCAATTGATCGAGGTGCAGGCTATTGGCCAGTACCGGATTCTCGGCGAGTCCGTGGATGATGCGGCGGGCGAGGCCTTTGACAAGGCGGCCAAAATGCTCGATCTGGATTACCCGGGTGGGCCTGAAATCGCCAGGCTTGCCCTGCAGGGTGATGTGACACGGTTTCGCTTTCCCCGCCCCATGACGGATCGCCCCGGGCTGGATTTCAGTTTCTCCGGACTGAAAACCTATACCCTGAATACCATTGCCGAACATAGAGGCGACGATGTGCTGCCGGATCAGCAGACCATGGCCGATATCGCCTGTGCTTTTCAGGAAGCGGTGGTGGATACACTGGCGATCAAATGCCGCAGGGCGTTGGAGCAGACCGGTTTGACCACACTGGTGATTGCCGGGGGTGTCTCGGCCAATAGCCGTTTGCGCGAAAAACTGGGCGACAGCCTTGCCAGGGTCAATGGCCGGGTTTTCTATGCCCGCCACGAATTTTGTACCGATAACGGTGCCATGATTGCCTATGCCGGGTGTTGCCGGCTGATGGCAGGCCAACAGGAGGACCTGGCTATTCGCACGTTGCCGCGCTGGCCAATGGATACCCTGCCCGCGCTGGCTGTGGAGTGATATCGATGGACATTGTCTATATTCGGAACCTGCGCATTGCCACCATTATCGGCGTTTATGACTGGGAGCGGCAGGTGCGCCAGATCGTCAGTCTTGATCTGGAAATGGGTGCGGATATCAGCAGGGCGGCCGACACCGACGATATTCAGCACACCCTCGATTACAAGGCTGTGGCAGACCGGTTGACGGCGTTTGTCGGCGGCAGTGAATTCCTATTGCTGGAAACCATGGCGGAGCAGGTGGCGACGATCGTGCTGACGGAGTTTTCGGTGCCCTGGCTGCGTTTGCGTATCGGCAAGCCAGACGCAATTGCCGAGGCAGACGACGTGGGCGTTTTGATTGAGCGGGGTGCAGGCCGCTGATGCAGGCACAGGTCTATCTCAGTCTTGGCAGCAACATCGACCGGGATCACTACATTGTGGTGGCGCTGGATGCCTTGGCGGACCAGTTTGGCGAGCTGGAGATATCTTCTGTCTACGAAAGTGAGTCCGTGGGCTTTGTCGGCGATAATTTTTACAATCTGGTGGTGGGGCTCTGCACGGAACTGTCTGTCGGTGAGCTGTCCGGGTATCTGAAGGCGCTGGAGTATCGCCACGGACGTCAACCCCATTGTGCCCGCTTCAGCAGCCGAACGCTGGACATCGATATCCTGACCTATGCAGATCTCACCGGCAGTGTGGACGGGGTCACGCTGCCACGCGGTGAAATTCTGGAAAACGCTTTTGTCCTCTGGCCATTGGCAGAATTGGCCCCCGGTGGCCAGCATCCGTTGCTGGGTACCAGTTATGAAACTCTTTGGCGCAACTATTCTGACCGGTATGACCGGCGCGGCCAGTTGCTCTGGCCGGTATCCTTTTGCTGGCGGGGTAGTGAGCTGTCGCGGTTGATGGGTAACGGCACCGGAGTATCCTGATTAACGCTGGCGATTTGCCGGTTCAGGTGGCACAGGCGATGCAGAGGTTGGTGTAGGGGACCGCCCTGAGTCGTTCCACGGAGATTTCCCCACCGCACTGGCTGCAAAGGTTATAGGTGCCGGATTCGATGCGTTCAATCGCCCGGTTGACCAGGGAAAGTTCCTGCCGTGCTTCATTGCCGAGGGCTTCAACGACTTCGTCGTTCTCGCGCTCCTGAGCCTGTTCTTCCCAATCCCTGGAGTGAGCCTGGGAAATATCGGCTTTGAGGTTGGATAGCCGGTCTGCGAGCTCCGTCTGACGGGTGTGCAATTGTTGCTTGATGGCTTGAAGTTCAGGGGTCATGGATGGCCTTGTCAGAAAAAGTGACCAAACCTTGATTTTCATTAATTGAAGGTTCGGCCACAGGGTTGAAAGTAAGACAGTATGTTCTATTTGATCTTGATGCGCTTTTGCTCCGGTTCTGCCTTGGCAACTTTCGGTGCCGTCAGTTTCAGTACCCCGTCCTTGAAGGAGGCTTTGATATCTTCCTCGTGGACATCGCCGCCCAGATCAAAGCTTCGCACATACCTGCCATAGCGGCGTTCCTGGCGAATGACCTTGCCCTCTTTTTCTTCCTTTTGTTCCTGAGTGGTTTCTGCCTCCAGACGCAGCACACCGTTTTCCAGGGTGATCTTGATATCCTCTTTTTTGATACCGGGCATTTCTGCCGTGATTTCGTAGTGATCGTTCTTGTCCAGAATATCTACCCGGGGTGAAAAGAATGAGCCGGGGGTATCCACTTCACTGCTGCGGGCTGGTGCCCAGAAGTCGTCAAAAAAACGATCCATGTCGAAGAAACTCCCTCTCGCTCTTGGTATTAGTGACATGATGCATCTCCATTAATGTTGAATTTTTTCAGGTTCGAACAGTGCTCGGAAAGCATAGTTCAAATTTGTGCTTTCAAGTATCTGTTAGACAAGTTGGGATCTGTATTCAGCGTTTTCAAGACGTAAAAGGGCTATGGGTTGATGTTTGTTTGATCTGTATCAAGGGCTAGATATTGAGGTGGCTACCGCCGTCTACTGCAATGATCTGTCCGGTGATATAGCTGGCGTCAGTGGCCAGAAAGAGGGCCATGCCTGCAATATCACGGGGGTGGCCGATCCGTTGTAAAGGCACACTCTGGGTGACCTGCTGTTTGACTGTTTCGCTCATCTGTTCATCGTGGTTTGGCCAGAGAATGACTCCGGGGGCAACCCCGTTGACACGCACCTGGGGTGCCAAATCCCGGGCCAATGCCTTGGTCATCATGGCGTTGCCGGCCTTGGCAATGCAGTAGATACTATAACCCGCCAGTGGGCTGCGAGCATAAATATCGGCAATATTGATAATGCTGCCGCGCTGTTTACGAAGTGACTTGACGAGGCTTTGGCAGAGGAAAAAAGCCCCCTTCAGGTTGCTGTCCATCAACTGGTGCCACTGCTGTTCCGACGCCTCTTCAAACGGTGTCGGAAAAAACCCGGAGGCATTATTCACCAGCACATCGACGCGATCCTGCCAGGCCATTACCTCGGCTGCCAGTTTGTGAATGGCATTGCTGTCACCCAGGGCCGCCGAAAAAACCGCGACCGAGTTCCTGCGCTGGGCGTTTAACCTGTCGGCCAGAGCCTGGGCCTCCCCGGTTGAGTGGTGGCAGTGGAGCGCCACGTCAAATCCTGCATGGTGAAAAGTGCACGCAATTTCAGCACCAATGCGTCGTGCAGCGCCGGTTACCAGAACAACCCGGTTCATTTATGACAGGGCTCCCGCAGGTTGTTGAGAATAGCCAGTCGACGCTGCTCAATAGCCTGACCGAGCTGTTTGCCGCTCAATCCCTGCTGCAGAAATTCACTGGCACTGACCTCCCGAACCGCATCGCAGGCACGGCGCAACCACTCGCCGGGTGTGTAGGGCTGTTGTTCAAATCCCAGACGACCCCTGGCATCGGCTTCACAGCATTGAACGAAGCGGCTCAGCTTGACCGGATCGCGCAAAGCACCAATTTCCTGCAGCAGTCGCAGGGTGGTGGCAGCTTTCAGGTGAGGTGCCTTGTGGCAGTTGAGGTGATGTCGTGTCACGGCCACTGCCAGTTCGCGGAACCGGTTGGGAACCCGCATTCGATCGCAAAGTTGATTGACCAGTTTGACACCGCTGGCCTCGTGACCAATATGGCGGGGCAGAACCTCTGCCGGGGTCATGGCTTTGCCGAGATCATGTACCAGTACGGCGAAGTGGACAGCGGGGTCGTTGCTCAATATGGCTGCCTGATCCAGTGCCATCAGGACATGCAGCCCTGTATCAATTTCGGGGTGGTAATCCGCCCGCTGCGGTACACCGAACAGGGCGTCAACTTCCGGAAACAGCGCCTTGAGCGCACCGCACTGGCGGAGCACGTCAATGTAGGTTCGCGACGATCGCTCAGCCAGTGCGCGCTCCGTTTCCATCCAGACCCTCTCGGCGGAGAGATACTGCAATTCGCCGCTGTGGGTGATGTTCGTCATCAATGTCAGGGTTTCCGGAGCAACGGTAAAACCAAGGTGTGCGTACCGTGCGGCAAAACGCGCTACCCGCAGGACGCGCAGGGGATCTTCCGCAAAGGCTGGCGAGACATGCCGCAACACCCGTTGCTGCAAATCCCGCTGGCCGCCATAGGGGTCAATCAGATTGTCATTGCTATCCATCGCCATGGCATTGATGGTGAGATCCCGGCGGCTGAGGTCTTCTTCCAGAGTAATGTCGGAGTCGGTGCAGAACTGAAAACCCTGATAGCCTCTGCCGGATTTTCGCTCGGTGCGGGCGAGGGCGTATTCCTCGTTGCTCTGCGGGTGCAGAAATACCGGGAAATCCTTACCCACCGGGCGGTAGCCCCGGGCCGTCAGTATTTCCGGTGTACCACCGACCACGACCCAGTCCCTTTCATGAACCGGGTAGCCGAGTAGTTTGTCTCGGACGGCACCGCCGACCAGATAGACTTCCATAGGTGATTTCCAGTGTGAATGGCTATGTTAACAGTCGTGCCACCGGGCAGGTATCATTGGCTGAAAATTTACAGAATAAAGAATAACCTGTCATATACTCGGGGAAATCAAGCGGGAGCGGGATATGTTGCGTACCACATTGCTGGATGACAGTGGCCAGCTGCAACAGGGTGGTGTCGAACTGATTGATCGGTGGCGCCAGTCTGATAAAAGTTTTTTATGGCTGGACCTGTACGGTGAAGCCGAAAGCGAAGAAGACGCCCTGTTCGGCCAGTTTGGCATCCATCCCCTGGCGATGTCGGATGCGAGAAGGCAGCGTCATCCGCCCAAACTGGAGGTGTTTGACGACCATCTGTTTATAGTCCTGCAGGGGCTCGATGCGGAAAGTCAGACTCTCGATTTTGGCAGGATACAGATAGCAATGTTTGCCGGGGAGCGGTTTCTGGTGACCCGGCGGGATGGCTTGTCGGTCAGTATCAATCACTGGTGGGGGGCAGACCAGTTGTCCAGAACCATGGCAGCTGGCGGTATCCATCTAGCGCTGGCCGTTTCCAAAACCGTGGCCCAGCGCTATCTCGACCTGCTGTTGGCGTTTGAACCGACTCTGTCGGAGCTCGAGGACGGTCTGCAGGAGCATCCCGACGACCAGACCATGCGCGAGCTGACCACCCATCGCACCCGGTTGCGCAAACTTCGCCGGGTGTTCAGGTATCTGGCGGGCGTCTTTGAGGCGTTGCGCGAGGTGGATACTCCACTGTTCGATGCCGAGTCCCGGGAGTACCGCCATCAGTTGCTGGATGTCTACGAGAAATACGAACGTTTGTTCTCGCTGTCCACCATGTATTACGAAGTGGCCAGCGATCTGGTGGATGGTTACATTTCCCTGACTTCCCACAATCTCAACAGTACGGTTCAGATTCTCACGGTGCTCACAGCGATTTTTGTGCCACTGACGTTTTTGGCGGGTATTTACGGTATGAATTTTGAGAACATGCCGGAGCTCGGCGCTGAAAACGGTTATTTTGTGTTGCTCGGGACAATGGCCCTGATTGCCATCATTTTACTGGCGGTGTTCAAACGCAAACACTGGCTATAGGGGCTGTGATAAAAGCATTAAACGAATGGCTGCAATTCAGACTGCTAGAAATCGGCGGCCAGGGTTCCCAAAACTGAGGGGTAACCTCTGTTGGCCAATCGGGACAACAGCGAGTCCTCCTCTTAGCGGCACTGCTGTCGCTCATTGTTGGCGACAAAGGCAAAGAAGCGACTCAGCTGCTCTGGCCCCAGGGTGACCGGATGCGCATCACAGCCAAACAGCTTGCGGTTTTTTTGATAGTGACTGGCATACTTTGCCAGTCGAATCCGTGAGCGGAATTGGTAGACAAGTCTTGATGAAAACATGGTTATTCTTCCAGGCTGTATATTTATACAGTATCTTAGCGATGTTCGCTGAAATAACAATACCTGAACAGAAAAAACTGGCTGCTTCCGGTTCCTGCATGGGGTCCCAATGGCAGAAAGCCTAATTGTCCAACAGTTTGCGCAGGAATTGCCCGGTGTGGGAGTGATCGACAGTGGCTACCTGTTCCGGTGTACCGGTGGCGATAATCTGTCCGCCCCCCGAGCCACCTTCCGGTCCTAAGTCTACTACCCAATCGGCGGTTTTGATCACATCGAGGTTGTGCTCGATCACCACCACGGTATTGCCATGGTCCCGCAGCCGGTGCAGTACGGCCAGCAATTGTTGAATATCGTGAAAATGTAGGCCCGTAGTGGGCTCGTCCAGAATATAGAGGGTATTGCCGGTGTCCCGCTTGGACAGCTCGCGCGATAACTTTACCCGCTGGGCTTCGCCGCCGGACAGGGTAGTGGCTGCCTGTCCCAGCCGGATGTAGGACAGTCCCACGTCGATCAGGGTTTGCAGTTTGCGGGCAATCGCGGGCAGTGCCTCGAAGAAATCCCAGGCATCCTCCACGGTCATGTCCAGCACTTCGTGGATATTTTTGCCTTTGTAGCGAATTTCCAGCGTCTCCCGGTTATAGCGCTGCCCTTTGCAGACATCGCAGGGCACATAGATATCTGGCAGGAAATGCATTTCCACTTTAGTGACACCGTCGCCCTGGCATGCCTCGCAGCGACCACCCTTGACATTGAAGCTGAAACGGCCCGGTTTGTAGCCCCGTGAACGGGCTTCCTGGGTGCCGGCAAACAGCTCCCGGATGGGGGTAAAAATACCGGTGTAGGTGGCGGGATTGGAGCGAGGGGTGCGGCCAATGGGGCTCTGGTCGATATCCACGCATTTGTCCAGCAGGTCCAGTCCCTCCACGCCTTGATGTGGGGCGGCCTTGAGTGTAGTGGCTTTATTGAGCACCGTGGCGGCGAGGGGGTGGAGGGTGCCGTTGATCAGGGTTGATTTGCCAGAACCGGACACCCCGGTAATACAGGTAAACAGGCCCAGTGGCAGGGTCAAATCGACCTGTTGCAGGTTGTTGCCGCTCGCTCCTAGCAACCGCAACTGCTGTCTGCCTGCTTTGGTGCGGTTGGCTGGAACTGCAATCATTTTCCGTCCAGAGAGGTAGTCTCCAGTCAGGGAGTTCGGTGCATTGATAATATCCTCGTAGGTGCCGCGGGCGACAATCTCGCCGCCGTGCACTCCGGCGCCGGGTCCGATATCGACAATATAGTCGGCCGCCCGAATCGCCTCTTCGTCGTGTTCCACTACAATCACCGTGTTGCCCAGATCCCGCAGACGGGTAAGCGTGGCCAGCAGCCGTTCGTTATCCCGCTGGTGCAGTCCGATGGACGGCTCATCGAGAATGTACATGACGCCCACCAGACCGGCACCGATCTGGCTGGCCAGGCGAATCCGCTGTGCTTCCCCACCGGATAGCGTGTCGGCACTGCGGTTCAGATTCAGATAATTCAGGCCGACATCCACCAGAAAGCGCAGGCGGTCGCGGATTTCCTTGAGGATTTTTTCAGCGATCTGACCACGGCTGCCGGACAGGCTGAGCTGTTCGTAGTAGTCCGTCAGTTCGCCCACCGGTATGTTGCCCACTTCCGGTAAGGTCTTCTCGTCGATAAACACATGTCTTGCCGACTTGCGCAAACGGGCACCCTTGCATTCGGGGCAGCTTTGAGTGCTCAGGTATTTTGCCAGGTCTTCCCGCACCATCTGCGACTCGGTCTCCCGATAGCGGCGCTCCATATTGGGGACAATGCCCTCAAAATGATGGGCGCGCTTGAAGACGGTGCCTTTATCATTCACGTAGTTGAATGTGACAACCTCCTCTCCGCTGCCAAATAGTACCACTTGCTGCTGTTGTGGGCTGAGCTGCTCAAAGGGCGTGTTGATATCGAAACCGTAATGGTCGGCCAGCGAGGTCAGCATGTTGAAATAAAACAGGTTCTTGCGGTCCCAGCTGCGAATCGCGCCCTCGGCAATGGACACCTCCGGGTGTTGCACCACCCGGTCGATATCGAAGAATTGCTTGACGCCAAGGCCGTCGCAACCGGGGCAGGCCCCAGCTGGATTGTTGAAGGAAAACATCCGCGGTTCCAGCTCGTCGATGCTGTAATTGCAGACGGGGCAGGCAAAGCGGGAGGAAAACACCTGTTCCTTGAGCTGCTCACCCTCCATCCCGGTGATGATGGCCAGGCCTTCCGAGAGATTCAGTGCCGTTTCAAATGATTCCGCCAGCCGCAGCTGCAGATCGGGTTTGACCTTGAAGCGGTCAACCACCACCTCGATATCGTGTTTCTTGTTCTTTTCCAGAACCGGTACATCGTCGAGATCCACCACCAGGCCGTCCACCCGCACCCGGATAAATCCCTGGGCCCTGAGGGTTTGAAACACATGAATGTGCTCCCCCTTGCGACCGCGAATAATCGGTGCCAACAGCATCAGGCGGCTCTCGTCGGGCAGGGCGAGCACCTGATCCACCATCTGACTGATGGTCTGCGCCGCCAGCGGTTCGCCGTGTTCGGGACAGCGGGGTTCTCCAACCCGCGCAAAGAGTAGGCGCAGGTAATCGTGGATTTCGGTGATCGTGCCCACGGTGGAACGGGGATTGTGTGAAGTGGACTTCTGTTCGATGGAGATGGCGGGGGAAAGCCCCTCAATGTGCTCGACGTCCGGCTTTTCCATCATCGAGAGGAACTGCCGGGCATACGCCGACAGGGATTCCACATAGCGACGCTGGCCCTCCGCATAGAGAGTGTCAAAGGCCAGGGATGATTTGCCGGAGCCGGACAGTCCGGTCACCACGATCAGCTTGTCGCGGGGCAGATCGAGATCAACGGCCTTGAGATTGTGGGTTCGTGCGCCACGGATCGAGATGTATTGCATTCGACAGATGTCCAGATAGAAAACCGGAAATCATGGTGAACTCGGGGTGGGAAAGCAAGCATTGAGCGTGTTTATTCCCGTGTCAAACTTGTTGACAGCCTAGGGCTGTCATAGCTGACTACCCACTCCGTGGATCTGTTCAATGCCCACGTCAGATTATGATTGCCGATTGGCTGATACCGAGATTTGGATACTCTTTGAGAAGAAGGTCAATAGTTAATGTGTCAGAATCCATGTGAAATCCTGTACTATAGAAAAACTTTTTCAGACACATTAGTTTTTCTCAAGATACTCCATACTTAATCGGCCACAGCTTCTAATATGCAAAACACATTTTCTTATATCACCAAGTGGCTTACTTCTCTAGGAGGTGAAATAACCCGTGTTACACCATCAGCAACGATAATCTCTGTAGTTGCTTCACTGGTTGCACAGATAGCACTACTGATCACATTTCTGCTTCCACTAAAGATATTAATGCTGGTTAGTTCTCAGCACTTGCCAGACTTTTTGCCCAGCCCAATCCAGGCCATGGGCTTGGAGTTGTTAGTTCTAGTGCTCTGCCTTCTGACACTATCCTTTTATTTCCTGCAAATCGCAGCAACTAAAGTAGCTGAAAAAAGTAGCATGAAAGGAGCGCAGAAATTATTAGATAGTTCAAATAAAGTTCTATTGTTCGATAACCAGAAAGAATTAGCTAAAAATGCTTACCAACAGTTTTCAGGGTTACTTTCCTGTCTACTTTTTAGCATTATCTCACTTACAGCTTTATTTTTGTTTTACCCTGAAATTGTAATGGTTATTCTAGTCTGTGCCCTACTGCTGGTTAACTTGCATACAATTTTTGGTAATTCAGAGTATCCCTTCAATAAACTCAGTCACGTGCAAATCGCATTTAAGGTTAATAGTTCTGTAGGTGCTAGTTTTTTTATTGTCTTCATTTTTATAGTGATAGATTTTCTGTATCTTTCACCCCCCAACTTTTTGATTGCCTTTGTCTGCTTTATTCTTTCCAGGCAAATAATAGCCAACCTAGGGTCTGTGGTTAGACATATCTATGCACTTACGAAAAATCACGACAAAATCACTGCTCTTTTTTTTCATCATCATGTCCTTGAGCCAAACACCTCAGACACTGACTCTACGTTATGGCAACTTATTGAAACAAAACAATATCAATGGGTAAGCATTCTATTGAGAGAATATTTAGGTTTGAATGTCAAAGAAGTGTCAGTATCTTGGCTAGATACAAGGCTTAGAAATTTTGGCTTTTTTGAGGTCGACTTGAACAAAGGAGAAAAGCACCTTCTAATCAAAGCATTCGATAAGGCAGCCCTTCCTCAAGCAACCCACGAGGAAGCTTTATTACAAGATATCTCTTCGCAAAAGTTAATATCATCACCACCATTACTTTTAACGGATAATATCGCTGGCATTAGATGCCATATTTATGACTTGACCGATATACTCCCATTGAATCAGTCTGAACCTTGGGCGCAGGAGCTAGAGACTCTCGAGCTGTTACTGGGGTTAACACCCAGTGATGCACTTGGACGACAATATTCTCGTTCTAAACAGACACTTGCTGAACGCTTTGGAACTGCTCAGCTCAAGTATCTAAAATTAGTGTCATCACAAACAGAGCAGCTTTGTATAGCCCAATTTATTGATGAATTTGGTGAGCTATCCACGATATTAAAAAGCTTACCTTTATGGTTCATCAGCTCACAGTCTAATCAAATATTAGCGATTAGATCGCATGAATCTCTCCCAATGGTAGTCCATTGGGGGAAGTGGGAGCTGGAACCAATTGGCGCTGGTTGGCCAGTTAACGGCGATAAGCTAGAGTTAATTAAAAATTCAATAAAGAAGGCTAGTAGGTACCGATCTAAACTTGACGTTAATCCTGCAACATTTTACCAACTCGCCGCCCTCACTTATGCACTTGAAAAATATTTGATAAATTTTCGCTTTAGAAAAGCATTAAAAATAATTAATGAAATTAATAGCATTATGAGAGAGTTGAAATCCCCTTCCCTGTGATCCAATGCTTGCTATTTATCCTGAGATTCTATTCATGATTAGCGAACGAAAATATTTTAGCCTGAAATAAAGGGCATTCTTGACAATCATTATTATGTCCATGTTCTTAATTGAAAATCTGGACTCAATCAGTAAATTAGCTTTACTCGTATTGAAGGGGTTAAGAGGTGGCGGTACGTGATGAACCTGTTCGGCCAAGGATTTTCCCAGCAGCTCATCGCGGTAGTATTTTAGAAAATAGCTTCTGGCAATTTTACTTTCAGCAAGCAGTTTTTCAGGTGTTAAATATTGTAAGTAATCGAATAAATTATCCTCGTCACTCCATATGAATGCACTTGGATACACCAAATCTATTCCACTTAATACGCGTGACTTAGGGTTATTATACAAAATAACTGGGGTGCCAGACCCCATCGCCTCTATCAAAGTTTTACCGCCGGTGATGGGAAATGAACTGATATAAAGGTCTATTTTGTTTTCATGTAAGGCAATCCAGACACTTTTAACCCAAGGTATATAAATAAATGCACTTCGTTCAACCCCCGCCTGTCTAAGTGCACGTCGTATACGATAGCGTGCAAACCTGCTCAGTTTTCCGATATGGATGTGCCGTCCTTTGGTAAAAGATAACAGCTTAGGAATTAAATCAATATAAGAACTCCCTTCATGTTTTATTTCGACCTTGTTTTTTCCCGCAGCTGTGCAGGTGACCAGTTGGCCAGAGTTCATGAACCCGATAGTGCCTTCCCGAGCCCCCATATCTTTTGTGACTAGGGGGTAATACGTATTGTTAGCGACACCTAATTTATTTCTGCAGTTTTCGTAGCCGAATGCATGTATGTCTATATGCTCAGCTCCAGAAAGATGAACGCCAAGGCATAAATGGTGATCACCATGGTGATAAAAATAGATGTTTGCCTCTTTTGCAATCTGCATTGCGGCAACAGCAACACTATCTTCATGATGGTTAAAAAGAAATATATCATCTGGCTCGGCTGATAATAGCCTATTATCTAACCAATAAAGGCGTTTCTCTAAATTCCCGCTTCCACACCACTCAACTGTTGCGCCAAGTTCGGTTAAGGTTTTCTCAGCATATATTCTGTCAGATATAGCTGGGACTTCAGTGACCAATACTAGTACATCACGTTTAGGGGTATATCTTATGAAATCTTCAATGACCCTAGTATGACCTCCAGAAACCTGGAGTCGACTGCAAACTATGACTATTGAATGCTTTGAAATGTTGTGAGTAGCTAACTCCGTCTTATTAAGGATTTTATTAGCAATGCGTATGCCTATCTCCGCACACAGCTGGTCAAGTTCTGGAGAGTCGTAAATTACTGCTGTATAGCGATCGTCACTGATACTCTTTAAAACCAACCACTGTATTTCACGTAGTGCTCGATTGATTTTATTAGAGGCTATCAGCGTCTTAATATTTTGAATGTATTTTTTATTAATACTCAAAATGTAGTATCCGATACGATCAGAGGTTAGAAAACACTTAAAAATAATACTTACTTAAGTGTCATTCCAAGTTGTTTAGTGGTGTCGCATACTTGATCATAGTTCTTGATGGTATCCTTTAAACTTTCTATCATAATCATATATGAACTTTCAGGTGCTTTTTCTAGTTCAAGTTTGAGAAATGAAAATATATCTGAGAATAGCTGATCTCTATTCGAGACAAAGTCTTCATATGTAATTACCGTATATTCTAAACCGGATAATTTAAGAGATTCCAGCTCGTCTTGCTGAAACCTCTTTTCTTTTTCAACCAATGAAATATAGTCGTCGATATCAATTAAAAAAGTAGAATTATTTGTATAATTCTCATTTGCGTGTGCATTATATTTACCTCTTTTTTGTGCGACCATCCCAGAAATTACTTGCCTGGTTATGTTTCGTGTAAGGTAAATAATAGCGTAGCCTCGATTTATTAGGATATTTTGGAGGCCAGGTCTCTGCTTAAGATGATGACTAATAACTTTAAAGCCAAACGCTTTAGAATCTGTCTTTGAGACAGTATTTTCTACCTGGTCAAGATACTTAACTATCGAGGTGTCTTTTCTCAGCAGCCATTCGCTAACCCTTTCGATGCGACCTAGATTCTGTTGGCGCCAGGGGTCATATCTTAAAATGAATCGATCACTTTTATTTGCTGATTGACTGTTCTTTTTATTAGCTTTGTACTTGATAAACAATTCTTGAGCTGTAGTAATTGAGCTTGTCTTATTTAAGGAATCCATAACAGCAGTAGAACCAGTCCTGCCTCTGGTCATCACAAAAAACTTTTTCATTTTTTAGATATATCCTGTGATTTCTTAATTTTGTGATTTTCAGCAACCCACTGAACCAAGTAGGCTTGGGCTACTGCTCCATTCTTTGCTTCAGGACAGTCGAAAGCGTTGAACACCAATATCTTTTTATTTGTCTACTTGCGGGCAAAACCTCTGGCGTAGAGCAGTCGTTATGATTACTAATGCCGGCTCGACATTTTGTTTTTGTAGACTGAAAATCAAGCTCAGCTTCTCAGCTAAAGCTTTGTCAGTGTGGTGTTCTCTCTCATTTTGTCGAGGATTGTTTCTGCAGAATTCCACATCATTACGTCTAATATAGATAAATGTGCTTGATACTCATAAGGGCCCGTATCGTACTTAAACTCCGCAAACTCTGCGAAAGACAAGTCTACGTGTTTTTTTTCAAAAACTGACTTGTCAAAAATTGCTTTCCCGCCCACTGGATTCACGTACTCTGAGGCACCTATTTGTTCACTAATAAACGGTGCCCAGTCTCCGGGGGCCATACTGTCAGGATATTTTATAGCTAGCTCTGTTGCTCTGCGATAATGAAATGGAATCCCTATATAATCACAAACTACCTGTAGCGTATTAATGTTAAGACTAACTAGCGAACCGTCTTCTGTATTGTCAAATGCGTTGCTTACAATTTCGTTTACTTTGTAGAAATAAGGAGCATGCCTTTTGTAGTGAGAGATTTTTCCGATTATTGATTGCTTGGTTTTATCAATATCCAGAATTCTCGCTTCGTGTGTTTTAATAGAAATTGAGGAGTTAGCCAAAGGTACGATTACGTATTGCCAACTCTCCTTTGGATGCAAAATACGGTTACGGTTCATCCAAGTTTTAGGCGTGTACTGGGTCACATCAAATATAACCCAGTCATCTACGGAATCAATTAAGCCAAAGTGACCCAAATAAGGGAAAAAGTACGGTTGCATGATCCCGACTCTCATGCTCCCCTCCCATTTAAATGGGTTGTCAATGAGTCGGCCATTTCTTGGATTTGACTGATAAGGTCACAAATTTTTTCTACTTTACCCTCATCAACCATTGCTCCAATTGGCAACTGAATACAGGTCGAACATAATTGATCTGTAACGGGCAAGCTGGTTTTATTATTTTCATAACCAACTGTATGGTGTACCCCAGGATAAAAATACCTTCTTGCGATAACATTCTCCGCTTTCAATGCTGAAATTAACTGATCGCGCGATAAACCAAACTTATTTTCATCAATTTCACAAACGACGTATTGGTAATTTGAAACCGTCACACCTGTCGGCTTGATTAAACTGATACCGGGAATTTTGTTTAAATACTTCTCATAGAGATTAAACAATACCTCATTGTTTTGTCTGTTCTCAGAAAAATCCTCCAGACTCATTAAGGCTATAGCAGCTTGGGCCTCTGACATCCTACCGTTAGAAGTTCTTACAACAGGTACAGGTTTTCCAGCCCCGTAACTACTACGTATATTTCTTAGTCTGGCTGCCAACTCATCATCATTGGTACATACGGAGCCACCTTCTGTTGCGCTCAGAATCTTTGTCGCATGAAATGAAAATACTTCCAGACTGCCAAATTTAGCGATTTTACCAGCAGATACTTCACAGCCGAATGCATGCGCCGAATCAAAGTACAGTTTTATGTTATTTTCTTTTGCGAAAAGATCTAAATCTCCAAGGTTACAAGCCCCCCCCCATAAATTTACCCCCATGATGGCCGAGACATCATCATCCATCAATGCATCTAACTGCTCTATAGCCATTTGATGTGTATCTGGCTCAACATCACAAAACACTGGCTCAATACCAGCCCAACTGAGAGACTGGGCTGATGCAATAAAAGTAAACGAAGGCAAAATAACTTTCCCGGAAAGTTCAAGCGCATCTGCAGCCATCATCAGGCCTATTGTGGCATTAGTGACACAAATCACATGCTTAACTCCGAGAAACTCTTGTAATGAGTTCTCCAGCTTTTGCACCAAAGGACCATGATTTGTGTAATACTGGCGATCAAAAATTCCTCGCATCGCTTTTTCATATCTTGCCCAAGAAGGGAAGTACAACTGTCCGACAGGGATGCTCTGAGCGAAAGCTGGCCGCCCACCTAATATCGCTAAGTTGGTTTTATTCATTATTCTTCTGCAAAATATCAAGGTGCATGAGGATTTCCGTGCCATGTTGACCAATGAATCTCAGTAACCCTATAACTTCTTCAATATCTTCCGTAGTCACTAAATCACCACAGGGAAGTAACAAAAATTTCTCTGACAGTTCTTCTGTAACCGGTAGTTCTGCAGGAATATAGGAATAAGCCATTTTTTTCTTATGCAATGGCGGGCTGTAATAAGCTCGCGCAAGAATATTCTCAGTATTTAAGATTGATACTGTTAAATCGCGTGATAAAGACCAGTCTCCTAAGACTTCAGCAACAATATTTTTATAGCTCGTAGGATACGCTTGGTTAAAATCCAGAAGTCTGAGCCCTTTGAGCTCAGCCAGCCCTTTTTCATACACTTGATACCGTTTTTTATTATCTTGTACGAGACGCTCAATATCATCTAGGTTGGCCAGAGCCATCGCTGCATGAATTTCATTTAGCTTGGCATTGAGCGCCCCATCAATAACGCAGTTATCCTGTCCTTTGAACCCGAAAGTGCGAAGTATGCTAAGCTTTTCTGCTAACTCTGCATTATTTGTCGTGACATACCCACCTTCGAAACCATTCAAAAGTTTACTGGCATGCATTGAAAAAACCTCAGCTTCACCTATCCCTCCAACCTTCCCTGTCGGGACAGCCTCATAAACTGACTCTACAGAATCAAAAAGCACAGGAATATTTTTTGCTCTGCCCAGTTCTATTAGCTGTTGAACATCACAGCAGTTTACAATCGGGTGAACAGCTAAAATTATTGCTGTGTTCTCATTAATACATGCATTCACCGTTTCTGCACTCAAAGACAAAGTATCCTCATCGACCTCACAAAATCTCGGAGTCAAACCAACCCACGCCGCAATATCAGCCATGCGACGATAGGTTAGTGAAGGCATGATAACCTCCGATTTACCATTAATTTTTAAGCTTGATATTGCTAATACCAAGGCCCAAAAGCCACTACAAAATGTGATGCAGAATTCCGCTTGGTGGAATGATGCCAATCGACTTTCCAGCTTCCTTACCAATGGACCGTTATTAGTATAGTGTCCTGCTGAAAAAAACTCTTTCGAATAATGTAGAAAGTTCTGGAAGTCTGGACGAGACAGACTTGAAGTAGACTTTGGCTGTTCAAATAGAGATTTACCGTTAAAAATGGCTAAATCTTCAACAGAAAATTTCCTACTATTGTTGACATGCATGTAACTTAATCCGTATGTTTTGAGCAATTTTCCTCATTAAGCTTAAAGAATAAATTGCTCAAGTTCAGTGCCTTCCAGTTCTCTCAAACACGTAGAAATTATGTCTTCATCAAGGGATTCTTTCCACTTGTTTATCAATAGAGGATTTTTAAATACAGAATGCTTGTGCTCATCATGCCTGCTTTGTGAGCTGCAGATAAAGCTCTCTGAGGATAATGTCATTGAAAGTTCAAGAAAATTGAATATTTGAGTGACAACTTCATTAGTATTATCAACCAGGTCTTCGTAGCGGAAAATTCTGAACCGATTAGGGTGGATTCTGCTCAATTCTAGTGCTTGTTTTGTGACCTTGATCCAATCGTCAAAACCCCAAAACTCTCCAGGACCTGTTTTCCGACATTCTCCTGTACGCCAGTGTGCCTTAGGATCTGCACTCTTTGGGAATTCATTGGGATCAGTTAACCATGAATAAATAGTTGCACATGGATGCCTTACCAAATATATAAAGCGGATCCCTTCATGATTTTCAAGGATATAAGGCACAAGGTTATGAAACCTGTTTGATTTTATGACGAGCTGTTCGGGTTGTTCTTTTTTATTACCAAACTCGGGGATTAAGCCTTTCTTACGTAAATGTTCTTGATCAAGGAATTCAGAATTTGTCGTGTATGCATCTCTGAATAGTTGATGCCATTGTTCAGAACTACTTTCTTTATCTAGTTTGTTTTTGAATTCGTAAGAAAATAATGGGCAAGACTTTAATCGGACATCTGGGGAAGAAGCCAGAATCTGTGACAGCCACGTTGTACCTGAACGTGGCATTCCTGAAAGCCACGCTGTTCGAAATTGGTCGGGAACAATCATCTGGTCAAAACGATATCGTATCGGTAATACGCTGAATAATAGGCTTCTGGCATTTTGTGAATCTTCACACTCCAGCCACAACGATTAGCTAACTCTCTAAACTCTGCTTCAGTTCTCCATATACCAATCGGTGAATCAGCCTCATTCTCAATTCCCGGTTCAATAACTCGGTCACCAAAGAATTCAAGCATTTTCGCTTTATCGGGATAATTACCAATAAAGGCCGTTTTTACATTCGGGAATTTCTCAGAAAGCATAGACAACAGCCTTTCAGCTCTATGACTCTCAATGTATGAGAACGAGCCATAGCACACCATTTTGGTAAACTTATCCGGCGTTACAGGGTTCTCACAAAACTCGACTACATCACTTAAGATATATGTCTGGGCAGGTGGGTTCGCAAAGTTCTCATTTGCCACATTGATTAAATATTCTGAAAAATCGACTCCTAAGCCACCGTTACAATGCCCAAGCAATAATGATGTCAGTGCGCCATTGCCACAGCACAGGTCTAATAAAAAATCATCCTCTTTTAATTCAAGCTGCTCGAGAACAGCCGTCACAATCATATCTATCTGATCTTGTGAAACTGGCTTGCCATTAACCGTGCGCTTTACCTGCCCCCAAAAGTCATCGGGTTGACACGTTTTTGGATGTTCTTTATATAAACTGAATTTTTCTTTATCCATTTATCGGGCCTGGTATAAATTTCCCTAGAAGTGGCAACTTTACTTTGAGCCCATTCATGCGAGCATAAAGCCTGTATTTTATTGGTGTTGCACGCTTGAGATTAGTTGCTATTTCTAAATTGGATTGCTTTTGCTGTTCTGGTGTTTTGCTTGTCCATACACCTTTTCCAGTGACACGATAGCAACTCATCACTTTATCAATATTATGCATTTTCATGCCACTCTCCAGCATCATATGTGCAAGCAGGACATCACCCGAGGCATAACTTTTTCTGAAGTCGGGGGGCAAAAAGAAACCTTTATCAAGATAGATGTTACGCCATACAATACTGCCGGTGTGAACGTAGAAGCGGTATCGATTGGATAACAACATGGTATCCAGAATATTCCAGTCCTCACAATCAGGCTTGATTATCGATTCAGTGCCATCCAGTTCTTTTCTCATCACCGTATTACAACTACACCCGACATATTCCTCATTATCGTCTAAAAAAGCGAGCTGTTGATTGAGTTTATCCGGTGTTGTCCAGTAATCATCTCCGGCCAAAAGACACCAATAACGACCTTCTGCCGGTGGCTTGTTGTGTAGAAACGCTTTTTTCCCAGATCCTTGATTTTCATTGCTTGTAAAAATAAAAATTTTATCTGGATAATTCCGTGCATACTCAGCCAATATCACCGCACTATTATCTGTTGATGCGTCATTGATACAGTAGATCTTGCTGGAATAAGGCATTTCTTGCGTCAGTGCACTATCAAGCGCATGAATTAGCGTGGCTTCATGGTTATAGACCGCCATCAGTATGCTTATGTCTTCACGCATCATATTTTCCGCACAGAAAGTTCAGCTAAAATTGACTTAGGAATACATATCCTTTTACTCAAGGGTCATACCCATTTCATCGAGACAATCTTCAACTTCCTGATAATTTTTAACTGACTGCCTGAGATCTTTAATCATGATGGAGAAAGAACTATCAGGTAATTTTTCCGCAGGAATATTGAGAAAATCAAAGATGTTTGCGAAAAAAGTGTCAGGTTTTTTAACGAAGTCTTCGTAGCGAACCTGAATAAACTCAAAATCAGATGACTCAAGCATAGCTATATCATTGATTACAGCTTGAGTTTCCCACTCCACAAGTGACTTAAACTCATCACTATCGATAGTATAACTAGCCTCATCACTGTAGTTTTCACGAGCATGTGCATTGTATTTACCACGTAACTTTGCCGTCATGCCGGAGATAACTTGTCGAGGAATGTTTCGTGTCAAATAAATAACTTGGAAACTCCTTTTCATCAACTCTATTTTCAGTTCTGGCCTTTCATCAAAATTATGGCTCAACAATTTAAAGCCAAAAGCTTTATTTTCTTTTTTCGCTACAGTTTTATCCACATCCTTCAGATAATTTTCTATATTTTTGGATTCTTTTGAGATTTTCTTAAGTAGTAAGGAAATAGAAGATCCTTTCTGCTTCCATAAATCATACGGAGCCACTAAATGCTGTTTCTTTTTATCGAACTCATATTTCAAAAAAAGCTCTTGAAACACACATAATCCGCTTGCTTTATTCAGTACATCCACAATTGCTGTAGACCCCGTTCTACCACGAGTCATAATGATGAAATTTTTCATATTTACTTCTGTAAATGTAGTTTACGTGTTGTCCGCTCATGAAAACTTCGAATGGCTGACGCAACATAATGCACTTCTTCATCCGATAATACGGGGGACATAGGAAGGCTTAGTACTTCGCCGGCTAGTTGTTCGGCGATTTGCAGGCTTTCCGTATATTGTCCACGATAACATTCCTGTTTGTGTGGCGGAATGGGATAGTGAATGACAGTATCAATGCCATGAGATGAAAGATATTCTTTCAGTGCATCACGTTGTTTTGATCGGATTACATACAAGTGCCAAACAGATTCACTCCCTTCATTTATCCAAGGAAGTGTAATTTCTTCGATGCCGCCAAGAAGCTCTGTGTACAAGGTGGCAACTTCTTTGCGTCGTTGATTCCATTGTTCTAGTAACCTCAGCTTGGCCCTGAGGAAAGCTGCCTGCATTTCGTCCAGGCGACAATTAAAACCGGCTATGTCATGTTGATACTTGACTTTCGAGCCATAGTTGCGAAGTTGCATCACTTTCTCAGCAATACTTGCATCATTGGTCAGTACAGCTCCACCATCTCCATATGCCCCAAGATTCTTCCCTGGATAAAAGCTGGTGCCTGCCGCATGACCGAGCGAGCCTGATGGCCGCCCCTTGTATAAGGCCCCTTGAGATTGAGCAGCATCTTCAATCACGATCAACCCATGTTTATCTGCAATAGAATTAATAGAATCCATATCGGCAGGTTGACCATATAGATGAACCGGCATAATTGCCCGTGTACGGCTAGTGATAGCATTTTCTATCAATACTGGGTTTATATTATGCGTAGTGATATCTGGCTCAACGGGTATAGGTTTTGCCCCTGTCTGACTGACAGCGAGCCATGTTGCTATAAAGGTATTGGATGGAACAATTACTTCATCGTTCTGACCAACTCCATGAGCTCTTAACAACAGCTGTAGTGCATCGAGTCCATTTCCCACGCCAATGCAGTACTTTGTATTACTGTATGCAGCAAACTCCTGCTCAAACGCCTCAAGTTCCTTCCCGGTTACAAACCAGCCCGAATCCATCACCCGGGTGTAGGCTGCATCCAGCTCTTCACGAATGAGTTGGTTCTGTTTTTTCAGATCTAAAAACGGGACTCGCATCAATCTAGTGCCTTTTTTACATCATCACGAAACTCACCATAGTTCCTGTAATAATCAGCCTCATCATAATAGTCAGAGGCAAGAACCATACAAACCGAGCCCGATGAAAAGTTATCTATCTCCCGCCAGATCATCGGGGGAACGTATAACCCGTAGTAACTACGGTTGAGGTGTACAGTTTTCTTTTCCAGCCCGTCATCCAAGTGAATATCAAATGAACCAGACATAGCTATTATTAACTGATGCAAAGCCTTATGCGCATGGCCACCCCTTTCGGCACCTCCCGGCACATCATAGAGGTAATAGACCCTCTGAAATGAGAATGGAATATGTCTGTCTGCCTCAATGAAAGTTAGACTCCCTCTTGGATCGTCAATTTTTGGCAGCTCTACAATCTTACAATCTTTAATCATGCTTCATTCAACTATTCTTTTTCCATTCGCTAGTCACGTTATCCGGGTAGCCTCTTTCGAAGTGGCTAGTCCACGGATATGCAGGCTTGTTCGAACCATCCTTTAACTGTACCTCTGTGGTATTTTTTAAAACTTTCGCCGGGTTACCTGCGACCACTTTTCCTGGAGGAACATCTTTAGTCACACATGCCGCTGCGCCGACAAGTGATGCTTTCCCGACGTTGACGCCCGGTAATATTAAAGCTCCTGCGCTAATGCAGGCGTAGTCTTCGACATAAGCGCCGATAAGGGTCTCGCTCGGTGGGGTGGGATCGTTGGTGAATACAACCCCCGGTAAGACCCAAACAAAGTCGTTTATAACCGTTTTCTTGCCGACGAAAATATTTGATTGAAAACGTACGTAGTTACCGATTTTACAATCGCCCTGTATTTCAGTATTCGTACCTATCTGAAAATTACAGCCTGCAACCGTATTCTCACGCACTATAACGTTATGGCCAGTAACCAAGCCCGAGCCTATAGATGATGACTCATAAAAAACAGAGTGTGATCTGATGAGTGCGCCTTCACCAATGACTAACGGTGACTTATCCCCCAATGGTGTTGTTACACCTAACTCGCAAAATGCCTCAACACGGCTGTTTTTACCAATCACAACATTTGGATGGATTATTGTACTAGGCCCTATCAATACATTTTCACCGATATCGGCAAAAGGAGATACATTCGCTGTAGGGTGGATTTGTGGAGTTTTTATGTTTTCGTGGCCAAGAGTTTCAATATGTTCTTTCAAATATGATATCCGTATATTGAAATCAGAATGTATACTGACTAGATTCGAATTAATTGAATTGCCAATTATGTAGTTAACATTTAGTCCAAGTGGAGAGAGCATGTTGCTCCAGTAGTTATAGATCATCTCCCTGTGATCTGACATTAAAACCGTAACTTCAGTCCCCGGCGAGCAAAATATACAATTAGCTAATGCTGCTCCGGAAGCTGAGATAATTGACTCAGCATTGCTAAAAAGCAAAAATTGTTCTTCGAAAGATAATTTCTCTGGCTCAAATATGGTGTAGCCATAACTTACTAATGTGCGCTCAATGTCAGTCGAATTAACAATATTCCGTAAACAAGAATTACGCCTCAAATAGATTTTCTTGGGGGTGTGCGTTAAAGATTTTTTTATCGTTTCTGAGAACTTTTTTTTCACTTTATTAAGTGCGGTCGGACAAAACTCACCATGAAAACGAAACTTTTTTTTCCTGGGATGGAAAGGGACATAACCGCATGCCGTTGTATAAAACAACTTCGTCACAATCAATTCACGGCCGCGAGGTAAGAGATAAATTCTTCTATCTGGCACAACATATAAGAGAGATGCCATTAGATTTTGGTGCAAGTCTGAATCGATAATCAGAGGTATATTGGCAAACTTATCATCATCACAAAAAGCAACTATTCTTGGCAAAACCTCAGTAAACCAATGCGCATAATTATAAGATGTAGCATCAAGAAATACAGCGGCCTCTGGAATTGGTGCAGGTGTCTCATCTAATTCCAGCCACATTGCTTTTTTTGATCGCGGCTTTATGATTAACCGAGCGTGTAACTCTTCTGAAGTGTAGTCAGTAGTATGGTCAGATAAATTATGGTGAATAATTGCTTCACTAACACTAACCAAGTTACTCCCACCGCGTACTTTTGCCTGTTTTAACTGATAAATAAATACGCCTGGGAAATGTTGTTGAGACGCTGTATTACTTTTAATAGATTCAAAGTCTGCCGGTAGTACTTGTTTTACGGAAATATCGAATTGGCAAGGCTCAATTAATTGGTAGCCACTCAGCCTTTCTCTTGAAGCGTATTCATTGATACTTTCCAGTATTTTCCAGCCAGTTCTTTTCTTGACTATTAAACGTTTAGCTGCTGGGTAGAGGTGCCTCCACCCTAAAGAAGCGGTAGTCCTAAGAAATGGTCGTGTTTTGATATGTGTCAAATAAAATCTACCTAAATATGAAGCTTTTAACCTTTGATGTAAACTTATCGAAGAACTTTCATTTTTAGGTATTTCTATAAATTCTGACACTGATCTATTTCAACCTGATTCAACTTTAACTCAAGTAATAATCACTAAACTGATACTAAAAAACTCAGATTAATGCAATCTAGCCTTGCTAAAATCACTCAAAATAAATCATCCTTATCGAGTAACTCGGCTAGATTTTTTGCCATTTTATCTTTTGTAGATAACACAGGTTCTTTTAACCCATGCCAAACTATCCCGATCCTAAAATCATCCCAAGCAATGGCTCGTTCAGATTGAGGGCAGTAGTAGTCCGTTGTTTTGTATATAATCTCAGCACTCTTCGATAAAGTCAGAAAACCATGTGCAAACCCCTCTGGTATCCATAACTGCTTTTTATTCTCAGCAGACAGAATCTCACCAGTCCAATGTCCAAATGTTTGTGAATCCTTGCGAATATCAACTACGACATCGAAGATCTGACCTCGGATCACCCTGATAAGTTTTGCTTGAGCATTTGGTGGGATCTGATAATGAAGTCCTCTGAGTACTTGTTCCATTGACAATGAATGGTTGTCTTGGACAAAGTGAACTTTTCTGCCAATGGCTTGTTCAAATTTTAGTTGATTATAACTCTCAAAGAAAAAGCCACGCTCATCGTTGAAAACGTCTGGCTCGATGATGACTACGTCAGGAATTTCAGTGCGTGTCACTTTCATAGTTTAATGGGCAGGGTGGGCCGGTTAGTCATAAGTTAGTCAGTAGCTGATTAGCTGTAACAGTGTTCAAGTGTTCACATTAGCATTTGGAGCAAATATTGACCAGAGACGTTTCTGGGCGTGGGATCTGGCAGGCTTTCCAGCTCTTCCGCTGGGATTCATTGCTTGTAAAAGGATTTCTTTTCAGCTCAGGCGAATAAACATTGCCATTTTTCTATGGCATGCACAAATTGTGAGAAACACAACACTGGCTTTGTATCGAGCTACACAAGCTGGCTCAGAAAGCCTCTTTTAAGGTATCACTGGTTATTTTAGGGCGAATGCTTGCCCCAAGCCAAGTGGCGTTTTTAAATAGGGCAACATAAAATGGAAAATCTTATCCAAACCGTGCAACCTGTGGTGCTAATCTGGCGAGAAAACTAAGCAACTTGAATTTTATATTAATGCTTCATGTGACGGCTTGTGTCGTTCAAGCTGGTTCCAGCCTATTAATATTAGCGATATAGGGTGACCCGTGGCAGATAGCTGCATAAGTTATTTGATGCAGCTTATATTGCACCTCACGTCGGGGGTGGGGTGAGGCATAGCTCATGCCAAGTTTGTCAGCTTTGATCATTTGCTGTTGATCACCCATGTATATGTATATATAGCCTGTGTAAAACTGAGCCTATTGAAGACGAGCTGACAGGACTCCTAAACAGCATTCAAATATAGTGTTATATGCCAACGGGAAGTTAGGTAAGTGAAGAAATTATTTATTCTTGGTATTCGAGGCGTACCTGCAAAGCACGGCGGTTTTGAAACCTTTACAGAGCGGCTGTGCCAGTATTTGGTCAATAAAGGTTGGGATGTGACGGTGTATTGTCAGGAGTTGGGCCGTGGACCGGTCTACAGTTCAGTCTGGCACGGTGTGAACAGGGTTCATATTCCGAACAATCGGGAAGGGCCGTTGAGCACGGTGCTGTTTGATTTGAGGGCCGTATGGCACGCACTGGGTCAGGGTGGACTGTTCCTGACGCTTGGCTACAACACCGCAGTATTTAATACCCTGCAACGTCTGAAGGGGCAGGTGAATATCATCAATATGGATGGTATTGAATGGCGCCGGAGCAAGTGGGGACCGTTCGCTAGGGCATGGTTCTGGTTGAATGAACGCATTGGCTGTTGGGTGGGGAATCATTTGATTGCTGATCACCCGAAAATTAAACAACACCTCGCGACCCGCGTTCGTGCCGGTAAAATTACAATGATTCCTTACGGTGGCGATGAAGTAATCGAAGCAGATGTGACTGCCCTGACCCCTTATGGCCTTGAGCCGGGTAGGTTCTCTGTGATCATTGCCCGCCCGGAGCCGGAGAACTCGTTCCTAGAAATGGTGCGGGCTTTTAGTTATAGGCGCCGCAATCACAGGTTGGTAGTGCTCGGTAATTTTGACCCGGAGAAGAATCGCTATCACCGTCAGGTAATGGATGCCGCGAGTGGTGAAGTTCTGTTTCCAGGGGCCATCTATGAGACGGAGGTAGTGCAAGCCTTGAGGTATTTCAGCCGTTTTTATCTGCATGGTCACAGGGTTGGTGGTACCAACCCTTCATTGGTCGAAGCTTTGGGTGCGGGATGCGCGGTTATCGCTCATGACAATCAATTCAACAAATGGGTCGCCGGTCCTGATGCTGCCTATTTTAAAGATGAGTCAGCTTGTGCCGTATTGTTTGATCAGTTATTGACCAATGATGCGGCCGTATCACGGATGAAATCGGCCAGCCGTAGGCGCTTTCGCGAGCGTTTTACCTGGCCTCAGGTGCTGCATGAGTACGAAAAGTTGCTGGCCAGCTTCTACCCGGGCAAATAAAGTGAGTACGATATGACTTCTCGGATTCTCGTTACCGGCGGTGCCGGCTTTATTGGTTCAGCCGTGATACGTGAGCTGTTGACCCAAACATCCTGTGTTGTGGCAAACGTGGACAAGCTGACCTACGCTGGCAATCTGGAGTCGTTGGCCTCCGTGTCCGATTCGCCCCGCTACCATTTTTATCCGATAGATATTTGCGATGCTATTGCACTGGATACGGTGTTTGCCGAGTTCAAGCCGACGGCGGTGATGCATTTGGCCGCTGAATCCCATGTCGATCGTTCAATTGACGGTGCTGCCGATTTCATTCAGACCAATATTGTCGGTACCTATAGTCTGCTGGAAGCCACTCGCCGTTATTGGAGCGGGCTACCGGAAGAGAAGAGGGCGGCTTTCCGTTTCCACCATATCTCCACCGATGAGGTGTATGGCGATCTTGAGGGTGCGGACGACCTGTTTACTGAAACCACATCTTATTCCCCGAGTTCACCGTATTCCGCATCCAAGGCGAGTGCAGATCACCTGGTTCGGGCATGGTCCCGGACCTACGGCATGCCCATTCTGGTGACCAATTGCTCCAATAATTATGGCCCCTACCACTTCCCGGAAAAACTGATTCCCCATGTGATTCTCAACGCCCTGTCGGGTAAACCGCTACCGGTCTATGGTGACGGTTCGCAGGTTCGGGACTGGCTCTATGTGGAAGACCACGCGCGAGCCCTGGTTGAGGTTTTAAACCGAGGAAGGGTAGGAGAAACTTATAATATTGGCGGTCACAATGAACAACGCAATATTGAGGTTGTGAAAGCAATCTGTGATCTTCTGGAGGAACTGGCACCCGACAGACCCGAAGCGGTTGATGCCTATCGCGATTTAATTACCTATGTGGAAGACAGACCTGGCCACGATCGGCGTTATGCTATCGATGCGTCAAAAATTCAGCGAGAATTGGGTTGGGTTCCGGTCGAAACGTTTGAGAGTGGTTTGCGCAAGACAGTTCAATGGTATCTCGATCATCCGGAGTGGTGGCAGCGAATCCTCTCCGGTGCCTATAAGCTTGATCGTGCTGGCACGGTTAAATCGCAATAGCTACCAAATTGATTTGTCGCCTATGGTTATGTTGGTTTTGGAAAAGATATGAACAACTATAAAGGCATTATTCTGGCGGGTGGCTCGGGTACACGGTTGCATCCCATTACAATAGGGGTCTCCAAACAACTGCTGCCCGTCTACGATAAGCCCATGATCTATTACCCGCTGTCGGTATTGATGCTGGCAGGTATCCGTGAGGTTTTGATCATTTCAACACCGGAGGACTTGCCAGCCTTTCGGCGTTTATTCGGTAACGGCGAGTCGTTCGGGCTGGAGATCAGCTATGCCGAGCAGCCCTCCCCCGACGGTCTGGCCCAGGCCTTTCTGATCGGTGAAGATTTTATTGGTGACAGCAATGTTTGCCTGATTCTCGGGGATAATGTGTTTCACGGTTTTGGCTTCAGCGCCATGCTGCGCGAGGCCGTTCAACGTGAGGAAGGTGCGACTATTTTTGGTTATCACGTCAACGACCCCCAGCGTTTTGGCGTTGTATCGTTTGATGTTGATGGCAAGGCTGTTTCCATTGAGGAAAAACCGTTGGCGCCAAAATCAAACCATGCCGTGACAGGCCTGTATTTTTACGACAACAGTGTGGTGGATATCGCCAGAAAGATAACCCCGTCAGAACGCGGCGAACTGGAAATCACGGCCGTCAATAATGCATATCTGCAACGCGGAAATTTGCATGTCAGTTTGCTGGGCCGAGGCTTCGCCTGGTTGGATACAGGTACCCACGATTCATTAATGGAAGCTAGCCATTTTGTTCAGACCATTGAGGCGAGGCAGGGGCTGAAGGTCGCCTGCCTGGAGGAAATTGCCTATCGGCAGGGTTGGATCAATGCCGGTCAGCTTCGCAACCTGGGTGAGGCTCTGGAAAAGACGAATTACGGGCGGTATCTGGTACGAGTAGCCGAGGGTTATCAATGAAAGTCATAGCAACGCCCCTCAGGGATTGTGTGATTATCGAGCCTCGGGTTTTCGGTGATGACCGTGGGTTTTTCCTGGAAACCTTTCACTTCGGGCACTATGCAGAATTGGCGGGTATTACGCTGCCCTTTATTCAGGGTAATCTCTCCCGCTTTGAAAAGTTGGGTGCCGCCGGGGTTCGCCCACGGTTTTCTCGTGTTGAGTGATGTGGCTGATTTTGAATATAAATGCACGGATTACTACGATCCGGATGACGAGGGCGCCATTCTCTGGAATGATCCCGAACTGGCGATTGAGTGGCCAGAGACATCGGGTATCAGGTTGTCGGAAAAAGATGCCGGTGCCCCCACTTTTGCGGCCTATTGCCAGTCATGAAAATTCTGGTGACCGGGGCAGACGGGCAGCTAGGCCGTTGTTTGCAAGACAGGCTTCGCATGACGGCACACGATGGGCTGGCTTTGAACCGGAGTCAGCTGGATATTACAGACCGACAGTCTGTAGAGGCTGCAGTAGTCAGGTTTCGGCCCGATGTCATTGTCAATGCCGCGGCGTATACGGCAGTTGACCGCGCTGAGAGTGAGCCTGAGGTTGCCCGGCGGGTTAATGCGGAGGCAGTCAGCTATCTGGCAGAGGCGGCCAACAAAGCTGGTGCTCTGCTGGTACAGGTGTCGACAGATTATGTATTTGATGGCAGAACCACCAGGCCGTATTGCGAGTCTGATCCGGTAAATCCCCTCAATGTCTACGGCGCCAGCAAGCTGGCGGGAGAGCAGTACGCCGCCAGGGCAAACCGCTATTTTATTGTTCGCGCAGCCTGGCTGTTCAGTGAATACGGCAATAATTTCCTCAAATCGATGCTGAAGCTGGCGGATGGCCGCGAGACTTTGCAGGTGGTGGCGGATCAGATCGGGACCCCCACCTATGCGGGTGATCTGGCTGCCTCGATAATCAGGTTGGCAGAGGCGGAAGCTGCCTCTGGCATTTACCATTATTCCGGTGGGCGTGCCTGTAGCTGGTTTGAGTTCAGCCAGGCTATCTTTACTGGTCTGGGTAAACTCAGACCAGAATGGCGGCTGCCCAGAGTCCTCCCCGTGACGGCCGCTGAATATCCCGGTGTGGTCAAACGCCCAGCTTATACTGTACTCAATGATGCGAAATTGTGGGCCTGCCTTCCCCAGGTAACTGGTGATTGGGAGCTGGCTATTGAGTCAGTGATGCCGGTGTTGACAGAATGAGTCTGCTGGCATTGGTGATTTTGGCGGTTGGCCAGGTTATTGGCACTGCTGTGGGTTCTTTGTTGAGTATGACTGGACACGAGCGCCAGCTACGTTGGAATGTCTTTATCGGTGCAGTCCTGGGCGTTGGTTTGGGGGTCTTGTTGATTCCCGGTTATGGGCTGATCGGTGCAGCGATTGCGACTTCGGTTGCCGTCGCATCAAAAAACCTGCTGTGTGTTTACCAGGTCAACCAGTTGCTGGGTTTTAACACACTGGCCATCTGGCGAAAAATCTAGCATGCCCCGAGTTTCTTGTTTGAAGGGAGTATAAAGTGATGTCTCTTGTCCCCGTTGTGATGGCTGGTGGTTCAGGAACCCGGTTGTGGCCTCTGTCCCGGCAGTTGTATCCAAAACAGTTCCTGCCACTGTTGGGGGATGACACTATGCTGCAGGAAACCTACGGTCGTTTGCGAGCGTTAGACACACAACCTGCTTTGTTTGTTTGTGGTGAAAGCCACCGGTTTATTGTGGCAGAACAGCTCAGGTCGACAGGTTGTGATCCGGCCATGATTCTGCTTGAGCCAGAGGGCAGGAACACGGCACCTGCGGTGGCGCTGGCTGCTTGCTATGCTCTGGAGCATGCCGGGGAGGGTGATGACCCGGTGTTGCTGGTATTGGCGGCAGATCATGCGATACAGGATGTCGATGCATTTCAGGCGGCGGTGATCGCTGCCTTGCCCTTTGCCGAGCAAGGTAAGCTGGTGACTTTTGGTATCGTGCCGAGCGCACCTGAAACCGGCTATGGCTATATAAAGTATGGTGATTTGGTTGGTAGTGGTCCTGCAAAAATAGTATCGAGGTTTGTAGAAAAACCGGCCAAAGCCCTTGCCGAGCAATATCTGACCGAGGGCGGCTATCTCTGGAACAGTGGGATGTTTCTGTTCAGCGCGCGTCGTTATCTGGACGAGCTGCAAGCGCACAGCCCTAAAATTCTGTCGGTTTGCCAAAAAGCCATGTCAGCGGCCTCGATAGACAGCGACTTTCTCAGACCCGATAAAGATATTTTTCTCGATTGCCCCGCGGATTCCATCGACTATGCCGTCATGGAAAAAACCCCCGATGCCGTGGTGGTGCCAATGGATTGTGGCTGGAGTGATGTGGGCTCCTGGTCGGCGCTTTGGGCTGAATCTGAAAAAGATCCGTGCGGTAACACCCTGAAGGGTGATGTGATGGCGCTGGATACCCATGACTCGTTTATCCAGGCCGATCGAAAATTGATTGCGACGGTGGGGCTGCGGGACGTGGTGATCATCGAAAGTGACGATGCCATTCTGGTGGCCGATAAAAATCGCGTGCAAGAGGTCAAGAATATTGTTGACCAATTGCGAGAGGAAAACCGTTCCGAAGCAGAGGCTCATCGCAAGGTTTTTCGACCCTGGGGGTATTACGACGCCATTGAAAATGGTGAACGTTTCCAGGTAAAGCGGATTTTGGTCAAACCCGGTGGGCGGCTTTCCTTACAGATGCATCACCATCGGGCGGAACACTGGGTTGTGGTGAGTGGCACCGCGCTGGTGACAAAGGGCGAAGCGACCTTTCTGCTGTCGGAGAATGAATCGACATTTATTTCTATTGGCGAAACCCATCGCCTGGAGAACCCGGGGTCTATCCCCTTGGAGATCATCGAAGTACAGTCCGGGGGATATCTCGGCGAGGACGATATCATCAGGTTTGAAGATATCTACAAGAGAAACTGATTAGGATAAGACGCCCCAAAATTTGAGGTTCTCTACTTATTCCTTTGTCAGCCCTTTATAATATCCGCCTCTGATATCAACGCTGTCATTCCCATGAATCCACTGGAACGCAAAAGCCTGTTTGGTTTGGCCTCTCTCTATGCTTTTCGCATGGTGGGGTTATTCATGTTGCTGCCAGTGCTGGCCCTCTACGCTGGCGACTACAGTGGCAGCTCGGCCTTGCTGGTGGGCTTGGCCCTGGGTATCTACGGTCTCACCCAGGGACTATTCCAGATTCCACTGGGGTTTCTTTCCGATCGGGTTGGCCGAAAGCCGGTGATCGCTGGTGGGTTGTTGTTGTTTCTTGTGGGGAGTGTTATCGCTGCGCTATCGGATTCCATGTGGGGCCTGATTGCAGGGCGCGCTATGCAGGGCTCAGGTGCAGTGGCCAGTACGATCATGGCGTTATTGTCTGATTTGACGACCGAGCAGAATCGCACCAAAGCCATGGCGTTGGTTGGGGGCAGTATCGGGATTTCGTTTGCTCTTTCAATGGTGCTCGGGCCGGTGTTGGCGAATCAATGGGGGCTGTCCGGTTTGTTTTGGCTGGCGGCCGGAATGTCGGTAGTGAGCCTTGGCGTGTTGGCCCTGGTGATTCCAACGCCGGTGACCTTGCTGCACAACGCGGAAGCAGAAGCGATACCGGCAATGTTTGGCCGTTTGTTAAAAGACGCTGAGCTGTTGCGGCTCAATCTGGGTATCGGCACCCTGCATTTTGCCCAGATGGCCAGTTGGGTGGCAGTCCCGGTGATTCTGGAGCAGAGTCTGGATATGGCCCGCGGCGATCACTGGATGATTTATCTCAGCACCATGGGCTTGTCGTTTCTCTGTATGTTACCTTTTATCATCATTGCAGAGACACGCCGCAAAATGAAACCGGTCTTTATTGGGGCGGTTGTTTTACTGGCGTTAGCCGAGATCGTCCTGGCCGTTAATATCGATTACCGCTATGGGTTTATCGCCGGTCTTTTTCTGTTTTTCATGGCGTTCAACTTGCTGGAAGCCTCGCTGCCGTCGCTGGTCAGCAAGCTGGCGCCGGCCGGCGGTCGCGGAACGGCCATGGGTATTTATTCCACCAGCCAGTTTCTGGGTGCCTTTCTCGGGGGTGTGGTCGGTGGCTATGTGGCCTGGCGGTTTGGTTATGCCGAGGTTTTCTGGATGGTGGCCGTGTCAATTCTGGTCTGGCTGGTTGCTGCAGTGTCCATGAAGAAGCCGGCGCACCTGAAGAGTCTGGTGGTTACTTTGATGCCGGGAGAGGTGATTGCTGCGGAACACTTTGTGGGGGCGGTGCCGGGTGTTCAGGACGTGGTGATTATGCCGGACCACCGACTGGCATACTTTAAAGTGGACAAGGACTTTTTCTGTCAGGCGGACATGGAGTCAGCGCTGGGACGTCCGCTGGAGACACCGGTTTAACGGCATAAAAAGCCCGCGTAAAAGCGGGCTTTTTTATCGGGTTCGGTTTTATCAGAATGGGATGTCATCATCAAAACTGTCGAACCCGGGATCTGTGCTGTTGCTGTTATTGCTGGACGCCGATGGCTGCTGTTGCTGGGGTTTGCTGTAGCCCCCCTGGCCGCCTGACGGACCTTGCTGCTGCATACTGTCGTCGTAGCCTGATGAGCCCGAGCCTGCCCCGCCACGACTATCCAGCATCTGCATTTCATTCGCCACGATTTCAGTGGTGTATTTGTCCTGGCCGCTCTGATCTTGCCACTTGCGGGTTCTGAGAGAACCTTCGATATACACCTTGCTGCCTTTTTTCAGGTATTCGGCGGCGATTTCTGCCAGACGATTAAAAAAGACAACCCGATGCCACTCGGTTCGCTCCTGCGGTTGACCTGTCTGCTTGTCTTTCCAGGTTTCACTGGTGGCCAGTGTGAGGTTGGTCACTGCGCCACCGCTGGGCATATACCGTGTTTCCGGGTCTTTCCCCAGATTGCCAATCAAAATAACCTTATTGATACCCCGAGCCATGCCTTGCTCCACTGACTAAAAATTAGGACGACAGTTTACCTCGGAAGCGCAGTCCTGTCATTGGCTCAGCTCTCGTACTTAGCTGTTGGCCACGACACTGGGGCGCTGCAATATCTGCTGGTGCCACAAGCGAAGGTGCTCGTGCCCGTCTGGCACGGCGACCCCGGCCCACTCGGCAAAGTCGATGGTCACCAGTGCGGTGATATCCGCCATGGAGAAATTGTTCCCGGCAAGGTAAGAACGGTGGGCTAGATGTTGGTTAAGATCATCATAGAAATTCATGATGCGTTGCCGACCGCGTTCCACCAGGGCGGGGATTTTGTCGTAATTGTGCGGTCCGACCAGAGCCCTTCCATCAAGCCAGTCAGGCCCATTTCTGAATAGGTCTGCCACTGCCTGAAAGCCGTTGGTAAAACAAATCTGGTTCCACATTTCCACCAATCCGATTTCCTGGTCAGTGGCACCAAACAGGGGTGGCTCTGGATGACGGGCTTCCAGGTAGCGCGCAATGGCATTGGTCTGGGAAATACAAGTGCCATCATCAAGTTCCAGTACAGGCACATCGCAGTTGGGGCTTTTCAGTCGAAAATCTGCTGTAAGTTGTTCCCCTTTCAGCAAATCCACCTCAATGCGTGGAAAATCGATGCCCTTTTCGGCCATGAAGATATTCAGCCGTCGCGGGTTGGGGACACCGGGGTAGTCATAGAGTTTCATGGCATTTCCTTATTTTGGTTATTAGTGAGCATGGAGCATGACTGAAAGTTGTTTGTTGATGCTAACGGTTGTGAGCATGCAGGGAAACCCCCTCCCGGTTCATCGGTGTGGTTAGTTGGCGGTTGGTTCGGAGCGGTGGGCTAGTAGGCGTTTTTGTTGCGAAAGAGGCTGAACACCGTGAGGGTAATGATTTTCAGGTCGAGCCACAGTGACCAGTTGTTGATGTATTCAAGATCGCATTCCACCCGCCGCTCCATCTTTTCCAGTGTGTCGGTCAGCCCCCGATAACCGCGGATCTGGGCGAGCCCGGTAATCCCCGGCTTGACCTTGTGGCGCCACATATAGGATTCGATGAGATCCATGTAATACTCATTGTGGATCAGGGCGTGGGGTCTGGGCCCAACGACGGACATGCGGCCCTGCACGACATTAAAAAACTGCGGTAACTCGTCGATACTGGTGCGTCGCAGAAAAGCCCCCAGTCTGGTGAGCCTCGGGTCATCGGGTTTCGCCTGAGTTACTGTACGATTGGCTTCCTGGTGAACGGTCATGGATCTGAACTTGTAAACCTTGAAGCGTCTGCCATCCTGACCATTACGATACTGCTTGAACAATACGGGGCCGGGCGAACTGAATTTGATCAGTAGCGCAATTGCCAGGCAGGCAGGTGTGATCAGTGCGCAGATCAGTATGCCGAGCACGAGATCTTCACAGCGCTTGAGGGTACGATTAAAGCCTCGCATGGGAGAGCAGCTGATATCTATGGCGTAGTGACCGAGGATACTCGATACCTTGTGGTTGAGGAGCTGGATGTCTTCAAAGTTGGGGAAAAAGCGGATGTCCACCGTCACATGGCGGAGAGCATAGACAATGTCTTTGATGAAGCTTCCCATGCTCAGTGGCAGGTCGAGCCACACTTCATCGACCGAATATTTACTGAGTTCCTCTATCACCTGACTGGAGTGAGTCCAACGCTCTATTTCGCTGGCATGCACATGATGAACCAGTCGGTAACCGGACTGCTGCATTTCCCGCTCGTCAAAGAGTACCTTGGCGTGGTGGTGATCGCTGGTAATGACCAGTACCGACCGCAGGTTTTTACCGGTACTTCGCAGGCGTTTCAGATAAAAGTGGTACCCGCAACGGTAGAGTGTGCCTCCCAACCAGGTCAATGCCACCAGGTAAATCAACCAGAGCCTGGAAAACTCGATGGCTGTCTTGGTAAAAACCAGAAAGGCCATGAGCACTGCTACGGTCAGCAGTAGCGAGAAAGTATAGCGTTTGAGGAGGGGAGGAAGTCGTCTGCCTCGCCATGAGTCGTAGACGCCGGTAATGGTGAGGACAAAAACCAGCAGGAGTGCTGTGCCACCTGTCAATACTTCAAATTTGGCGGACATGTCAGCGGAGCCAAAGCGGAGCCAGTGAGCCATTAAACTGGCTAAGATGACATTGAGGACATCAACGATGGCAATGAGTGGCGCAAAGCTGGAAGTGGATGAGGGCCGTGAGCTGGTTGCCATCAATTTATCGTCTGGGTTATTAACGGAAGAGCCAAGCCGGCTCTCCCGTGAAGAATAATTTCAATAGCAAATTAGGAGTTATAGCGCTGAAAAACCAGCGTTGCATTGGTGCCACCAAAACCAAAGCTGTTGGACATGACACGTTGCAGATTGGCCTGGTCTACCCGTTTGGTGACAATGGGTAGGTCTGCCGCTTCCGGATCAAGGTTGTCGATGTTGGCAGAGGCACAGATAAAGTTGTGTTCCATCATCAGCAGACTGAAAATCGCCTCCTGAACACCAGCGGCGCCGAGTCCGTGACCAGACAGCGATTTGGTCGAGCTGATTGGTGGTACTTTTTCGCCAAAAGTCTCCCTGATGGCCTTCAGCTCCTGCAAATCACCGACGGGTGTGCTGGTGCCATGGGTGTTGATGTAGTCGATATCCCCCTGGGTGGTTTGCATCGCCATTTTCATGCAACGCGCGGCACCTTCTCCGGACGGTGCCACCATGTCATAACCATCTGAGGTGGAGCCATAGCCCACCAGCTCGGCGTAGATTGTGGCGCCCCGCGCCAGGGCGTGTTCCAGTTCTTCCACAACCAGGCAGCCTGCCCCGACTCCCGGTACAAAACCATCCCTGTCAGCGTCATAAGCCCTGGAGGCCAGTTGAGGGGTATCGTTATATTTGGTCGACAGTGCTCCCATTGCATCGAACATGCCCGCCATTGACCAGTGCATATCCTCGGCACCACCGGCAAAGACAATGTCCTGTTTGTTCATCTGAATCAGTTCCATGGCGTGACCAATGCTGTGGGCGCTGGTGGCACAGGCGGAGGCGATGGAATAGTTGGTGCCCTTGATTTTGAATGGTGTCGCCAGGCAAGCGGAAACGGTGCTGGCCATGATCTGGGTTACCCGGTAAGGACCCGCTTTTTTAATGCCCTTTGCGCGCATGACGTCAATGGTTTCGGTGAACATTTCACCGGATACACCGCCGGATCCCATCACCAGACCGGTGCGGATATTGGAGACCTGATCCTCACTGAGGCCGGCATCGGCAATGGCACGCTCGGTGGCGATATAGCCGTATGCCGCAGAGGGGCCCATAAAGCGGAGAATCTTGCGGTCAATCAGCTCCGCGAGATCAAGGTCAATCCGGGCAGCCACGTTGCAGCGCAGGCCCATTTCTTCAAAATCTTCCCGGAAGACGATGCCGGATTTCCCTTCCTTTAGCGCTGTGGTGACGGTTTCCCTGTCATTACCCAGGCAGGAAACTATCCC
>NVUM01000010.1 GCA_002733125.1 Porticoccus sp.
CTGTGCACTGCCTTGGCAGGACACCAGACACGGCAAGGCGCGGACTGGAAACCGCGCCTGCTTTCGGCACTGACATGCCGGGCACTCCAAGTAGGGCAAGCCTTACTTGTTGTTTTTGTCGTCTTTCACTTCTTCGAATTCAGCATCCACTGCGTCATCAGACGTGCTGCCCTCGGACGACTCTGCCCCCTCAGGTTGAGCCTCAGCCTGTTCGGCGTAAAGTTTCTGTGCCAGCGCAGCAGAGGCCTCGGAAAGCGTGTTCGCGGCGGCATCAATCCCCTCCTTGTCATCACTTTTGACGGCATCTTCCACGCCCTTGATAGCAGACTCAATCGCCTCTTTCTCTTCAGCACTGGCCTTGTCGCCCGCTTCTTCCAGCGTTTTTCTGGCGGCATGGGCGAGGCCGTCCGCAGCATTGCGGGAACTCACCAGCTCTTCAAATCTCTTGTCCTCGGCGGCATTTGCCTCGGCATCCTTAACCATTTTGTCGATTTCATCATCTGAGAGGCCAGAGCAAGCCTTGATGATAATGGACTGCTCTTTTCCGGTAGCCTTGTCTTTGGCACTAACATTGAGAATGCCATTTGCATCAATGTCAAAAGTCACCTCAATCTGAGGCATGCCGCGAGGTGCCGGGGGAATGTCAGCCAGGTCAAAACGGCCCAATGACTTATTGCCGGCTGCCTGCTTGCGTTCACCCTGTACGACGTGAACCGTTACTGCTTGCTGGTTATCATCTGCCGTTGAGAAAATTTGCGATTTTTTCGTCGGAATCGTGGTGTTTTTCTCGATCAGAGGTGTCGCCACACCGCCCATGGTTTCAATACCCAGGGTCAGGGGTGTCACATCCAGCAATAGTACGTCTTTTACTTCACCAGACATTACCGCTGCCTGAATCGCAGCACCAACGGCCACAGCCTCATCGGGGTTGACATCCTTGCGCGGTTCTTTGCCGAAGAAATCAGTGACATATTTTTGCACCATGGGCATCCGGGTCTGACCACCCACCAGAATGACGTCATCAATTTCTGAAGCAGATTTACCGGCGTCTTTCAGAGCCATTTTCACCGGCTCCATGGAGCGGGCAACCAGCTCTTCCACCAGAGACTCGAGTTTGGAGCGAGTCAACTTGACCACCAGGTGTTTCGGACCGGTAGCATCGGCAGTAATGTAGGGTAAATTCACTTCAGTTTGCTGACTGGACGACAGCTCAATCTTGGCTTTTTCCGCAGCCTCTTTGAGACGTTGTAGCGCAAGCGGATCGCTGTGCAGGTCTATGCCGCTGTCCTTTTTGAACTCGGCGGCCAGGTACTCGATCAATCGCAGGTCAAAATCTTCACCCCCGAGGAATGTATCACCATTCGTGGACAGCACTTCAAACTGGTGCTCACCATCYACATCGGCRATTTCAATGATCGAGATATCAAAGGTACCGCCACCCAGATCGAAGACTGCCACAACGCGATCGCCGGGATCCCGATCCATGCCATAGGCCAGTGCAGCCGCAGTGGGCTCATTGATGATGCGCTTGACATCAAGGCCCGCAATCCGACCGGCATCCTTGGTTGCCTGCCGTTGGGAGTCATTAAAATAAGCCGGCACTGTAATGACAGCTTCAGTCACTTTCTCGCCCAGATAATCTTCAGCCGTCTTCTTCATTTTCTTCAGCACTTCGGCTGAAATCTGCGGTGGCGCCTTTTTGTCGCCTTTGACTTCCACCCACGCATCACCATTGTCCGCCTTGACAATTTTATAGGGCACCATCTTGATGTCTTTCTGCACGACATCATCCTCAAAGCGACGACCAATCAGCCGCTTGACGGCGAACAGGGTATTGCTGGGATTGGTTACGGCCTGGCGTTTGGCTGACTGGCCCACCAGGATTTCATTGTCTTCGGCAAATGCGACGATGGACGGCGTGGTGCGCGCGCCCTCGGCATTTTCGATCACTTTCGGCTTGTCGCCCTCAAGTACAGCCACGCAAGAGTTGGTGGTGCCGAGGTCAATTCCGATTATCTTGCCCATTATTCGTTTCTCCGGGTTTGCTTAAACTGGTAAAAAATTGGTTTCTGAGTCTGTATATTGGCCCGCATCGCGGAATTTCAAGGCTCACTGGTGTTATTCGCCGCCGATTTGGCAACCACCACCATGGCGGGGCGAATCAGCCGGCCATTGAGGGTGTAACCCTTCTGGAACACATCAATGACGGTATTGGGTTTTGCATCCGGCACTTCAAGCATGCTCATCGCCTGATGAAGATCGGGATTAAACGCCTCTCCGCCGGGATCAACGGCCTCCACCTTGAAGCGAGCCAGCACATCCTGAAAGCTCTTTAAGGTGAGCTCAATGCCGTCACTGACCGCCTTGAAGTCGCCATCGACATCCGCCATTGCCTGGATGGAGCGTTCAAGGTTATCGACCACTGGCAGCAGCTCACCGACAAACTTTTCGAGAGCATATTTGTGGGCGTTTTCCACATCGCGTTCCATACGCCGTCGCAGGTTCTGCATTTCCGCGTGGGTTCTCAGCACCTGATCCTTGGCGTTGGCCAGATCGGTCGTCAACTGTTCAACCTCGCCGGTTGCTGACTGCGCCTCTGACTGCTCTGTTTCAGGCCGCGACTCAGCGGCGTCCTCTGAACCGGGATCCTGCGGATCCGGCTCCTGATGATTTTGTTCTGTTGACACGCAACATCTCCCTTCTTCTGTTGAATACGCTGCTTCAGGACTTTGCTTCAACCCGCTATATTGGGCCATTGACCCATGTTTCAAGGGCAGACGCGTTGAAAAATTGTGTATAACATTGCTCTTCTGATGTCACTTCACACAAACAGGCATTACTGGTGCTTACTACCCTGACAGTCAAACATTTCACGCTGGTGGAATCCCTCGAAGTGGATTTCGGCGCTGGCATGACAGCACTGACCGGCGAAACCGGCGCAGGCAAGTCCCTGGTGCTCGACGCCCTGGCAATGGCGCTGGGAGATCGCGCCGATACAGATCGGATTCGCCAGGGCCAGGAACGCGCCGAGGTCTCGGCATTATTTGATCTGACAGAGATTGCAACGGCCCGACAGTGGTTGATCGATAACGATTTTGCCGAAAACGGTGACGAAGTATTATTGCGGAGGCTGTTGACCCGCGAAGGCCGATCCCGGGGCTACATCAATGGCCAGGCCGCCACCATGCAGCAGCTGCGTGAGCTTGGCGAGATGCTGATCGACATTCACAGCCAGCATGAACACCAGTCCCTGTTGCGCAAGGAGACCCATCACAAAATACTGGACAGCTTTGCCGGGTGTTCGGAGCTGGCTGGCGAGTTGCGGCAGATTTATCAACAGTGGGCGACCACAACACAACTGCTGGATAAACTGGAGAACGCCACAGACGAACTGAATGCCAGACGGGAACTGCTCACATTTCAGTTATCAGAACTGGATGAACTGTCCCTGGCAGAAGGTGAGCTGGAGCAGCTGGAACAACAGCAACAGCAATTGGGAAATGCAGAGGCCATACTCAGGGACAGCGGGACGCTGTTACAGCTCTGCTGTGAAGCCGAAGACTTCAACTTGCAAGACAGCCTAGGCAAGGCCTTACAGTTGCTGACCAACATGCCCGGCAAACCTGCCGAGCTGGTCGAGGCAGAAAATCTGCTGAACAGTGCGGCCATTGAAGTGGCGGAAGCCAGCCGTGAAATCCAGCAACATCTGGACAAATTCGAACTGGACCCGGAGCGGCTGCTGCAACTGGAAACACGCTTGAGCGCCATCTATCAGTTGGCGCGCAAACACCGCATCGACCCACAAGCGCTACCGGCCAAACATCTGGCGCTACAGGAAGAACTGGACAATCTCGCCGGTGGCGAGGGCAGTATTGAAAAGCTTCGGCAACAGGCCGCCACCCTCTCCGACCGGTACCTCGCGCTGGCAGAAAATCTCACGGCCCGCCGAACAGCCGCAGCAACTGAATTTTCTGCGCTGGTTGAACAGCAGTTTTCGGCACTTTCGATGAATGGCACACAATTCATACCCCAACTTACTCCGGTCAAATCGGGGCAATTAACAGCCAATGGCATGGAGACCATCGAATTTCTGATCACCACCAATCCGGGGGAACCACCGAGATCCCTCGCCAAAATCGCATCCGGTGGCGAGCTTTCACGAATCAGTTTGGCTATCCAGGTTATCGCTGCAAACCATTCGGCGGTCCCCACCCTGATTTTTGACGAGGTGGATGTGGGCATTGGTGGCGCCACTGCAGATGTAGTGGGCAAACTGTTACGCCAGCTCGGCGGGCAGGGGCAGGTTATTTGTGTAACGCATCTGCCACAGGTTGCCGCTTGCGCTCACCACCACCTGCTGGTAACAAAAACCACCCACGAACATTCTGCCAACAGCAGCATCCAGTCACTTTCAGGTGCTGACCGCACCAATGAAATCGCACGCATGCTCGGCGGTGCCAGAACGACCGATACCAGCCTTAATCATGCCAGGGAAATGCTGCAATTGGGTGAGCAAACCGCTTGATACAGATCAATAATTTTAAGCATTCAAACCGCTATGCTGGGCCCTTTCTCCATAATAAAAGGGTGTTACCGTGCAGAGAGAAGATACAGAAACCCTGGCCAGAGTTGGAAAATTGGTACTGATAGGCGTTGGCATCATGCTATTGCTCATTGCCGCCGCCTCGATGATCGGCTAACCTGGTTGATGGCCTCGCAAAACATTCAAGTGACAAGCTGGCCGTTCCAACGTATCGCCACATGAATCAATCACGTGTAATTCCTTTTGAGGTAGACCCGCAGATTGTCGGCCGCAGACCTCTGCTATACTGACATTTCTGCAAAGAAACCCGGAAGGAGCCAGTTATGATCCACCAGTTTTTATCAGCGAGCTTTAACCTGAGCATGTTGCCGGCCAGACTGGCCATACGAAATACCAAAGCCTCTTTTCAGGCAATGCGCGACCTCCCCGGAACAGTGAAACAATATGCTGGTGGCTTACACCGGTCCTGCGGAGACAGCCAGCTGTTTATCGATCAGCTAATGCAACGCATTGATACGGAAATTGGCGGCGATCCTGCCAACCTGAGCAACCACGAACGCGAGATGATCACTGCCCGCGAACTGGCCATGGCAGAACAGCACCTTAGCCACGCTATATTTAATATGCTTAAGGCATACCGGATATTGTCTGCCAAACCTTCGCGGGTGATCGAATACGGACGCGCAGAGCGGATCGATTAATCCTGTCGGCGAAACAGATAATTCTTTCTGCCGTTATTGCATGCCACCAGTTGCCGCCCAACCTGATCACAATGCTCCAACTGCAGCGCCAGTGAGTCTGGCTGTGACTCGTTAACAGCCAGACGCTGCTTATCCTTCTTCAGAAAACCAAACATCGTTTCAAAGCGCTGGGCGAAATCCACCCCCCTGGCCATTACATCGTCAAACAGGTAAACAAATTTCGCATAGGAGAACGTCGACCCGCCAAGGCCGATTTCCATCATTTTCTCCAAATATTGTCGATAGGCCGCCGCCAGGTACTCAGCCCGGGCGGCCCGATCATCCATTGCGCCGCGAAATGCCGGTATGCGCATTTTATTCGATGGTTTGAGCACGCCTCCCGCCAGCCTGCTATTGGCCAGATTGCTCACCAGCGCATAGCGAACTCCCTCGCAAATCAACCACGGATGATCGAACTGGCAGCCATCCAGTACGTTGTCAGTCTCGAGGGGTTTTGCTGCCTCAACGATCTCCGGCACAGGCAGTCGGGTATCGGCTGGCACGGCAACGTCAATACCGGCTCTGGTGGCAGGTCGTCTGAGCAGCAGGGCCTGGATTTTGTCGTTGTTACGCCGAAAGTCCAGCAATGAAGGTAAGTCAGCCCCCTGACCCGCAGCCTGCACTTCACAGTAGAGTTGCTCGTAATAGGTTTCAGCCAGCAACCAACAAAACCGGTCTGCTACTGCAGGAACCGGGGATAAGAGCAGTAAATACCCTGTTGTTATTCTCAACCATTTCACATGTACGCACCGCTTTTATAGGGTCTGGAACACAGCCGTGTGGCTCACAGATGATGAGATAGCCCTCGCGTCCGGATATTTACGCAACAGCCGTAACCTTTTAGACTGATTATCTTTTGAACAGGGAAGGCGAACGCAACTCGCCAGTTATGTCACAAATTATTATTCGCCTGCTCGCCCCGATGTTCTGCCTGATACTGGCAGTCTTCACCTATTGGCAATACCCCGCATTGAACAACGATCAACGGGCTCTGCTGGAGCAGTTGCCCTTCATCGTCTGCGGGCTCGCCGCTTTCATGGCTTTACTGGCAAACCAATCCAAAAATCTGGGTACGGCCATGACAATGCTGATCAGCTACTGGCTGATTCGGCATTTCCTGCAGGCGCCACTGAATGCTGAGCCGGCCAACCAGATCTTCAGCCTCATCTCACTTTGTCTGCCACTGATACTGGGCGTGTTCATTGTTCTCCCCGACACCGGCTGGCGACACCCGGCTTTTCTGGTATTGACGGCCTTCATCTCAATCTTTGCACTGATCATCATCAGCCTGTTTCAGTGGCAACCCCTCTGGTTTTCCCACCTCCTACCCGGCATCAACGAAAGTACTTTTTTCGGCCTGAAGATATCCGCCACAGCGGGATTACTGTTTCTACTGGTCTATACCTTCAGCATCATCCTGCCATTGCTTCGCCGGGAGTATCTGGACAGCAGTCTGCCAGGCTGCGTGTTCTTCAGCTTTATCACCGTGGGATGGTTTCAGTTACCGCATATTTCCTCAATCATGTTTTCTGCCGCCGGATTACTGTTGATTATCAACCAGACCCAGGCCCTGCTCAACATGGTGTACCGGGACGAACTGACCCAGATCCCCAACCGGCGGGCACTGCTCCGCGATGTACGCACCATGGGAAACCACTATGCGTTGGCGATGGTGGATGTGGACCATTTCAAATCCATCAATGATCAATATGGTCACGACCTGGGCGACCAGGTACTTCGTGCCATTGCCGCGCAACTGCGCCGGGTCAGTGGGGGCGGACGAGCCTACCGCTTTGGGGGAGAGGAGTTTTGCCTGCTGTTTCGCGGCAAAACACGGGAGCAGGTCGTCGATTACCTGGAACAACTGCGCAAGAATATTGCAAATTACGACATGGCCACCCGGGACAACAAAAATCGACCGCGCTATCAGTCCAGCGGCGAAAAGAAGCGCGGCGCTTCACGACGCCGAGGCAATATCCGGGTGACCGTCAGTATCGGTGTTGCCGATGCACAGGACGCCCTGCATTTTGATGGCGTCATGAAAGCCGCCGACAGCGCCATGTATCGCGCCAAAGAAGCTGGCAGAAATCAGACCAAAATCGCGTAATCAACCCTCAATTATTTTTTAGCCTTTTTTACGTAGAGCACCAGATTGTGACCCACCAGATCGAACCCATGCTTGGTAGCGATCGCTTTCTGCAACGCTTCAATTTCACTGCTTTGAAATTCAATCACATCGCCACTATCCACATTCACCATATGGTCGTGATGAATGCCCCGATCAATTTCATAAACTGCCGGCCCGCTGTCAAAATTATGGCGCGTAATCAGGCCGGCGCTCTCGAACTGGGTCAGCACACGATATACCGTGGCAATACTGACATCGTCACCGGCTTCGAGTAATTTGCGGTACACATCCTCGGCACTCATGTGACTTTCATTGATTTCCTCAAGAATCTGCAGGATCTTCAGACGGGGTACGGTGACCTTGAGCCCCGCCTTCCGTAAGTCCCGGTTTTCATCCTTCATTCTGCTACCGCCTCTTTAATACACTCAATGGATTCTGTATTATCGCCGTTCACTGAAAACTCTGGAACCCCCAATGCATTTTACTGCAAGAATTACCTGCTGCCTGGCAATGACCGCGTTACTTGCCGGGTGCTCAGGTGTCTCAATGCCGGATTTCAGTATGCCCAAACTGCCCAATGTGCATAAGTTCGATATCCAACAGGGCAATGTTATCACCCAGGACATGATTGACCAGCTTCGTCCGGGCATGACCAAGTCCCAGGTGCGCTTTGTGATGGGGACACCCCTGATTTCAGACACCTTCAATGAAGATCGCTGGGACTATTACTACAGCCTGTCGCCCAGCAACGGCGAAGAAGTCAGGGAGCGGATGGCTATTTTCTTTGAAAACGACCAACTGGTGGGCTTCAGAGGTGACTTTATTCCCACTGCGGTGAATATCGAGACCACGGAGTAATCAATTCCCCTGCCCGGCCTTCGCCGCACGCCGTTTGCGAATCTCTTTGGGATCCACAGTCAGGGGTCGATAAATTTCGACCCGATCACCCGCTTCTAACACATAGGTCTTTGGCGGATTGAGGCCCTTGGTACCCAGGGCCTGCCCGAAGATACCCATTTTTACATTTTCCAGATCAATCTCGGGAAACTGCTGCACAATTCCGGACTGTCGAACCGCCTCATACGCAGTGGTTCCAGGTGCAACCTTGAGCGCCAGCAGTTGCTGACGATGAGGCAACGCATAGGCCACCTCTACGGTAATCAACTCAATATCTTTCACGGACCGTAGACCTCCTGAGCACGCCTTGCCAACGAATCCACCAGATTGTTCGCCACAGAGGTAAACAAGCTGGTGGAGGCAAGCCCTACCGACAGACTGTTAAATTCAAATTCCAGGTCAAGCATCACCTTGCAGGCATTTGCCGTCAATGGTTTGAAGTGCCACTCACCGGACAACTTTTTAAAAGGCCCCTGCTCAAGGCTCATGGTAATCTGGTCGGGCTTTTTCAGGGTATTTCGAGTGGTAAAGCTGTAACCAATACCGCCTTTTTTCAAGTCTAGCCTGGCCACCATACCGTCCTCTGACTGCTCTAATATATCGGCTCCGACACAGCCTTCCATATAGCGTGGGTAACTGTTCACATCGTTGACCAGATCATACATTTGCTCAGCGGAGAACATCACCAGCGCACTGCGTTTTATAGTTGTCAGCATCAGGAAAATGTCTTGTAGAGGCCCATCACAAAAATGATACCCACCGCTATTGGCGAAACATATCGCAATATCCAGTACCAGCTCTTAAAGACCCGACCCGACTCATCGGCGAGTTCACTCCGCACAGTTTCCGGTCGCATCAGCCAGCCCACAAACAAAGCGATAAAAAGACCGGTGAGCGGCAGCATGACACTGGAAGTCAAAAAATCCATAAACTCAAAGAAATTAAATCCGGCAACCCGCTTTTCTGCCCAAAGATTAAAGGATAAAACACTGCCCAGCCCAACAATCCAGGCAATGCCACCGAGTAACAGGTTCGCAGTAATACGGGTAAATTTTTTCGACTCGATGAGATAGGCAACGGCGGGTTCGATCAGCGAGATCGCCGAGCTCCAGGCAGCCAACGTCACCAGCACAAAGAACAGGCTGCCAAATAACAATCCACCCGTCATATTGCCAAACGCGATCGGCAGACTGACGAACAGCAACCCCGGGCCCGCCCCGGGTGCAATCGACGGGTTTGCAAACACAATGGGGAATATGGCCAAACCGGCAACCAACGCCACTACCGTATCCAGAAAACCGACGGCAAGCACGGTGCGGCCAATCCGGGCATGCTCGGGCATGTAGGCACCGTAGGCCATAATGGCGCCCATCCCCAGACTGAGGGTAAAAAATGCATGTCCCATGGCCTCCAGAACTCCCGCCCAGGTCAATGCCTCATAATTGAAACTGAACAGAAAACTGAAAGCCTGGGCAAAATCCCCACGCTGAATGCCAAACACCAACAGAATCAACAGCAGCACGAACAGCACCGGCATCAATACCCTCACCGCAACACCGAGCCCACGGGTTACCCCGCCAATCACCACTAAAAGGGTCAGGATCATGAAGACTGTTTGCCACAGAATTAGCGCTTCCGGGTCGGACAACAGATCTGCAAAAATAATGGCAACCTGGTCGGCACTGGCACCCTGGAATGCACCACTGGCCATCTTCCCAATGTAATTGAGCGCCCATCCGGCAATCACCGCGTAATAGGAAAGAATCATCAATCCGGCTGTGACACCCAGCCAACCTATTGCATGCCAATGTCGTTCCAGGCCCGCCTCTGTGGTCAGGCGGCGCATCGTATTGATGGGACTCTGCCGGCCACGCCGACCCAGCATGACCTCCGCCACCATGACGGGGATTCCTACCAGTAAAATACACAGCAGATACACCAGCACAAAAGCGCCGCCGCCATTTTCACCGGCAATATAGGGAAACTTCCAGATATTCCCCAGACCCACCGCCGAACCGGTTGCCGCCAGCACAAAGGTCCAGCGGCTGGACCAGACAGGGTGTCCCCCGGGAACTGATCCAGACCCATCAACCTCTGCAGGGGATTGCTGCTGTTGTTTCGCCATCGGCGATTTCCTTGTCAAAACTGACCGGATTGTACCGGCAATCCAAGATATACAAAACCAAGGCAATCACGCATAACGCCACAAAACCATAGGCGCACCCCAGCGCAATCCTTATAATGCCGACCCATGGCTAACAAATCCCAATACCCTCAAAAAAACCCCACCATTGCACTCAACAAGCGGGCCCGTCACGAATACCAGCTTGAGGAAAAATTCGAAGCGGGTCTCGTTCTGCAGGGCTGGGAAGTAAAAAGCCTGCGCGCCGGCAAAGCCCAGCTCACCGATAGCTATGTATTACTGAAAGACGGCGAGGCTTACCTGATTGGTTCACACATCACCCCATTGGGAACCGTGTCTACCCACTATGTCACCGACCCCGGCCGCACCCGCAAACTGCTGCTCAATCAGCGTGAACTCGGTAAATTGTTCAACGGAGTCAATCAGAAAGGCTACACCTGTGTAGCCACTGCTCTGTATTGGAAAAACCACTTGGTGAAGTGTGAAATCGCACTGGCCAAGGGCAAAAAAGAACACGATAAACGTGAAACTGAAAAAAATCGTGACTGGGCACGGCAGAAACAACGCCTGGTCCGCCGCGCCCGGTGATCAATTAACACCCTGTCAGTGAACTTCATCTGCAGAATAAGTCTAATGAAGCAATGGTCTCTGTGGTAACATCCAACTTGAGACGATGTTTTTTAACAGAAACACTCAAAGCAGTTTCAGGGGGCGATTTGGATTCGACGCCGGTTACAAAACCCTGGGTGCATGCCGAGATGGCGACCAATCTCGTAAATCCAAAGTCGCAAATTATAGTTGCCAACGACGACAACTACGCACTCGCCGCTTAATACCCGGTAGGGTGCCATCTGACCGGAGCCGTGCTTGTGCGTCCGGAGCCTTTCGGGGCTATCAGGTGTCATATCTCACATGATCGCGATGAAGCTCGTCCGGGGTGGATTCGTTAAAAACTCACCGGAATCGCGGTTTGCGCGCCCTGTCTGTCGGGTTGCAACCCGCTAAATTTAATAGACTGYACTAAGCATGTAGATCYCTCGGCAGAGGACTGACGGACGCGGGTTCAATTCCCGCCGCCTCCACCATATAGCAAAAAGGCCTCACCCTCGGGTGGGGCTTTTTTGGTATGGGCACACCCCCGTAGCGGGTTCAGCCACACAGCACCCGCATGGGCGACACGAAACTGTTTATGGAGCTATCATGCGAAGCCGAATATTCAGAGGTGCGCCATCGAAGATAGTGCTAACCAAGGATGCCCCGACTCTGATGATTAATTGGCACTTAAAAAGAGCTGGTACAACAAGTTCACGACAATGTAGCGGGGAGATTACAGAAAGGTCTGGGGTAAGATCACGGTATGGTTGGAGTTCGCCTAAGCTTGCCCTAACCACCCGTAGATCACCCTAATATCTCATCAGGTTGGGAGCTATCCCTTCACCATAGCGTGAGAGATATTAGACTCAGGCTTAACCTGATATCCGTTGCAAGTTACGGAAATATTTAATCCAAAAAGATTAAGCTTCAACAATATCTGATTTTACACTATTGATCATAGCTATCATCTCTTCTCGTTCTTGCGCGCCGGTTCCAAAATGATCAAAGGTCGCATCCAAGTGGAACAAAAGTGCTTCCCAATCATCATTATTGATCATCATGCCTTTGTGGGCTGTGACCATATCACGACCCGTATAAAACACTGGGCCGCCCGTCGTGGAACAAATATAGTTAATAAACGTTTGTGTTTCGCGAGCAACTTCGTCGATTGATCGATGAGTCCAAAAGCGAGCTAGATGTTTGTCCTTTCGAAAACGAGGTATGATATTTTCAGCAAATGCAGCGATAGCATCATAGCCCCCGAGTCGATCATAAAGTGTTTTATCTGACATGATTACTTACCTCCATTATTATTTATCTCGTAACAGCCTAGAGTATAGGGTAAGGATAAAGTGGTCAAAACTTCTCGTTAACAGTCACCGATAGCAAAAATACCGAAAAAACACCCCCAACGACTTACTTTCGGGGAGGGGTACAATATTTAGTAGGCGCCGCCCCATATACCGACAAAGCCTCACCCTCGAGTGGTTTTTTATTATGTGCGGCAGAATGGGTACCCACGTAGCGGGTTCCACCGCAGTGAGCACAGCGAACGGAGACAGCGCCCATATGGGCGACCCGAGCCTCGCAGAGGCGAATAATTCCCACCTCCACCAACATTAAAAAGCCCCAGCTCAAATCAACCGGGGCTTTTTAATTATTGTGACCTGACCAGCACCCGCATGACGGGTTCAGTCAGTCCAAACATTACACAAGATCAAAACGGTCAGCGTTCATGACCTTGGTCCAGGCAGCAACGAAGTCCTGCACGAACTTTTCTTTGCTGTCGTCCTGGGCATAGACCTCAGCGTAGGCGCGCAGGATCGAGTTGGAGCCGAATACCAGATCAACCCTGCTCGCCGTCCACTTGACTGTACCAGCCTTGCGGTCACGGATTTCATACAGGTTGTTGCCGGTGGGCTTCCACGTGTAGGCCATGTCCGTCAGGTTGACGAAGAAGTCGTTGCTCAGCACACCCACGCGGTCGGTGAACACACCGTGCTGGCTATCACCGTGATTGGTACCCAAAACGCGCATGCCGCCCACCAGTGCGGTCATCTCGGGCGCTGTCAGTCCCATCAACTGAGCGCGGTCGAGCAGCATTTCCTCGGGCTTGACCACATAGTCTTTCTTTTGCCAATTGCGGAAACCATCGGCCAGCGGCTCCAGTGGTTCAAAGGACGCGGCATCTGTCATCTCGTCGCTGGCATCGCCACGACCGGGTGCGAAAGGAACGTTGACATTCACGCCTGCAGCCTTGGCCGCCTGCTCAACACCCAAGTTACCGGCCAGCACAATCACATCGGCCACGCTGGCACCGGTGTCGGCGGCGATCTTTTCGTAGATGGCCAGGACCCTGGCGAGGCGTTCCGGCTCGTTGCCGGCCCAGTCCTTCTGCGGTGCCAGGCGGATGCGTGCGCCATTGGCACCGCCGCGCATGTCGGAGCCACGGAAGGTTCGGGCGCTATCCCAGGCGGTGCTGACCATTTCACCGATGGACAAGCCGCTGTCGGCAATTTTGGCTTTTACCGCTGCCACATCGTAGTCGCGATTGCCGGCGGGGACCGGGTCTTGCCAGATTAGATCTTCAGCGGGCACTTCCGGACCGATATAGCGGGATTTTGGCCCCAGGTCGCGGTGGGTCAATTTGAACCAGGCGCGGGCAAAGGTGTCGCGGAAGTACGCCGGATCGGCCATGAACTTTTCACAGATGGCCCGGTATTTGGGGTCCATCTTCATCGCCATATCGGCATCGGTCATGATCGGGTTAAGGCGGGTGGTCATGTCTTCCACATCCACTGGCTTGTCCTCTTCCCTGATGTCCACCGGCTCCCACTGATTGGCCCCGGCCGGACTCTTTTTCAGCTCCCACTCATAACCGAACAGCAGGTCGAAGTAACCCATGTCAAACTTTGTGGGATAGGTGGTCCAGGCGCCCTCAATACCGGAGGTAACGGTATCGCGCCCCTTACCGGAACCATTGGGGTTTTTCCAGCCAAAGCCCTGTTCTTCCACATCGGCGGCTTCGGGTTCGGGGCCAAGTGCTTCGGCGTCGCCATTGCCGTGACATTTGCCCACGGTGTGGCCACCGGCGGTCAGCGCTGCCGTCTCTTCGTCGTCCATTGCCATGCGGGCAAAGGTCATACGCACCTGCTCGGCAGTCTTGAGCGGGTCGGGCTGACCATTGACGCCTTCCGGATTCACGTAGATCAGACCCATTTGCACCGCAGCCAACGGGTTCTCCATGGTCTCGGGCTTATCGACATCGCCATAGCGCTCGTCGGAGGGAGCCAGCCACTCTTTCTCGGCACCCCAATAGGTATCCTTCTGAGGGTGCCAGATGTCCTCGCGACCGAATGAAAAGCCGAAAGAGGGCAGGCCCATGGACTCATAGGCCACAGTGCCGGCCAGAATAATCAGATCGGCCCAGCTGACTTTGTTGCCGTACTTTTTCTTGATCGGCCACAATAAACGACGGGCCTTGTCCAGGCTCACATTGTCCGGCCAGGAGTTGATCGGCGCGAAACGCTGGTTGCCCTTGCCACCGCCACCACGGCCATCAGCGACACGGTAAGTACCCGCAGAGTGCCAGGCCATACGGATCATCAGGCCACCGTAGTGCCCCCAGTCCGCGGGCCACCAATCCTGACTGTCGGTCATCAGGGCATGCATATCCTTCTTGAGCGCCGCGACATCCAGTTTCTTGACCTCTTCGCGGTAACTGAAGCCCTCTCCCATCGGATTGGTCTTCATATCGTGCTGATGCAGGATGTCTAGATTCAGGGCCGTCGGCCACCACTCCATGTTCGACATACCGGTTGATGTGGCGCCGCCATGCATCACCGGGCACTTGCCACCTGTCGCCGCATTGTTATCCATCTTCAAATCCCTCTTCAAGTATTCAGAAAATTATAGTAGCAGGATGCCTGATAGCCAGTTGCGGAAAAATAATACTGACCCGGAAGATCCTCCAACCGTCTGTCAATATAACCGACCAGTTCATCAGCGATCTTTTGACGGTACACGCTACCACGTTACCCCTGAGATGAAACGATCAGCGTGCTCACCGTTACCAATATAATTTTTCAATCCATTTCATAGTGAATGTAAATGCCGTATTTACACTGGGCTACGCTATATTGTGTACTGAACTACTTTATTTTTTGTACCTTATGGGAGCTACATCAATGCTTACAAAAACAACACCTATAATTGCTGCTCTGGTGATAGCCGTGTCGCAGGTCATGACACCAAGTACGGCAATGGCAGAGGGTGAGCCAAAATCCAACCAGTTCTGGTGGCCTGAAAAGCTTAACCTAAGTCCACTTCGCCAGCACAGCCAAGAGTCCAATCCGATGGGCGACGACTTCGACTATGCCAAAGCGTTTGCAAGCCTGGATCTCGACACCGTCAAGAAAGATATCGAGACGTTGATGAAGACGTCGCAGGACTGGTGGCCCGCAGACTATGGCCACTACGGACCCTTCTTTATACGTATGGCCTGGCACTCTGCGGGCACCTACCGTGTAGCCGACGGCCGCGGTGGTGCTGGCGGTGGACAACAGCGGTTTGAGCCACTGAATAGCTGGCCGGACAATGTGAGCCTGGACAAGGCCCGCCGTTTATTGTGGCCGATTAAGCAGAAATACGGTCGCAGCCTCTCCTGGGCCGATCTCATGGTTCTGACCGGCAATGTGGCACTGGAATCCATGGGTTTTGAAACCTACGGCTTTGCCGGTGGACGTCAGGACGACTGGGAACCGGATATGGTGTACTGGGGTCCGGAGAAACAATGGCTTGCCGACGAGCGCTACCATGGTGATCGTGAACTGGAGAACCCCCTGGCCGCAGTCCAGATGGGTTTGATTTACGTGAACCCCGAAGGCCCCAACGGTAACCCGGATCCTCTCCTGGCCGCCAAGGATATTCGCGAAACCTTTGGCCGGATGGCGATGAATGACGAAGAAACCGTCGCCCTGATCGCCGGTGGGCATACTTTCGGTAAAGCTCACGGTGCCCACAAGCCCGATGAGTGCCTTGGCGCTGACCCCGCGGGCGCACCCATCGAACAACAGGGGCTGGGCTGGAAAAACAAGTGTGGCAAAGGGAATGCAGAAGACACCATCACCAGTGGTCTGGAAGGTGCTTGGACGGCCAACCCGACTGTCTGGACTTCATTGTACCTGGAGAACCTGTTTGCCTTTGAGTGGGTACAAACAAAAAGTCCAGCTGGCGCAGTTCAGTGGATTCCTGCGAAAAACCAGGCGGCAAATACCGTCCCGGATGCCCATGATAAATCCAAGCGTCATGCTCCCATCATGTTCACGACGGACCTGTCCCTGAAGGAAGATCCCATTTATCGGGAAATCTCCTTGCGCTTCAAGGAAAACCCGAAGGAATTTGAACTCGCTTTCGCCAAGGCATGGTTCAAACTGACCCACCGCGATATGGGACCCCGTGAACGCTACATCGGCAACGAAATCCCCGATGAGGACATGCTGTGGCAGGATCCCGTCCCGGCAGTCGATCACCCACTGATCGACTCAAATGACATCACCAAGCTGAAGTCCGACATCCTGAAATCAGGTTTGACGACCTCTGAACTGGTAAGAACTGCGTGGGCATCTGCCGCCACCTTCCGCGGTACTGACATGCGCGGTGGCGCCAATGGCTCACGGATTCGTCTGGCGCCACAAAACAAATGGGATGTGAACAGTCCAGCGGAACTTGACAAGGTGTTAAAGCGTCTGGAGAAAATCCAGAAAGACTTTAACGGCACACAATCGGGCGGCAAAAAAGTATCACTCGCCGATCTGATCGTTCTGGGCGGTGCCGCAGCCATTGAACAGGCCGCCAAGAATGCCGGACAGGATGTAGAGGTTCCCTTTAAACCGGGTCGCACCGATGCAACGCAGGCACAGACTGATGTCGACTCCTTCGCTGTGTTGGAGCCCACCGCAGACGGTTTCCGCAACTACTTCGGCAAAGGCCATTCCAGATCACCTGCAGATATGCTGGTGGATCGGGCCAGCCTGCTGACCCTGACGGTTCCTGAAATGACCGTTCTCGTGGGGGGTATGCGCGCACTGGATGCAAACACCGGAAAATCCAAACACGGTGTATTTACCGACCGGCCCGGAACATTGAGTAATGATTTCTTTGTCAATTTGCTCGACATGTCCACCAAGTGGTCAAAAGCCAAGACTGACGGAATTTATGAAGGCAGTGATCGCAAAACAGGTGAGCCCAAATGGACAGCAACACCGGTCGATCTTGTGTTTGGATCGAACTCCGAGTTGCGTGCCATTGCAGAAGTCTATGCTGCCAATGATGCAAAAGAAAAGTTCGTCAATGATTTTGTCGATGCATGGCACAAGGTAATGACGCTCGACCGTTTCTAACCCGGTCAACTTTAATCTCAACGGGGAAGGTGCTCGCAACGGCAGAAAAACGAAGCCATTCGAGCACCGGACTCCGGTTCTGAGAAGCGGTCATTTATCCTTTTCGGAACTGACACAAAAACGGCGGTGTTGTTAACACCGCCGTTTTTATTGATTAACGAAGAAACAACAGCACACTATTCCCCAGCCAGGGCTCCCGCAGGCACAATAATTGACGTTAGATTTATTGTTCGGACTGTTTAATCAAGGGATAATAACCTCAACATTTACAGGGGCACTTCTTCCTTGAGCTTGAGCATCAAAACACGTTTTCAACTTCTGACGGCAGCCCTCATCGTTATTTCCTCCCTGTGCGCCTGGCTGCTATTCCAGCAGGTTGCAAAAAATATTATCGAAGAATGGGGACTGCGCGCCGCCGATATTCAGGTGCGCTACGACAGCACCCGTCTGCTCAAACCGATTGAGCGGGAAATTGCGCTGGCCCGGCAGATGGCCAATTCCCGCATCATCCAGAACTGGGCAAAGAATGAGGATGATCCCGCACTCGCCACCGAGGCCATCCGTGAGATGGAGAGCTATCGCCGGAACTTTAGTGCGCAAAATTATTTTGTAGCACTCAAGCAATCCGGCTCCTATTACTACAATAACGCCGAGGACGAGTTTTCCGGCAAACAGCTTCGCTACACGCTGGACAGTGACAAGCCCGATGACGCCTGGTTCTACCAGCTACTAAAACTGAATAAGTCCTTTCACATCAATGTCAATCCGGATACGCAGCTGGGCATTACCCAGCTGTGGATTGACGTGCAAATGAAAGACGGCGATAACACACTGGGTATTGTCGGCACCGGCCTGCCTCTAGAGGCGTTCCTGGAGGAAATCGTCGATATCGAGCAGCCCGGTATCACCACCGTGTTTGTGGATCATACCGGTGCTATCCAGTTACACCGCGACCCCGGCATCATCGACTACGCCAGCCTGGTAAAGCCGGAAGGCCAGAAGAACACCATTGAGCTGCTCTTTGACCAACCACGTGATCAGCAGGCACTTCGTAATGTGATGACCACCCTGCGCGAGGTCGGCGGCAATACAAGCGAGGTAAAAAGCCAGTTCGTGGTCATTGACGGCAAGCGCTATCTGGCGGGTGTTGTCTACCTGCCTTCGCTGGACTGGTTTGAACTCACACTGCTGGATCTGGAGGAAGTGATTCCTGTCAGCAGTTTTGCAGCAATGATGCTGCTGTTTACCCTCATCCTGTTGATCGCCATATTGCTGGTGCACCTGGCACTGCAAAAACTTGTCCTGGCACCGGTGGCAGCACTGGATAATGCCATGCTCAAAGTGAAAAGTGGCGATCTTCGACCTGCCGACCTGCCGAGCGGATTGGGAGAAATCGCTCGACTGATCAACCATTTTTCCGACATGGCCGAGGCAATTCGCAATCACACCAAGGAACTGGAAACCCGGGTCGAGGACCGCACACAGGCGCTCAACGAACTGACCAAACTCGATCCGCTGACCGGTCTGCTCAACCGGCGTGGTATGAACCTCCAACTTAGCCAGGAGATAGACCGTTCACGCCGCCAGCAAAACACCTTTGGCATCATCTGGCTCGACCTTGATCATTTCAAGACTATCAATGATTCCTTCGGACACGCCGTCGGCGACCGCGCGCTGGTCAATGTTGCCGGCCTTCTGAAAGCGGGTATCAGGCCCTATGATCATGCAGCCCGGTGGGGCGGGGACGAATTTCTGGTGTTGCTATCACCTTGTGATGAAACGACGCTACAGCAGATCGGGGAGCGCCTGCGGTTGAGCATCGAGCAGGCCGGGCTGCCGGAGGGGCGAAAAATAACCGTCAGTGTTGGCAGCTGTCTGGCACAACCGGGAGACCAGTTGGAAACGCTGCTGAAATCCGCAGACGATGCACTTTATGAAGCCAAGGCCTCAGGCCGCAACCGGATGATCAAGGCCGGTTGACCGGTAAAAGAGGGAAGCGCTGCTGTATATGCTTAGCCCACTACTAGGTAGCTTGGTAACCGGTTTATTGGCAGGCTTATAGCAATTTATTTGGGGCGGGCTTCCTGAACTGTCCGGCGGATTACTCCCGGCCGTCAGTATTTTCCAGCGCTTTGATTTTCTGATAGATACCGTCCGCTTCCTCGCTCAATTCCGCGTACCTTTGAATATTGCCTGATCGTTGTGCCTCCATGGCTTGTTGAAGTTTGCTCTGGTAGTCCTTCTCCAGCTTTTCCAACGGATTCTTTCTGAACAGTCCAAACATAGTAATTCTCGTGTCGCAGGGTTCATAACAACCGCGATGGGAAAGCGGCCAATCAGTATTCCTACGATACGAACGACGTTTTGGACCGGTACCCGGTAGAGAATCGGGATAATCCAACCACCGGGTATCGTTCTCGGTTGTCCTTACGCCTTCCGACCTCAAGGCAACGCTGTCAGGACAAGTAGGTTTCCAGGCTGAATGCCCGATAGCGCAGCCGGGGTAATTTCTCGGCAGTGATAAAGCCGGGCCGGGCGTTGATCACATCGGGGATTCGGTTGACCAGTTGGGTACAGGTAGTCATGGCGGTGGGAACAGCTCCATTGGAAAGCTCAACGTCTGGCTCCCCCGCTATTTTCCAGTGATTCATGTCAGCCTGATCAGGCCGGTACACACAACCGGTCATTTCGAACACAAAGCTCGGTCCTTCACTGGTTTTAATTTCATCAATATCGGTAAAACCCAGAACATTGCCGACCGGAACCGTGATTCCCAGCGAGGCGACCGGCAGAGGTTCCGTCGCCAGTACCGGCCGTGATGTTGTGGTAATCGACAGGGGCGTCAGCCCGGTATCCGCCACCAGTGCATCCAACACGTTGCGACCAAAGGTGGGCGGGCGCGAAGCGGACTCCAGCCACGTGTTGAACTGCTCCGGGGTAGTGCCAACCTGTTGCTCGCGGGCCAGTTCGGGCCCGTAATCATCGACATTCCAGCTGGCCTGGCCCAACACTTTGTCTATACGGTGGGTCGTACCCATCAGCATACTTACCATATTGAGCCAGTAGCTGTCCTGATGACCGGAACCCGTCAAAGTCACGCCGGTGCGTTTGGCGATCCCGTCCAGCTCTGCAGTAATTTCGGGCGAGGTTTCCCACGGGTACAGTGCTTCTTCAGACAATGTCACCGCATTCACGCCGTGCTCGGCACACAGACGGAGCTGCTCCTGTGCATCGGACATATAGCTGTTGACGGCGATCACCGCGATATCGGCACCACGACTCAACACCTCCGCTGCATCATTGCTCACAGCGACTCCCAGCTGGCGTCCGAGGCCGGTGAGTTCCCCCAGGTCCTTGCCGACTTTTGCCGGGCTGCGGGAAATGGCCCCGATAATTTCGACGCCCTTGTCGAGCAACATACGGGTAATGATCGAATTCATTGTCCCGACACCATAGACCACAGCTTTGATTTTTTTCATGGATACCACCCTCTCGTTATTATCGTGTTCGGTTACATCGGTATGTAGTCGACATAACAGTGCCACAGTATAGGCAAGCTCAAGGGCAGATGGTAACCCCGATCTATGTCGCTGTTATTCAATAGAGCGCCACTACTGCTGGTACTGGATGAACCCACGTCGGCACAGGATCTCAAACAACAGCACAGGATGCTGGCACCGGCTCGTTCACTGTGCCACCAACGAGGTTATGCGGTCATCGCCGTACTGCACGATCTCAACCATGTGCTGCGCTACTGCGACCATTGTGTATTGATGAAGGAAGGCTGGTTATCTGCACAGGGAAAACCCGGTGATGTGCTCACCCAGGATACCATCGAGGCACACTGGGAATACCGGCCACAACTGGTCGGTCATATGGAGTCCATCCCCGTTTTTGTATAACCGTTCGCGGCTATCTGAGCCTCGGCAGCAGTATCTCGCCGACCAGAGGGGAAACCCCCGGCTGTGGCTCCCAGGTGGGTCTGGCGCTAAACCAGTAGTCCTTTTTCAGTGCCAGCAACCGGTAAAGACCGGTGGGCAGGTCACGTACGATTTCCTCGTCATCGCTATGCACCTGGGCATAACTGAGTACGCCGTGGATGTAGTGATAGAGCAACCTGGCGGTTTGTTCAGCATCCACACCGTCATCGAGATAACCCGCTGACTGCAGAGCATTTACCAGTGACAGGTTGTATTTTACTGCGGTTTGCGACAGCAGCTGGAGCGCTTCGATCACTTTGTCGTCACTGGAGCCAATCTGTGCCCCGGCATTGTAAAAAGGGCAGCCCCGGATACCCGCACGATCGTTGCCCATCTTCGCCACTAACAGGAAATGCACCAGATTTTCAAGTTGCTCGAGCGGGGTATTGACCGGTGAAAAAACCGCATCCAGATCACTTTTTATCACCTGCCAGTAATAGGCGGTAGCCTCACAAAACAGTGCCGCCTTCGAATCAAAGTGGTGGTAAAAGGCACCTTTGGTGACGCCCGCCTGTTTGCAGATTTCATTCACACCGACACTGTTGTAATTACTCTGCCAGATCAGCTCAAGCGCTTTTTCCAGCAGGCGCTCCCGGGTTTCGGTTAACGACATATCAGGTATCTTTCAGGTTGGCGTCAGGCCTTACAGTATAGATACCTAACAGTTTGCCCGACAACCCACGTCAGGTGGCAAAATCCCTGGCACCGCTATCACCTGAAAACCTGCAATGGGTCAACTGCGCTTACCTGTTGAAATATAGCTATAAATTATTCAAATACAAAGCAATGCCCTAAGCGGCCTATTTTAATTTCAGCAATTGACGGACATACCGACCGGTATGTAAGCTGCCCGGTTAGATAACAAATAGTCACCTGCAGCAGCAGAAAGCCGCTTAACACCTTACATCTGGAGTTCAACCATGTCTGACACATCCGGCAAGAGGCACCCTCGCTTTGCTGCGGGCACAACCGTCGCTGTATTGTTGGCCCTGCTGGCGTTCATCTATTACATCGCATTCCCCCACCAGGGCTATTCCAGTGACGAGACGGCATCAGCGGCACCACCTGCAAGACAGGTCTTCATTACAGCGGTGGCGCTGGAATCCGTTCGCCTCTGGACACGCTTTGCCGGACGTCTGACCGCGGTGCATACCGCCGAGATAAAACCCCGGGTAAGCGGTGAAATTCAGCAGGTGCTGTTTCAGGATGGCCAGCAAGTCGAGCAGGGAGAGCTGCTGTTTGTGATCGACCCCCGGCCCTACCAGGCCGCCGTGCAACAGGCAAAAGCACAACTTGCCTCTGCAGAGTCCCGCACCAGCCTGGCGCGAGACGAACTGGCACGGGCCAGCAAGCTGGTCAAGCGGAAACTGGTATCGGACAGCATTTATGATGTGGCGAAAAATGAATACCAGGTGGCCAGCGCGATGATACGGGAGGCGGAAAGCACTGTGGTCAAAACGGAGCTGGACCTCCAGTATGCGCACATCAAGGCCCCCTTTTCAGGCCGGATAAGCCGTGCAGAACTCACCGTGGGCAACCTGGTGGAAGCCGGTGCCAGTGCGCCCGTTCTGGCAACACTGGTATCCAACCGGAAGCTGTATGCCGAATTCAATGTGGACGAGCAAACTTATCTGCAATCGATCCGGACCGCAGATAATACGGCGGCGATGCCGGTAGAACTGACACTGGCGAACGACGACCGGGTTTACCTGGGTACAGTACATGCGTTCGACAATCAACTGGATATTTCCAGCGGCACCATCCGGGCGCGGGCCATCTTTGACAATACCGACGGCGCCCTGACACCCGGCATGTATGCCAATGTGCAACTCGGTGCAGCATCCGAAGTTGAAGTATTGCTGATCCCCACCGGCGCTGTGGGCACCAATCAGGACAAGAAGTTTGTCTATGTGGTCGGCGAAGACAATATCGCCGCCTACCGGGAAGTCACCCTGGGTCCCTATCACAAGGGGCAGCGGGTTGTGTTGAGCGGGTTGCAACCTGGCGATCGGGTGGTGATCAACGGACTCGCCCACATTCGACCGGGCATGCCGGTCGATCCCGCACCTGCGCAGCCCCAGACCACCGACACAACGGCTGAATAGTCTCAATATTCCCCTGAAGGACCGCCATGAATATTTCCAGATTTTTTATAGATCGACCAATCTTCGCCGGTGTGCTCTCCCTGATGGTAATGATCGCCGGTCTGCTGGCGATGTTTCAGTTGCCGATTTCCGAATACCCCGAGGTCACGCCGCCTTCAGTGGTAGTAAATGCTTCTTTTCCCGGCGCCAACCCCAAAGTCATTGCCGAGTCAGTGGCGACACCGCTTGAGGAGCAACTCAGCGGCGTGGAAAACATGCTTTACATGTCCTCCCAGGCCACCTCGGATGGGCGGATGACCCTCACCGTCACTTTTAAAATAGGCACGGATCCCGATCTCGCCCAACAGATGGTGCAGAACCGGATATCCCAGGCCCTGCCCCGCTTGCCGGAAGTGACGCGGCAGCTCGGGGTAACGGTCGTGAAAAGCTCGCCGGATCTCACCCTGGTGGTCCACCTGGTGTCACCGGACCAGCGCTACGATGAACTCTACCTGCGCAATTATGCGCTGATGCATGTCAAGGACGAACTGGCCAAGGTCAATGGGGTTGGCACGGTGCGCCTGTTTGGTTCCGGCGACTATGCGATGCGTATCTGGCTCGACCCGGAGAAAATTGCCGAGCGCAATCTCTCGGCCAATGAAGTAATTGCGGCGATCCGGGAACAGAATGTACAGGTGGCAGCGGGCATCATCGGCGGCGCGCCCATGGCCGAGCCGGTGGATGTGCAACTGCCCGTCAATGCCATGGGGCGATTGGAAACCCCGGAGGAATTCGCCGACATCATCGTGCATGCCGGCAGCAGTGGTCAGATCACCCGACTCCGGGATGTGGCACGCATTGAGATGGCAGCTGCCGATTACAACCTCAATGCCATGCTGGACAACAAACCCGCTGTGGCGATCCCGATCTTTCAGGCGCCCGGTGCCAATGCCATCGCCATCTCCGATGAAGTGCGCCGCACCATGGAGGCACTGAAGCCGCTGTTTCCCGAGGGTCTCGATTACGAGGTGGTCTACGATCCCACGGTATTCGTCAAGGACTCGATCAAGGCTGTGGTGAAGACCCTGCTGGAAGCCCTGCTGCTGGTGGTGATTGTGGTCGTGGTCTTCCTCCAGACCTGGCGCGCCTCGATTATTCCGCTGCTGGCTGTGCCGGTGTCGATTATCGGTACCTTCGCCCTGATGTGGCTGTTCGGCTTTTCCATCAATACCCTGTCACTGTTCGGGCTGGTATTGTCCATTGGCATCGTGGTGGACGACGCCATCGTGGTGGTGGAGAACGTCGAGCGCAACATTTCCGAAGGACTTGACCCCCGCGAGGCCACCTATCGGGCCATGCAGGAAGTCAGTGGGCCGATTATCGCGATCTCGCTCACCCTGGTGGCTGTATTTGTGCCGATTGCCTTTATCAGTGGGCTGACCGGCCAATTCTACAAACAGTTCGCCTTGACCATTGCCATCTCAACCACCATCTCGGCTTTCAACTCTTTGACCCTGAGCCCCGCCCTGGCGGCACTGCTGCTGAAAAGCCAGGATGCCCCCAAAGATCGTCTGACAAGGATCATGGACAAATTATTTGGTGGCTTCTTCCGGTTGTTCAACCGGGGCTTCAAAAAATCGTCCAGCGCCTACTCCACATCCATCGCTGGCTTGCTGAGCCATAAAACCACGTCTTTTGCAGTTTATCTGGTATTGATCGGCGTGACCGCTATTGGCTTTAGCGGCCTGCCGAAGGGGTTTGTCCCGCCCCAGGACAAGCAGTACCTGATCAGTTTCGCGCAGTTGCCCGACGGGGCTTCCCTGGCCCGCACGGAAGCCGTCATCCGGGAGATGGGCAGCCTCGCCATGGCCGAAGAGGGTGTCGCCAATGCGGTGCAGTTCCCCGGCCTTTCGGTGAACGGCTTTACCAATAGCGCCAGTGCCGGCATCGTCTTTGTCACGCTGGAAAACTTTGACCAGCGCAATTCGCCGGAGCTGTCCGCCACGGCCATCGCCGAACGCCTGCAAATGCAATACGCCGGTATTGAGGAAGCATTCATTGCGATTTTTCCACCACCGCCGGTCATGGGCCTCGGCACCACGGGCGGATTCAAACTGCAGATCGAGGATCGCGCCAATCTCGGTTATGAGCAGCTGGCTGCGGTCGTAGACAATGTTCAACAGGCCGCGTGGCAGGACCCTGCACTGGTCAATGTCTACTCCAACTACAAGATCAATGTCCCCCAGCTATACGCCGATCTTGACCGGACCAAAGCCAAACAGCTCGGCCTGGATATCAAGGAAATCTTCGATACCATGCAGGTCTACCTCGGCTCGCTGTATGTGAATGATTTCAACCGTTTCGGTCGCACCTATCAGGTTATTGCCCAAGCGGATGCCGAATACCGCACCAACCCTGAAAATGCCTTGAACCTCAAAGTGAAAAATGACCGGGGGGAGATGGTACCGCTGGGCAGCGTGCTGGAAATGAAAGAGAGTTACGGTCCGGAAAGCGCCATTCGCTACAACGGCTATCTGGCGGCAGATATGAATGGTGATGCGGCACCCGGCTATTCCAGTGGTCAGGCTCAGGATGCCATCAACAAAATCCTCGACAGGGTGTTGCCACTGGGCATGACCTTTGAGTGGACAGATCTGACCTACCAGCAGGTGCTGAGTGGCAATACCGCCATCTTTATTTTCCCCCTGTGCCTGTTGCTGGTCTTTCTCGTGCTGGCCGCACAGTATGAAAGTCTGGTTCTGCCGTTGGTGGTGATCAGTATTGTGCCATTGTCGGTACTGTCGGCGGTGGCCGGCCTGTGGCTGACCGGTGGCGACAACAATATTTTTACCCAGATCAGTCTGTTCGTGCTGGCGGGTCTGGCCAGCAAAAACGCCATTCTGATCGTGGAGTTTGCCCGGGAGCTGGAGCACAAGGGCATGGATACCTGGCACGCTGCAGTGACATCAAGCCGGATGCGGTTGCGGCCAATTCTGATGACGTCCTTCGCCTTCATCATGGGTGTAGTCCCGATGGTACTGTCCACCGGCGCTGGTTCCGAAATGCGCAGCGACATCGGGGTTGCGGTTTTCTCCGGCATGCTCGGCGTAACGTTTTTCGGGTTGTTCTTTACCCCGGTTTTCTATGTGCTGTTCAGAAAACTGTCACGCACCAGCAAAGTCCATGTACCCGCAGAATAAATCGGGCGGATCACTGCCGAATCGCGTCGAGGGTCTTCTGGTACATTGATGTGTGTGGCCCACCCAGGGCCACCGCCTGTTCAGCCATGGCAATCGCCTCGGTGTGTTCACCGAGTTCAAAGAGCAATTGGGCGAGATTGTTATAGGCGGGAGCAAAATCCGGGACGACGGTAAGTAACCGCCGATACCCGGCAAGCGCCTCCGGCAGTTTGCCCATATCGTAGTGCAGGTTGGCCAGGGCAAACCCGAATATCTTACTGTTCGGCCAGCGTTCCAGTCCCACCTGATAGGCTTTCACCACGTCCACTGCAGAATTGTTGCGTGCAAAGTCGACCACCGAAAGGAAGTATTTCTGCTCATCCGCCTGTCGGGGCAACAGCCCCGGCTTCAGCAAGACGACACCCCAGTAACCACTGCGCCTCCAGGTCTGTTCAAACACCCCCAGCTTGGTCATGCGCCGCTTCTTCTCACCGGAATGCATCACCAGTTTTTCACTGTCCAGATCGTAACCAACCACGACCGCGTAGTGCCAGACCTCATACCAGCTGACGCCGAGATTCTGCAACACCAACACCGGGTTGCCGGCCTGCACTTCAGCGATCAGATGTTCGATATGGGGTTCGATGAGGTAGGGAATGCGCCCGTAGGACCTGGCTGCGGCCAGCATTTCCACCTGAAAGCTGCCCTTTCTGTCAGGCACATATACCTTGCTCACCAGATCGTCAGGAACCACCGAAGAAATTCCCGATGCAGAGAGCACTGTAGCAAGCGCGGCGGGACCACAGTGGTAATCATTCTGCGGAAAAAAAGGCACTCCCTCTATGAGATGGGACACTTGCCGGGAACTGGCTTCAGCTTGCCCCGCCAACAGCTGGTCTGTCTGGGGTGTACTGACACACCCGGAAAGCAGAACAGAGCACAGAAAAAAAACACGCGAGATCATCGCGTGTTTTTGAAGAATCAGGTTACTGTGAACCAACTTCAGACACCGGGGAAGATATCTGTCACCCCGGCAACATCAAGAAGAATCAGAATCAACAGTACCAATACGATTGCGCCCAGCACACCACCAGCGGGCAAATCGGCCATCTGCTGGTTCAGCTCGGCGACCTCCGCATCGCTCATTGAGTCCACCCGATCACTGACATCGGCAATATCGACACCCAGACTGGTCAGTTTGTCGGATACATCCTGACGAGCCAGAAGGTCTTTGATCTCTGCACGACCCAGATCGGAAGAAACCTCAGCGGCAACCGTATCGGTACCCACCATCACCGCATGGGACTGACTAACCAACCCAGCGAACATCACCATGGAAACCAGTATGTAACAGACCAGTTGCCTAACGGATTGATTATTCATATTTTGAACTCCCTATTGAGAAAAATTGACCATTACAACCCTGAGTGGGCAGATACTTTGAAGATAGTAGAAACGTGGCTTATATACCAATACCGGCTGGCCACTCAGGGAACACCTTCATCCTACTCCGGTTCCGGCTGAATAACTGTTAAATCGGTCATTGCATGACAAATGAGTGCAATCGGCACAGGAAAAGGGATTTTCCATGACAAAAAAGGGGATATCCGGTGAAACCTGTGAGACACAGGCCCACCGGATAATTAAAGAACGCTAGCGAATCACCAGGTAGAGGGAATTGCCATTCCTGTTGACATGGAGCAGGACGGACTGCTTGCTCAGGGAAAGCGCTTTTTTGAAGCTATCCAGGTTGGTGACGCGCTGCCGGTTGGCACCCAGAATCACATCACCGGGGCGCAAACCGTTATAGGCAGCTACCGAGTTCGGTGATAAGCCCGACACCAGTACACCATCACCATCCGGGTTGTTTTCAAAGCGGGCACCTTCCAGCAGCTTGTGCAATTCACCCGTGGTGGACGTCAATTGCTGTGGCTCACCCACCTCAATATCAACTTTTTTCACCTTGCCATCGCGTATATAGGTGAGTCGCACTTCATCACCAATGGATTTGATGCCGATCTGGCTACGCAGCTGCCCGGATGAGTTGGTCGCTTCACCATCGACGGCAATAATCACATCCCCTGCCTGCACGCCCGCTTTCTTGGCAGTGGAGTCGTCACTGACACCGGTCACCAGTACGCCTCGCTGGCCGTTCTCGAGATTGAAGGCTTCGCGTAACTCGGGCGTAATATCCTGGATACCAATACCCAGCTGACCGCGCTTCACTTCGCCATATTCGAGAATCTGATCCATACTGGCTTTGGCCATGTTGATTGGAATAGCAAAGCCGATGCCGATATTGCCGCCGGCCGGTGCCAGAATGGCAGTATTGATTCCCACCAGCTCCCCGCGCAGGCTGACCAGTGCACCACCGGAGTTGCCGGGATTGATGGACGCATCTGTCTGTATGAAATTTTCATAGCCTTCAATACCCAGGCCAGTGCGATCCAGCGCACTGACGATACCGGTTGTCACGGTCTGCCCGAGTCCAAACGGGCTGCCGATGGCCACAACAAAATCGCCCACCTCCAGCTTGCCGGAGTCACCCAGTGGCACTTCAGCCAGGTTGTCGGCCTCAATCTGCAAAATGGCGATATCCAGCTCGGGGTCGGAACCTCTGACTTTGGCGGTAAAGGAGCGGCCATCCTCCATGGATACCTGAACTTCGTCTGCACCTTTGATCACGTGATAATTGGTCATCACAATACCGTCATCGGCGTTGACAATCACCCCTGAACCCGCACTTTGCTGGCGTTTTCTGGGCGCCTGCTGGCGTTGCTGACGAGGGTCGGGCTCGTTGAAAAAATGCCGAAAAAAAGGATCGTTCATCAGGGGATTATTTGTAGCCTGCTGACTGGAAAATGTCGCGATATTGACAACCGCCGGACTGACACCCTTCAGCATTGGCGACAGCGAGGGCAGCTCCCTACCCGAGCCATCGTGAAGCGGTAGCGCCGCCTGGGTAAAACCGGCCACCAACAATATGGATACCGCGAGCATGAAATGTCTAAACTGATGCATGCTAAAAACTCCTGAGGATTACCGAAGGCCTGGCTGTCCAATGACAGCGCCCAACCCGTTTACTATTACTTGTTTGATCATTGAACCACTTGCCTTGCCGCCGGGCCGATCAGCTACGTTCTCGCCCCTGACAGTGTTGTGGGACACGGCTTGGAAAAAATAATTCCCAAATATTTTTAGTGGGTGAGGCGGCAACCACCCTGCCGCCCCGTTTGCTCAGGCCGCCTGGCTGTTCACCTGGGCACTGTCCTCGCTACTGTCCTTCGTATCCTCAAGCACATTCCCGCCATCACTGATCGGGATGGTTTTTGGCTTCATGGCCTCCGGAATTTCCTTGAGCAGGTTGATGGTCAGCAGGCCATTGTTGAGATCCGCAGACGTCACTTCAACATGATCCGCAAGGTTGAACTTACGTTCGAAGGCGCGCCGGGCGATCCCCTGATGCAGGTAATTGCGGGATGTCTTATCGCTCGCCTTTTTGCCATACACCGTGAGCACCCCTTTCTCCACCTGGATATCCAGTTCGGCGCGATCAAAGCCAGCCACGGCAATGGTGATGGCATAACGGTTTTCATCGAGCACCTCAATATCGTAGGGCGGGTACACCGTCGAGGCCTGCTCAGTGCGCAACGCGGTTTCCAGCATCGGTTCGAGACGATCAAAGCCGATTGTGCTGCGATACAGCGGGGTCAGATCAACAGTTGCCATAACATATCCTCCATTAGAAGCAATATAAAAAGTAATGGTCGTGGGCATGCACTCTGCGAGAGACGTGACGCCCACAGGGCTTATGTAGGTACGGCAATCTGAATTTCAAGGGTGGCTGCGGATGGGCACGAAAACCACTCTCGCCCTGGACACAAAAGGAAAATGACGCAAAAGGCGTTTCAGCGAACTATCAATACGGATACTGGCGCGAACAGGGCGACCTGATGGCTCAGGGTGCCAAAAGACTGTTGTTCCGGCTTGATGGTTCGGGCCGCCATCACAATCAGGTCTATCTTCGCTTCTCCACAATAATGGATGATTTCGGGGGCACGCTTACCCACTGCTATCAACTTCTCGATTGGCACGCCGGGGAACTCTGACTGAAAATGTTGCTGCCAACGCGTCAGGGTTTCGTCAGCCTGACTGGCAAGCTTCTGGTAAAAAGCTTCCAGCTCTCCATCGATTTCACCACCCAGCTTCTCCAGTACATGTAGCAGGTGTATCTGGCCACCGGACCGGAGAGCCATCGACAGTGCCTCCCGGATAGCGGGCTCACTTTTATCCGTCAAATCCGTCGGAACCAGAATATTTTTATACATCGTTATTCCCCTTTTTAAGTATTCCAATATGACTCGATTACTTAACCATCCGACCTGCCAAACCGGTCAGGATGACTGTCGCAACTGTTTACACTACCTGTCCATAATGACATGTTAGTATCATTGCGGTGTAGTCGATATCCATGACCAAAATCGCAGACAACACGGCTACTGTCACAATTATCTGTTTTCGCCTGTGAACAATGGAGAGTCAACATGAAGGCAGTGGTACTCGGCAGTCTTGGTGGACCTGAAAAACTGACACTGCGTGATGTTGAACGAAAAGCCCCAGGCCCGGGTGAAGTAAGCGTAAAACTGGCTGCCAGTGCACTGAACCGCCGCGACCTCTGGATCACACAGGGAAAGTACCCAAAAATAGAGTTACCCTGTGTTCCCGGCTCTGACGGCGCAGGGGTTGTCGATGAACTAGGAGAGGGTGTCCAGAGCGACCTGCTGGGACAGCAGGTGGTGATATACCCCGCCAAAAACTGGGGCCAAGAACAGCGTCACTACGGTCCGGATTTTCGGGTATTGGGTATGCCGGACCAGGGCACTTTTGCCGAATACATCTCTGTTGCCGCGAGCGATGTTTACCCAAAACCTGCCCACCTCGACTGGCCGCAGGCAGCCGCTATCCCGCTGGCGGGACTGACTGCCTGGCGTGCCGTGACTACCCAGGGGAATGTGCAGCCCGGTCAGCGGGTATTGATTACCGGTGCCGGCAGTGGTGTTTCGACCTTTGCCATTCTCTGGTGCCTGAATCTCGGCGCCGAAGTCTATGTCAGCAGTGGCAGCGATGAGAAGCTGGCTGCCGCCAAGGCCATGGGGGTAGCCGGAGGCGAAAATTACCGCGATCCGGCATGCTATAAAAAACTTCGGCAACAATCCGGTGGCTTTCACACAGTGATCGACAGCGCTGGCGGCGACGCGCTCAACAGCCTTCTGGACAATTTGTTGCCCGGTGGGCGGCTGGTCTTCTTTGGTGCCACCCTCGGCAACCCGACCAAAGGGCTGGAACTGGCAAAGCTTTTCTTCCGACAGCTCCGCATTCAGGGTACCACCATGGGCAGCAATGCAGAGTTTGCCGCCATGATCGACTTTGTGACAGCACACCGGATCCTGCCAGTTATTGATCGCGTGATGGCGCTGGAGGACGCGGTCGCAGCCCATCAACGGATGGAAGGGTTTTCACACACCGGTAAAATAGTGCTGCTGAATGACTAATATCTCCGCAAGACGACAATTTCGGTCGTCAGAACTCACCGCTCAGCACGAGTGATCGGCATGTCATCCCCCCGTGGGCAGTTCTCATCCCGTATTGGCTTTATTCTCGCGGCCTCGGGGTCGGCAGTAGGATTGGGGAATATCTGGGGATTTCCCACCAATGCTGCCGAGAATGGCGGCGGCGCCTTTGTACTGGTGTATTTCCTGCTGGCATTTTGCCTCGCCTACCCGGCACTTATGGCCGAATTGATTATCGGCCGTCATACCCGCGCCAATATGGTCTCTGCACTGCAAATCATATCTCCCGGAAAAACCACCAGATTACTGGGAAAACTGACCGGTTTTTACGGCATTATTGTCGCCGCGCTGATCCTCAGCTTTTACAGTATTGTGGCCGGCTGGATGCTCGCCTATCTGCTGGAACCGATGGTCAACCTCAGCGGGCTGCCGGGATTGGCCAACTGGCTCACTGCATTCAGCGCACCCAGAAACCTGCTGTTCTGCGCGATTTTTCTGGTTGTTACCTGCGCGGTTATCAGTGCCGGCGTTGAGCACGGCATCGAAAAATGGTCGTGTCGATTGATGCCAGCTCTGCTGGCAATGATGGTTTTTCTGATCGGTTATGTGCTCACCCAGCCCGGCGCAGTCGATGGGCTCAAACTCTACCTGATCCCCGATTTCAGCCGCATCGGTGATCCAAAATTGATCCTCAGCGCCCTCGGCCAGGCTTTCTTTTCCCTGTCACTCGGGGTCGGCACCATGCTGATCTACGGCTCTTATCTCAGGCCAGACGACAATCTTCCCGCCATGGGTGCCATTGTCACAGCACTGGATTCATCCGTGGCCTTTCTGGCGGGCCTGCTTGTACTGCCAGCGATGTTTGTCGCCCGACATCAGGGGGTGGAAATCTATACGGACCAGGGGACGTTGATGGCCGGGCCAGACCTGATTTTTCAAACATTACCCGCCCTGTTTCAAACCATGGCTGGCGGTACTGTGGTTGCTTTGCTGTTCTTTACCCTGCTGTCAATCGCGGCGCTCACATCATCGATCTCCATGCTCGAAGTGCCCGTGTCCTACACTCTCGAACAACATGTTGCCAGTCGCCCTATGGCTACCTGGCTGTCCGGCGCGATAGTCTTTGCGATCAGCGCGGTGATCGTGATGAATTTTGACACCCTGTTTGCGGCCGTCGTGACCCTCACCACTCGCTACAGCCAGCCCCTGCTGGGACTGATGTTATGTGTCTTTGCCACCTGGGTCTGGCGCAGGGATCAGATTCTGGAGGAAATTCGCCGAGGCTTGCCCGACGTACAGCACAGCCTGTTCTGGCGAATCTGGCCCGGCTACGCAAAATTCTGCTGCCCGGCACTGATACTGCTGGTGCTGGCACAGAGCCTGATGAACTAGCGCTGCGTATCAGAAAGTGCCACGGTAGTTGCCGCCATCAATCAGGATATTCTGGCCGGTAATATAGGCTGCCTGTTGGCTGCACAGGAACGCACAGGTGGCACCAAATTCCTCGACCATACCCAACCGGCCGGCGGGCAGACCGGCGATAATGTCCTGGGCAGAAAGCCCCTTGCTGTTACCGATCAGTGTAGCGGCACCATGGCCCCGCTCGGTATCAAAGAGTCCCGGTAATAAATTATTGATGGTCACATTAAAGCGCGCCGGGTCCCGGGAAATTCCGGCAACAAAACCGGTCAACCCGGAGCGGGCACCGTTGGACAATCCCAGCGGCTCAAACGGCTGCTTTACCGCAGCACTGGTGATATTGATAATCCGCCCAAACCGTCGCTCGATCATGCCATCCAGGGTACGGCGAATCATGTCAATCGGGCTATACATATTGCCATTGACCGCTTCGAACCATTCTTTCTGCCCCCAGTTGCGGAAATCTCCCGGCGGCGGCCCCCCGGCATTATTCACCAGAATATCCGGTGCAGGGCAAGTGGCAAGGACCGCATCCCGACCCGCCTCGGTCGTGATATCACCCACCACGGTGGTTACCTCGACGCCCGTGGCTACCCGTATCGCCTCAGCGGTTGCTGCCAGCATATCGGCCTGCCTTGCCATAATTACCAACTTGGCGCCCTCCGCTGCCAGGGCCATCGCACACCCTTTGCCCAGTCCTTTACTGGCGGCACAAACCAACGCCGTTTTTCCGGCAATTCCGAGCTCCATTCAATGATCCTCAACAATGGGTTAATGGCTTTCGGGGCAAGAGGCTAGCATGAAATCAGCAAAAAGTGACGCCTGTTAAAACTGCAGGATCGCCGGGAAGTGTCAAACAAATAGACTACAACAGCCTCGAATTTCTGGAAAACTGGCTCCGCAGAAATTCCATCTGATCCCCCAATATCCGCCTGGAGTTAATCAGTGCCAGATATTCCGCGTTGTTGGGCCTGAACGGCAGAGCGACCAACTGCATATTTAATTCATCGAGCAGACGGTCAGCTTTGTGCTGATTACAACGGCGACAGGCGGCAACCACGTTCTCCCAGCGATCCTCCCCACCCCTGGAAGTGGGCACGATGTGATCACGTGTGAGCGCATTGCTCTCAAAGGGACGGGCACAGTACATGCACAAATAACCATCGCGGGCAAACAGTGCAGGATTGCTCAGCGGGTGCCGTGTCTGTGGACGCGCCAACTGCTCACCGGTACAGGCAATGATACTGGGCAATACCATACGGGACTGTTCTCCGGTATGGCGGCTATAACCCCCATGAACTTTTTTGACCACATCACCCAGCGTCCAGACAACAAGCTCCCTGGCAAACAGGCACACGGCTTCCTGCCAATCCAGCCATTCGATAGGCTGGCCTGCCTGATTGAGTCGTAAAATCCTCGGTTGTATCACGCCGACCACCACTGCTGAATTCCAGAGTGAGCTGCAGACCGTCTTTCCAAAATGTAAAAAACCCCGTCAAGAACGAACGGGGCCTGGGGATCAGGGCAAAAAAGCATAAAGTATACCCACCGCAGCATCACGGGTATTTTTTTGGGGCGGCTCACTACTTTGGGCTCATTGCTGCAACTGAAGGCCTATTGCTCCTGCAAGGTACAACTTCAGCAATAATAAACCCGGAGAAAACACTGTCAACAGGTAAAAAAATAAAGCCCTGATACAGGAGATATCAGGGCTTTAGGGGCAGTACAGGAAATTGCGGTTTCCATCTGGAAACCACAGAATAACCTAACATCCATGTTTTTCCTTGGTCATTGCGTTACACATCCATGTGTCACAGCGTCCATGCCACATCACTATGTACTTTTTCCAATGCCGCCACCATTGGTATTTTTCTGTTTTTTTTGTAGGAAAAAGATTACAGATGCGTGCTCACAGAATTGACCACATCACATGGCTCGGTTAGTGTTGCAGCTTGATTTTTGGAGCGTAAAACGTGGCCAGCCGCAAAAAACCATTGGATTTCGAGGAAAAACTGCACCAGCTTGAAGAACTGGTCAATGACATGGAAAAGGGGACTCTAAGTCTGGAGGACTCACTCAAGGCCTTTGAAGCGGGTATTAAAATAACCCGCGAATGCCAGCAGGCACTCAAGGATGCCCAGCTTAAAGTCGATATGCTGACTAGCGGATCCTCTGAACCCAAGGTCTTTGATCCTGAGAGCGGCTGATGGACACCCTTCCTTTTGCAGACTTTCAGCAGCAGTCGCAGCAGCGGATTGATCAACACCTCAATGCCATACTCCCCATTGCCGGCCAGGGAGAAACCACTCTTTTCGAGGCGATTCGCTACAGCCTCTTCAACGGCGGCAAACGCATTCGCCCACTACTGGCCTACGCTGCGGCCAATGCAGTGGGTGAAATCAATCCTTCCACCGACCGGGTAGCGGCGGCACTGGAAATGATTCACGCCTATTCCCTGATTCACGATGATCTTCCCGCCATGGACAACGATGATTTGCGTCGTGGCAAGCCCACCTGCCATATTGCCTTCGACGAGGCCACAGCGATTCTGGCTGGCGACGGCCTGCAAGCACTCGCATTTGAACAGCTCCTCGAGGCACAGCAGTTGCCCCCACAGACAACGCTGCGCTTACTCGCGATGCTGACCAAAGCAGCTGGCATCGATGGCATGGTTTACGGTCAGGCCATCGATATGGCTGCCGTCAACCAAACGCTCACACTCCCGCAACTGGAACATATGCACCGCCACAAGACAGGCGCCATGATTTCCGCCAGTGTCATGATGGGGGGGATGACAGCCGGTGCCTCGGAAGGGCAGCTCGGTGCGCTGAAAGATTATGGCGAAGCAATCGGTCTCGCGTTTCAGGTACAGGATGATATTCTCGATGTCACAACCGATACCGCTGTGCTTGGAAAACAACAGGGATCAGACCAGGCCCGCAACAAACCCACGTATCTATCTCTACTGGGCATTGATGGCGCCCGACAAAAAGCCGCCGAGCTTCACGGCAAGTCACTATCCGCACTGGCCAGTTTCGATGAGCGCGCAGACCAGCTTCGCGCCATAGCAAACTATATCGTCAAAAGGGAATACTAACGTACAGGGCTATTCACCTCGGTAAGGTGGGGACGTTTCACACGACTTTTTGGTGTAAGATTGCACCCTTTACCCAGAATTGATCTTGCATGCCAAAGACCTTTGATGACATACCACTGGTTCGTCCGGAAACCCCGCTGCTGGACACCATCGATCAGCCCTTTCATCTCCGAGAACTGGAACCGGAGCAGCTGCCGGAGCTCGCAAACGAATTGCGCGCCTACCTGCTTTACAGTGTTGGGAAAAGCGGCGGCCATTTCGGTGCTGGCCTGGGAACCGTCGAGCTGACCATTGCCCTGCATTATGTATACAACACGCCCCATGACCGTCTGGTATGGGATGTTGGCCATCAGGCCTACCCCCATAAAATCCTGACCAGTCGACGCGACCTGATGCTGCATATCCGGCAGATGGAAGGCCTCTCGGCATTCCCAAAACGGTCAGAGAGTGAATATGACACCTTCGGTGGCGGTCATTCCAGCACATCCATCAGCGCCGCCCTGGGAATGGCACTGGGCTCCGCCCTCAATGGTGAGAAACGTAAGGCGGTGGCAGTCATCGGGGACGGTGCAATGACCGCAGGCATGGCCTTCGAGGCACTCAATCATGCCGCCCACACCGATGCCGACCTGCTGGTGCTGCTGAACGACAACAATATGTCCATCTCCCACAATGTGGGGGGGCTCGCTACCTATTTTTCCAAAATCTGGTCAAGCCGGTTCTATAACTCCATCCGCGAAGGTGGCAAAAAGGTGCTCCGCTCAATACCCTCAGCGGCCACCTTTGTTCGCAAAACCGAAGAACATCTCAAAGCCATGGTGGCGCCCGGTATTGTCTTTGAGGAACTGGGCTTCAATTACATCGGCCCTATCGACGGACATAATCTGCCCCTGCTGGTGCAAACACTGCGCAATCTGCGCTGCCTGAATGGCCCTATCCTGTTGCATACCATTACCCGCAAGGGCAAGGGGTTTGGCCCCGCCGAAGCAGACCCGGTGGGCTATCATGCACTGAACAAGATTGAGCCGAAAACCAAGCCCCAGATAGCTGTGGCAAAACCCGTTGCCAAGGTCAATCCGCCAAAACTCAAATACCAGCAGGTATTCGGTAACTGGCTGTGTGATATGGCGGAAAAAGATTCACGCCTGGTAGGGATTACACCGGCCATGTGCGAAGGCTCTGGGATGGTCGAATTTGCCAATCGCTTTGCCAATCGCTTCCACGATGTAGCTATCGCGGAACAACACGCCGTCACATTGGCCGCCGGGATGGCCTGTGAGGGAGTCAAGCCGGTCGTGGCTATCTACTCCACTTTTCTGCAACGCGCCTATGATCAGCTGATTCACGATGTAGCCCTGCAGGGTCTCGATGTACTTTTTGGTATTGATCGCGCCGGGCTTGTGGGAGAAGACGGACCAACCCATGCCGGCAGTTTTGATCTCACCTACCTGCGCTGCATCCCGAACATGCTGGTGATGACCCCCTCTGATGAAAACGAAACCCGCCAGTTGCTCTATACCGGTTATATTCACAACGGCCCGGCTGCGGTCCGTTACCCCAGAGGAACAGGGCCCGGCGCGGCGATTGAGCAGGCGATGACCGCACTGCCAATAGGCAAAGGGCTGATCCGTCGAAAAGGCCATCAGGTGGCCATACTGAACTTTGGCACCCTGCTACCTGCAGCCATGGACGCCGCCGAACAACTGGATGCCACCGTAGTGGACATGCGCTTTGTAAAACCCCTGGACAAAGATCTGATAACCCGACTGGCTACGCAACATACGCTGCTGGTCACTCTCGAAGAAAATACTACCCAGGGTGGCGCGGGTGCCGCCGTCAGCGAACATCTGGCCTGTATGGGCCTTTTGGTAGGAGTAATGCACCTGGGTCTGCCGGATATATTTCTGGAACATGGCACCCATCAGCAGCAACTGGCGGCGGCCGGGCTGGATGCAGCTGGCGTCCTGCGCAGTATCCGGCTACGGCTGCAACAAAAAAACAATAATCTGTCGGGTACCGCTTCCTGAAACCACGCCACTGGCATTGGCGACGAAAGCTGGCAACGGCTTCACGGTTGGGGAGGTTTTTCACCGCGTTCTGTTTCGGACTGTCCCGACAGGATCTGCCCAATCAGTCCGGCACCACCGAGGCTCCAGCCACCGTCCACCGGTAACACGGCGCCACTGATATAGCTCGCGGCAGAAGAACCGAGAAACATCGCCGCTGCGGCAATATCAGCCGCCGTGCCCTGCCGTTTCATTGGCACTGAATCTGCTATCTGCCGGGCACCCCTCGGTCCCGGCGGCGACAGTCGCTTCATTCCTTCAGTTCCCTCAATAGGGCCCGGCACCAGTGAGTTCACCCGAATGCCTTCCGCCCCCCACTCCAGTGCCGTCGTGCGAGTGAGCATATCGACACCCGCTTTGGCGGCGCAGACATGGGATTGCATTTCCATTGGCACAAAGGCCTGTGGCGCGGAAATATTTATCACACAACCGCCCGGTTTCCGCAGGTAGGGATAACAGAAACGGAGTACCTGAAAAGTCCCCAGCAGATCGATATCCATCACCGCTTTGAATGCATTGCCGGACATACTGTTGGCCGCCGCCGAAAAATTGCCCGCCGCACCGGAGACCAGCACGTCGATGGAACCCAGTTGGCGGTGGGCCTCCCCAAAAACCACTTCCAGTCGCCCTGCATCGCGCACATCGGCAGCAAAGCCCAATACGATGCCACCATATTCCTGCAATGCCAGCACCGCCGCATCGACTTTGGCCTGGGAGCGACTCAGTACGGCAACAGCCGCACCGGCCTGCGCAAAACCCCGGGCAATGCCCAAGTTGATACCGCTGGTGCCGCCGGCAACAAATACTACGCTGCCACGATAATCGAAAGAACACTGGGGCATGAATCTGTCTCCTGAAATGGTGGGACTAAACGGATCCGGTTGTCAGCAACCTACGAGGGCTAGCAGACCGCTCAGTCAGCCGGACAGCAGCCGGTCAATTGCTGTCAGCGCCGCGATCAATTGCTCCGCATTCGCCTCAATTGATTGTCCTCTGGCGATTGAGTCTTCCCTGGCAATTGATAGCCCCCTGAAATATTCCTCTGCCATAGGCGCGATCCCGCAGGCGGCTGGCAAGGGAGCTCCGCGCTGCACCAGATCCTGCATACGCGGCAGAAAAATGAATTGCAACCATTCAACAAATTCCAGCGTATCAATGGCAAAAGGCTGGTCGCTGGCGAGGGCCTCTGGGCTCGGAGCCGAGTCGGACCAGACATCGAGATCGCGCAAATGCTGCTCCACAGCAAAGAGCCGTATAGTCAATTGCCGACGGACCTCACTCATTCTAGTCTCCCGACAGCTTGTATCATCAATTCAACTCACGGCGAAAAGGGGGCAGGTCATCAAGCATTTGCCTGCCATAGCGTTTGCTCACAATCCGGCGGTCGAGAATGGTAATTCTACCGGTATCCTGCTCCGTTCGAATCAGTCGGCCACAGGCCTGATGCAACCGCAGTGAGGCATCAGGCAACATCAACTCCATGAACGGATTGACGCCGCGGAGTTCCAGCCAACCCGACAGGGTTTGATATACCGGATCATCCGGCACGGAAAACGGCAGCTTGGCAATCACCACATGGCGGCAGTAATCTCCGGGAAAATCCATGCCCTCGGCAAAACTGGCCAGACCAAAAATAGCGCTACCTGCACCCTTATCAATTGTTGCGCGATGCCGACGGACAATCTCCTGGTTGGCCCACTGTCCCTGGAGCAGAATGGACTCCCGGCAGGCATCGGGCAACTGCTCGTAAACCTGTTCCATCTGTCGCCGCGAGGCAAACAGTACCAGCGTCCCCTCTGACCAGTCCACCAGCTCTGGCATGGTTCGGATAAGCGCATCGGTATGCGCCTTGCTGTCACTGCCATCGGCACCGATATCCGGTACCGACAACGATCCGGCGCTTGCAAAATCAAACGCGCCGGCCACCGCCGTGAACGCCGTATCTGCCGGCAGGCCACAACGTTTGCCGAAATTCTCGAATTTTCCAAGAGTACGCAGGGTCGCCGAGGTAATCACCGCCGCATGACAACGTTGCCAGAGGTTCTCCCTGAACAGGCCACCCGCATCCGTGGGCGATGCCGATACCTGAATGTCCAGGACACCGCCGGCCTGCTGCTCAAGGGAGAGCCAGCGGGCATAGGGCGAGCTGTTGGCAAGATCATCCTCGCGGGCATAACAGCACCAGAGTTTCAGTACACTATCGGTACGTCCCTGCCAGATCCCCACCTGTTGAAAAAGCTGCTCAATATCCACCCTGGGGACTGGAAAATGGGGCTCGTCCATCGCATCACCCAGCCGGTCGGAGAGCACTTCCAGAAGGGTTGATAGAACACCAAAGGTTTGCGCCAGATGACCTGCCAGCTCGCGAACATCTTCACCGGGATCACCATTCGGATAACACCAGCGTGGCTCCGCATCCCCATCACCAGCCTGGGCCAGAGATTTTTCCAGCACCGGGTAGACCAATCCCAGTAATTTCTCTGCATCACCGGCAGCGGCCGTCAGCTTTTCCAGACGGCTCTGTATTTCCGGCGCGTCTTTCAGTAATTCGTACCAACTATCCACCTGCTTCTGCATCTTGCCCAGCCATTGGCTTGTGGTTCGCAGTCTGCAGCTACCGGCAAAATGATTGAGCGCTGTGCCAGCAATGCGGTGCCCCTCATCAAACAGGTAAATCGTGTCCTCCGGCGGAGGGAGGATGACACCACCACCCAGGGCCAGATCTGCCATGACCAGATCGTGATTGGCCACGATACAATCCGCCTGATCCAGTGCATCGCGGGCGTTGAAAAAACAGCACTCGCGAATCAGGCGACAGCGACGACCTGCACATTGACGCCGGTCTACGGTCAGGGGACGCCAGTCACTGTCTTCCAGCGATTCCGACCAGGCATCCCGGTCACCCGCCCATTGATCTGTTTGCAGGGCATCATTCATGGCGCGATAGCTGGCAATCAATTTGCCGGTGGGATTAAAGCTGATCTCGTCTTCGAACATGAACTGACCGCTGTCTTTCGCAGTGACACTGTCCAGGCATTGTTCAAGACGAACCGGACAAAGATAGCGACCACGCCCCTTGGCCAGGGAGATCCGGTAATCCCAGCCGGTACTTTTGAGCAGGGCCGGGATATCGCGGTTGACCAATTGTTCCTGCAGCGCCACCGTGCCGGTGGCAATCACCACCCGCTTGCCGCGATGACGTGCAATCGGTAATGCCGCTAGCAGATAAGCCAGCGTTTTGCCGGTACCGGTGCCCGCCTCCACCACACAGACCGGGTTGCCCGCTTTGCGGTGCCCCTCCGCATCACTGTCAATGGAGCCCAGACTGTTGGCAATGGCCGCAATCATCTGCTTCTGGCCCAACCGGGGCCGCAAACCGTTGCTGTCGAGAAAAGCGCGGTAGCCTCCCTGGATAGTGTTTCTCAGCTCCTCTTCCAGCACGCCTAAACCAGACCGAGTTTCAGTTTGCTGCGCACCGGGTTGGCATACATATCCAGCACAATCTCCCGATAGGCCTCCGGCATGGCGAGGATGCGCCCCTCAAAAGCCCGGGTTTCCCTCGCCCAGTCACAGGGATGCTGCGCTTTCCAGTGAGCCAGTTGCGGTGAATCGCCTTCCAGTTTCTGATAGGCAATCAGGTTGGTAGGTTGCAGGTGGTAATTACCGATAACTTGCCGGTCCACTGCTTCGGCCATGGCCTCAGGAGAATCGATTGATCTGTCCAGCGGATCACCAAAAGCCACATGGACAGCGCCCTTGCGCCCCACAATACCCTGATAGATGCTCAGCAGGTCTTCGTGCGCCTCTTTTTCATAAGCCCCCGCTGTTTGACGGGTATACAGCTCTTTGGCCTTCGCCTCATCCAGCGGATCCAGCTCATAGGAAATGGCCACTGGCACTACCTTTAATTCACGGATGGCCTCGGCAAAACTCTGCTCCTTGGTCTTGCTCAATGAGAGCATTTTCAACAGGGCTTTTTCCGTTTTATCCACACCGTCCTTTGCTCGACCCTCCCGTTGTGCTATCCACACAGAAGCCCGCTCTTCAAGCAGGGAAAAACGGATGTAGCGCGACAGTTGTACCAGCGCAGTGAGTTTTTCCCGCCGCCCTACCGGGGAGCGTTTGACGATGAAACTTTTGTTGATGCGCATCAGATCGGACGTAAAATCTTTGGTCAATAAATTGTCACCAATAGCAATTCGCACCGTATCGCGGCCGTTATGGTAGAGCACAAAATTGACAAACGCCGGGTCCATGGCGATATCACGATGGTTGCTGATATACAAATAAGCCGAGTCCGGGTCCAACTTCTCCAGTCCCGATACGGTTACCTCGGTACCAATATTGCGTAGCAGGTTGGCCATGCTGGTGCCCACGGCTTCCTGAAAATCCCGTACATTATCAATTTTGGCAAAGGCTTTTCTGAGTACACGGCTGATCAGTGGTCGCATCAGCCAGGGCATCCAGCGACCCAGACGCCGATATTTGATGGACATCAGCGTATCGATGAATTCCCGGTCAATGGCCAGGCGGGCCAGCACATCTGGCACTTCGCTATCGTAGTAGGGACGAATATCGTCAAATTCGTTCATAGGACCTGCATGGTAATAAATTATTATCGACTGCCCACAGGGAAGGCCGTGGGATGGATCAGGGTGACAAGCGCGGGTTATACCAACAGACCTCAGTGGCGTATTTTTCCACCAGGTGGGTGACATCCAGAATCATTGAAAACAGGGCCATTCTTACCAGCAGGCCATTGTCCGTCTGACGAAAAATAGCCAGATTCGGATTGCTGTCCAGATCACAATCCAGCTCGTTGGCTTCCGCCCGGGAGTCTCGCGGCAGCGGATGCATAATGACGGTATTGGGTTCACAGTTCGAGGTATAAATCGCCTGGTTAAGACGAAACCGTCCGCGATACAGGTCCGCCTCATCCTTACTGGAAAAACGTTCTTCCTGAATGCGTGTGGAGTAGACAATGTCCACATGCGCAATGCTCGGCTCAAGCCGGTCTGATTCGTCCACTTTGATTCCCGCCGTGCGCATCTCCTCCACCAGTTCCCTGGGCATGGCCAGCTCCCTCGGGGAAACCAGCTCCACTGAAATGTGCCGGAACAGCATCAGCAACCGGCACAGGGAATGTACCGTACGGCCATGCTTTAGGTCACCGATCATGGCAACCCGCAGTCCGTCCAGCTGGCGTCCGCGACCCTTAAGCTCTTTTTCAATGGTATACAGATCCAGTAGCGCCTGACTGGGATGTTCATTGCTGCCATCACCGCCATTGATCACCGGAACCCGGCTGGAAGAGGCGAAGGCCGCTGCAGAACCGGACTGGGGATGGCGCAGGCAGATAATGTCGCTAAAACCGGATAATACCCGTGCCGTATCCTGGAGGGACTCGCCCTTGGTCAGGGCCGACGCCTCGAAACCGGCAGTCTCACGCACTTCACCACCGAGAAGATTGAAGGCACTGCCAAAGCTGATACGCGTTCGGGTGCTCGATTCAAAAAACATATTGCCGAGGATCGCACCTTCCAGTACACGGGTGATTTTCTGCCGCTGCGCGTAGGGCTCCATGCGATCGGCCACCCGGAAAATCCGATCAATATCATTGCGCTCAAACTGACTGATGGAAAGAATACTGGCGCCTTTGAATTCCACACACTGCCCCTAGATAAATAACAAAACCGCTGCATTTTAGCGACTTTGTCAGGTGTGAACCAGCTGCCCACCCACTATAAAAGTTGCTCGCCCCATTCTCGCAGGGCGTAGAGAATAGTTCTGTCCCGCTCGGACAAATCCTCCCTGTCGTGCAACGCTGCTATCTGCGCGTAAAAATCGTTCAGCGAGAGATAGCCGTCCCTGCCATTGGCCAACTGTTGAAAGCGGCACTCCTGCCAACGGTTTTGCTCTTCATCAGWGAGMGTSTCNGGGNAAATTTTTCGCTCGATACAGGAACAACAAGTCACGATAGCGCCGATCCTSAAAATGYATGRTATCACTGGCCAGCTCGCTKGCACTGGCAGACCTCACCGCCGSAAAAAGTGCCTTGTCKGCCTCACTGGCGAAACCCTCATAGAGRGCCTGTTCGGCATTSTCACAGGGCKCATATTGCTGRCTTGAAAAAACYGYTGCCAACTTGGCGGTCAAATCCTGTTCAAGCAGCAGSTGCCATTGYCTTTCGCATCTCGCAAGATCAATACCCARCCGATSCGCGGCCGMAGCATCCATCAACCGYGGYGTTGCCACGACMGGACAACGGTTCAACTGCACNCCTTTYMAWNGGTATCCGGGCSACCCCCTCGGGCAATGCATCCGTGCGTGTAAAGAGCCGCTCACTGATCTGCTCCGGGGAAAGCTCCATCAGCRTGCGRGCATCYCCCATCAGGTTAAAACAGATRATGGCATTCTTGTTCACTGGATGTCGGGCGAGGGGCATCATRAGCGCCGTATAGCCATTTTCCCYGGGTAGTTTCCCGGAAACATGTAAAAAAGGTTTGCGGTGRTTGAGRTCAATCARTTCAGCCACCTTGTGTTTCAGGCGGTGCTCATAGACATACTGGTAAAGCTGTGGCTGTTTCTCCCGAACAAGTCTTGCCATGGCAATGGTCGCCATAACATCCGACAGGGCATCATGGGCCGACTCATGGCTGATGCCATTGGCCAGAGTGAGTTGTTCCAGTTTAAAACAGGGAGAACCATCGTCGTAATCGGGCCACTCGATACCGTCGGGCCGCAGTGCTCTGGCAAGCCGGACCATATCGATAATATCCCAGCGGGAATTGCCCTGTTTCCATTCCCGCTCATAGGGGTCATAGAAATTCCGATAAAGTGTATGGCGGGTCACTTCATCATCAAACCGGATACTGTTGTAACCAACACCACAGGTGCCGGGGACCGACAATTCACGGTGAATCTGCTCGATAAAAGTGCGCTCTGGCACGCCTTTCTCGAAAGCTTTCTGGGGAGTGATACCGGTCACCAGTGACGCCATTGGAGAGGGCAGACGGTCCTGGGGCGGCCGACAATACAGTCGCAACGGCTCACCGATAATCTCCAGTGATTCATTGGTGCGAATCCCGGCAAACTGAGAGGGACAATCGCGGGCGGGATCAATACCAAAGGTTTCGTAATCGTGCCAGTAAAGTGTGTTCACACCAATGTCTGCCGCCCCCAGATATTCTTCAACGAAAAACGGCGTCCGAGGACGCCGTTAGTATCGTGCAATAAACCGTGTCAAACCCGGTTTATTTAACCACTTCGGTGTAAGTCATTTCGCCGACCACACGACGGTTGCGAGCGCGCCCTTCATCGGTGTTGTTGTCGACAAGCGGACGGGTTTCACCGTAGCCGCTAGTGGTGATGCGGTTGGCAGCAATACCGTAATCTTCGACGATTTTTGCTTTAACCGCTGCGGCGCGGTCTTCTGACAACTTCTGGTTGTACGCGTCAGAGCCACGTGAGTCAGTGTGACCTTCGAGTTCCAGAGTAATGTCATCGTGCACTTTCATCGCACTGGCTACCGCCTGCAGTTCATCACCGTAGATGGCACGAACGATTGCCTTGTCAAATTCAAATTCAACATTCAGGCGAATCGTGATGGTACGTTTTTCAGGTTCGACTGCCTGTGGTTTTGGCTCAGGGGCAGGGGCCGGGGTAGGCTCGGCAGCGACCGGCATAACCGGCTTGTTGAAGTAGTAATTTACGGCGAAGTTGACAGAAGCATCGTTAACGCCCTGGAAACCGCCTTCACGCACCTTGCTATGCAAACGTGCATCGCCACGAAACTCCCACTGCTCGGCAATCATTTTGGAGAGACCGAGACCAATTTGCAGCTGGTGGGTATATTTTTCTTCGGACTGCAGGTTATTTTCATTGCTGCCACTGCGATCGTAGTAACTTGCACCTGCCAGCATGTAAGGACGCCAGCCACCGTTGTCTTCACCAAACCAGTAGTAGGCATTGATCTGCGAAACTTCGAGATCCGCATCGGCGATATCGTGACCGTAGCTCGCTTCAATAGCCCAGTCATTTGAAAAACGATAACCAAGGTTCAGACCCAAAACACCCGATTCATCATGTCCGCTGATAACACGCTCACTATCCAGATAGTAGTAACCGAGTGACGGGCCCAAATATAAACCTTCCGGTGTCTGCGCTGTCGCTGACACAGATACGGCTAAAAGTAATGTACCCATTACAGCTGAAATCTTCTTCATAATATCCACCATAAATTCCAATTTAATAAAACCAGGCTCCTCGCCTTGTTACAACAGTAACTCCGTTGAGTTTACTACATCTCCGGGTTTTTTTCCTGTTAAGACGTTCTTTTTACAGAAAAGATTGTCCAATGAAGCGGTCAAATTACCAACGCGCGCTCTTCGATGCGTGCCTGCCAGATTTTTGGACCAGTCTGGTGCACTGACTCGCCTTTCGAGTCCACCGCCACGGTCACCGGCATATCGACAATCTCGAATTCGTAGATCGCCTCCATACCGAGATCTTCAAACGCCACCACCTTCGCACCGGTAATCGCCTTGGACACCAGGTAGGCTGACCCGCCCACCGCCATCAGATAAACAGCCTCATTATCGCGAATCGCTTCAATTGCCACCGGCCCGCGCTCGGCTTTGCCGATCATACCGATCAGTCCGGTCTGCTCCAGCATGGTACGGGTAAATTTATCCATCCGGGTTGCGGTGGTCGGACCGGCGGGACCCACCACTTCATCCCTGACGGGGTCCACAGGCCCCACGTAATAGATAAACCGACCCGTCATATCCACCGGCAGTTTTTCGCCTTTGGCCAGCATGTCCACCATTCGTTTATGAGCGGCATCGCGCCCGGTCAGCATTTTGCCGGACAACAGCAGGGTTTCACCGGTTTTCCAGGCCTTGATGTCCTCGCGGGTAACAGTATCCAGATTGACCCGACGCACACTGTCGCCAACTTCCCAGGCAATGTCCGGCCAATCATTGAGATCCGGTGCCGTCTGATAGGCCGGCCCAGAGCCGTCCAGTGTGAAATGGGTATGGCGTGTGGCAGCGCAGTTGGGAATCAAGGCTACAGCCTTGTTGGCCGCATGGGCGGGAAAATCCTTGACCTTGATATCCAGCACGGTGGTCAGACCGCCCAATCCCTGCGCGCCGATGCCCAGGTTATTCACCTTCTCAAACAACTCCAGGCGCAGCTCTTCCGCGCGACAGGATGCGCCACGGGCTCGCAACTCCTGAATATCTATGGGCTCCATCAGTGACTCTTTCGCCAACAGCATGGCTTTTTCGGCGGTGCCACCAATGCCGATACCGAGCATTCCCGGCGGACACCAACCGGCTCCCATTTTGGGAACCTGCTCCAACACCCAATCCACCACTGAGTCGGAGGGGTTCAACATGGCGAACTTGGACTTGGCCTCGGAACCGCCGCCCTTGGCAGCCACATCGATTTCCACGGTGTCACCCGGCACAATTTCATAATTGATCACCGCCGGTGTATTGTCGCCAGTGTTTTTGCGGGCACCATCCGGATCCGCCAACACCGAGGCGCGCAAAATGTTGTCCGGGTTTTTGTAGGCGCGGCGTACCCCTTCGTTGATCATGTCGGTGACACTCATGTCACCCTGCCACTGCACGTTCATACCGACCTTGACGAACACGTTGACGATACCGGTGTCCTGACAGATCGGGCGGTGCCCCATGGCACACATGCGCGAATTGATCAGAATCTGCGCCATGGCGTCCCTGGCAGCCTGGGATTCTTCCCGCTCATAGGCTTCATTCACTGCCTGGATAAAATCCACGGGGTGGTAGTAAGAAATAAATTGCAGCGCATCGGCCACACTATCAATCAGATCGTCTTGTCGAATTACAGTCATGTCACTCTCTCAAGGGTAATCTATCCGAAATGGTTTCAGTTCCTGGTGATCAGCCTGGGGGGGCGCCCAACTGCTGCTTGATCAACTGCAGGTCGCGATTGACCTGAAGCCGATAGGCATCAATGGCACGAATTGCCTCTTCATTTGCCGCAGTCCGGGCACTGGAATCCTTGGTCGTTTTATCGACCGCATTGAGACGTGCAGTAATATCCTGCAACTGACTCGCCAAGTCGTTCACCTCCAGCTTGGCTGCCATGGCGGAACTCGCTGCGGTTTCCACCGACTGGCCGGCCTTGTCAACTTTACTGGCAAGCGCGGCTATCTCTTTTTTGCGGGCCGCAGCAGAGGCCTGCAAACCGTTGATGGCCTTGTCCTGCGCAGCAAGGGTTGCGCTCTGGGATTCGATAGTTTTGCGGTTTGTATCAATAGTTTTACGATTTGTATCGTAAGAAACACCCCACAATTTACGAATTTCCGACCAGTGCTTATCCAGCGCCTCAGTGTGTTCGCGTATTTTCATACCCAGGGTAGCGCCAGACTGATTGAGCGATTCATCCGTGGATACGATCTTGGCTTCCAGCTCGTCAAAGCGGGACTGCAATTGCGCCAGGCGAGCTTTCTCCTGAACCAGCATATAGCCCATTCCGGCAAGGCTCAGCAACAGTACCAGCACCAAAAGTTTCCAGACCCCGCCGATTGATCCACCACCGTGCGAATCAGACGGTGGCGGCCGTTTCGCTGCTCGCCTGCGGCCGTCATCAACCGAACCACCCGAGGATCGACCAATACGGTCATCACTTTCGGGAACGATTGGATCAAAACGCTTAAAATCCCTGTCTGTCATGATGGCGTTAACCTTTGGTTACAAAACATCGTTCAAGTATGGACACCCCCGCCGAGCGGAGCGCGTCATTATATACGTCTCACGCACAAAAAAACCGGCCCCAGGGCCGGCTTTTTTGTGCCATGCAGCGCTTACAAATAGTAGAGGATACCAAACAGCACCACCGTCAGGCCGAGACTCGCATGAATAACGCCTTTCACTGACGCCATGGGACCCTGCTTGCCCATCAGCGCATTTACTTCGAGCGCAGCAATGACCACGATGCAGACAATCAGGTCGATCCCGCCAACACCGGTGCCGTAACCACTTCCACCCCACTGTGATGCGTGAGGGCTTGCCAGCATGCCAAAGGCCATAGGCCCGGAAAAGAGTACATTCGTACGCGAGGCCAGCAGGGCTTTGGCACCAGCTGCGGGGCCATCACCCTCCTTCATACCCAGGGCGACTTGCTGATTTGGCCAGATAATCAGCCAGACGTTCAGAAACATCAACGTACCCATAAGGGCCGCGATAACAATGGAGTTATTGAACTGGTTATTGTGGGATAGCCCACCCAGCAACAAAACACCGGTAATAAACGTAAACATGGCGCCCCAGCGGAACCACCACAAGGCGCTGGGCGCCAGCTTGGCTTTGGCATCGGCCAGTGCTTCAGGGGTAGCCTGCTTGAAATAGCCACCCTGTATAAAATTGAAGTAGTACAATATGCCAATCCAGGTAATACCGAACAGCAGATGCCCCCAGCGGATGAGGAAGTTAATGAATTCCATGTGAATCTCCTTACAGACAGCGAGTGATTGTTATATTTGGTTTTCTTTTCATTAAAACATTTGAGCACTTGTTGGGCTATGGATAAATCTCCCGACGCCGTAATTATAGCAACCGGAACCACCCTTCATGTCTATTTAATTCTGTCACAAAATGCCCCGAAGATAAAAAAGCCCCCGCCAACCCTGGCTTTTACCCTAAAGCAGGTCGGTGTAAATCCTATCCTGGTCAGTGTTGGCCAAGTCTTTCCATCCAATGTTTGCTACACTAACCCACCCAATGGGCGCCAACTTTTCTCGGCAGACTTTTGGAAGGTTTTTTCCGGATAATCTGGTGACATCGACTCCCGGGTTGTCCATTCGCAATACTTCCCCGCTCCGACCGCGCCCTCCTGGAATAAATCTCTCCGCCAAACGGATGCGCGTTGTTGCAACAACGCATCCACGGCGCCTTTATCGTTGTAACCAAAGGATGACCATCATGGCTTTTACATTACCTGAACTTCCCTACGCGATGGATGCCCTCGCCCCGCAGATTTCCCAGGAAACCCTGGAGTACCATTACGGCAAACACCACAAAACCTACGTCGACAAGCTGAACGGCCTGGTTCCCGGTACCGAGTTCGAAGGCAAAAGTCTTGAAGAAGTCGTGAAAACCGCCTCCGGCGGCACCTTCAACAACGCCGCTCAGATATGGAACCACACGTTCTACTGGAACTGCCTGAGCCCCAATGGCGGCGGTGAGCCCACCGGCCCGGTCGCCGATGCCATCAACAGCACCTTCGACTCTTTCGACAAGTTCAAGGAAGCGTTCAACACCAGCGCCGCCAATAATTTTGGTTCAGGCTGGACCTGGCTGGTGAAAAAAGCAGATGGGGCTGTCGCCATCGTCAATACCAGCAACGCCGGCACCCCTCTGACCGATGACAGTGTCACCCCGCTGCTTACCGTCGACGTCTGGGAACATGCCTACTACATCGACTACCGCAATTCCCGCCCCAACTACTTAGAAGCTTTCTGGAAGTTAGTGAACTGGCAGTTCGTCAACAGCAACTTTGCCTGAGCAATTTGCTGTATCCAATAAAAAAGGCTCCCAAACGGGAGCCTTTTTTGTACAGGATGTATGCTGCGGCTTACATCATGCCGCCCATACCACCCATACCGCCCATACCACCCATATCGGGCATGCCACCACCAGCATTATTATCCTGGGGTGCCTCTGCCACCATGGCTTCTGTGGTCACCATCAGACCGGCAATCGAACCTGCCGCCTGCAGCGCTGTACGGGTCACCTTGGCCGGGTCGAGAATACCCATGGCAATCATGTCACCGTATTCACCTGTGCCGGCGTTGTAACCGTAGTTGCCTTTACCTTGCTTGACCTTGGCCACTACCACGGAGGCTTCCTCACCGGCGTTGGTAACGATCTGGCGAAGTGGGCTTTCCATAGCACGACGGGCAAGACTGATTCCGGCATCCTGGTCGTGGTTATCACCTTTCAGCGACTCAATCGCCTGAAGAGCACGAATCAGGGCAACACCGCCGCCGGGTACAACACCTTCCTCCACTGCAGCACGGGTGGCGTGCAACGCATCTTCCACACGAGCTTTCTTCTCTTTCATTTCCGTTTCAGTGGCAGCACCGACCTTGATCACTGCAACACCGCCAGCCAGTTTGGCAACGCGCTCCTGCAGCTTTTCACGGTCGTAGTCCGAGGAAGTATCTTCGATCTGGGCACGAATCTGATTGACTCGACCCTGAATGGCGCCGTGATCGCCGGAACCGTCCACAATAGTGGTATTTTCCTTGGTCATGGCCACGCGCTTGGCAGTACCCAGGTGATCCAGCGTCGCTGACTCCAGGTCCAGACCCACTTCTTCAGAAATCACCGTACCACCGGTGAGAACAGCAATATCCTCCAGCATGGCTTTGCGACGATCGCCAAATCCAGGCGCTTTACAGGTGGCGACCTTGACGATACCGCGCAGATTGTTAACCACCAGCGTAGCCAGTGCTTCACCTTCCACATCTTCCGCGATAATAATCAATGGCTTGCCGGCTTTGGCAACGTTTTCCAGCAGCGGCAACAACTCGCGAATATTGGAAATTTTCTTATCAACCAACAAAATGAAGGCATCGTCGTGTTCAACACTCATGCTTTCCTGATTATTGATAAAGTAAGGCGACAGGTAACCGCGATCAAACTGCATACCTTCCACGATATCCAGCTCATTCTCCAGACCAGTACCTTCTTCTACCGTAATGACGCCTTCCTTGCCAACCTTGTCCATCGCTTCGGCGATGACATCGCCGATGTGGGCATCACTGTTGGCGGAAATCGTACCGACCTGGGCAATTTCCTTGTTATTGGTGCAGGGCTTTGCCAGTTTCGCGATCTCTGCTACAGCAGCAATCACGGCTTTGTCGATACCGCGCTTCAGGTCCATCGGGTTCATACCCGCAGCAACGGACTTCAAGCCTTCATTAACAATCGCCTGAGCCAGCACAGTGGCTGTGGTAGTACCGTCACCCGCATCATCAGATGCTCTGGAGGCGACTTCCTTCACCATTTGCGCACCCATATTCTGGAACTTGTCCTTCAGCTGGATTTCCTTGGCTACAGAAACACCATCTTTGGTGACGGTGGGCGCACCAAAAGATTTCTCCAGAACCACATTGCGGCCCTTTGGTCCCAAGGTAACCTTTACTGCGTCCGCCAGAATATTGATACCTGCTAGCATCGGGTGGCGTGCATCATCTCCAAACTTTACGTCTTTGACTGACATAATTAACCTTCCTTAAAGAATCGTGCTAATGAGATTTACTGAGTAACAAGGCATCATCCAGTGATAACGGCCTTGATGTCGCTTTCAGACAGAATAACCAGTTCCTGACCGTCAATTTCAATGGTGTCGCTACCGGCATATTTACCGAATACCACTTTGTCACCAACCTTGACGTCAACCGGGCGCACTTCACCGTTATCCAGTACTCGCCCAATACCTACGGCGACCACCTCGCCTTCATTGGGTTTTTCCTTGGCGGAGCCAGGTAACAGGATGCCACCGGCTGTTTTTTCTTCTTCTTCCTTGCGACGAATAACGACACGGTCGTGTAAGGGACGAATTTTCATTGTGTTTCTCTCCAACTTTTAACGTTCTACCCTATTAATAAGAACAGAGTCCGGATGTAACCGAGCTGTGCACTATGTGGAGGCACCTGAAGGTATTTCAAGGGCCCTAAAAAAATATTTCGTGCGTTCAACCTTCATTTTTCATTATCCTGGTTCCGCCAGAACTCCCCCTCAAGGGTCTTGCCCTCGCCTTTTTGGGGAGCCTCACCGGCGGAGAAAGGGTCACTGCCACGCGGCGCCTGATAGCGAGCTACCACCAGGTTTTTCACAAACCTGGAGACCAGCCATAACCGCACCGGAGGAATCAAACCGGCAAACCCCAGCACATCGGTCGCAAAACCCGGTGTCAGGAGCAATGCCCCACACACAGCCAGCACGATGGCTTCCGCCATCTCCATGGCCGGCAACTCTCCGAGATCCATTTTCTGTCGCGCCCTGAACAGGGTTGCAAAACCCTGTGCCCGCAACAGAGCCACCCCTACAACAGCCGTGAGCAATACCAGGCCAATGGTTGGCAGCGCCCCAATCTGTCGCCCGACCGTAATCAGCAGCCACATTTCCACGACCGGCATCACGATAAAAAGCAGCAACAGATATCTCAAAGCCGTCCTCCTGAACCCATAGCCAACGAAATGGGGGCAGTCGCCACCAAATTCAAGGCAATCAGTGGACGAACGGAAGAAAAAATTTCTATCATTCACTATGAAATACGATGACCAACTACGTATCTACAGTGTACTTAATGCCATTCCCAGAGGGCTCGTCACCAGCTACGGTTGCGTGGCCACTCTTGCACAACTCCCCCGGGGCGCCAGACAGGTCGGCAGACTCCTCAGCCAGCTTCCCGCAGAGACAACACTGCCCTGGCATCGGGTACTCAGAGCCGATGGCGCAATTGCTTTCCCACTGGACAGTCCGTCGTACCGGTGTCAGAAAGAGCGACTTGAAAGCGAGGGCGTGACTGTGACTCAGGGCAAGGTGGATTTATCCGGGTTTGGCTGGAAGGGCTGACCCGCAACCAGCGCGTGCCGCCACAACAACCAGGAGAGCAATACGGCGGGCAATCCCATCAGAGCCGCGTAGGTAAAAAACAGCTCATAACTACTGGCATCGACAATCACACCGGAAAATCCGCTGAAAAATTTTCCCGGCAATGTCATCAACGAACTGAACAACGCATACTGGGTTGCCGTATAAGCCCGATTGGTCATGCTGGACAGATAGGCGATAAAAGCGGCATTGGCAAAACCACCACTCAAATTGTCGCCACTGATGGCTACCGCCAGCCAGGTCAGATCAGCGCCCACCAGGGCGAGCTTCACAAACAGCAGATTGGTCAGTGCTACCATCACCGCACCGGCAAAAAGGGGCCGGAATATACCGTAACGCACCACCAGCAGCCCCCCCAGAAAGGAGCCGACCAGGGTCATCACAAAGCCGTAGAGTTTGCCAATATTGGCGATATCCGTTTTGCTGAAACCGAGATCGAGATAAAACGGGTTGGCCATGATGCCCATGGTGATATCACTGAGCCGATAAAGGCCAATAAAGGACAGGATCAGAATGGCCCAGGTCCCGTTGCGTCGAAAAAACTCCACAAACGGTGCCACCACCGCCCCCAGAAACCAGCTTTCCAGCCTGAACCACCAACCGGGTCGATCGGCATGCAGCCGATGCTTCAAACCTGATTCAAGCTGCCGCGTTTCAGCTGGAACGGCCCGCTCGGGTTCACTGACCAGCAACACGGCTACCACACCGACCAGCATCAGCAGCGCCATACACAGATACGCCGTACCCCAACCCGACCAGTCGGCGAGATAAAAAGCACCAGCACCGGCAACCAGCATGGCAACCCGGTAACCAAAAATATACATGGCCGACATGGCGCCCTGATATTCATCAATGGCCGACTCGATCCGGAATGCATCGATGGCCACATCCTGGGTAGAGGCTGAAAAAGCCACCAGCAGCGAACAGATGGCCACACTGACCAGCGACACGGTCGGGTCGGTGAGCACCATCGCCACCAACCCCAGCATCACCCCCATCTGACCGAGCAATATCCAGCTGCGCCGCTGACCCAACAGCCGGGTCAACACCGGCAGCCTGAGGCGATCCACCACCGGCGCCCAGAGGACCTTGATGGAATAGGTGATGCCCACCCAGCCAAAGAAACCGATTGTGCTGCGGCTGATACCCAGATCCCGGAGCCAGGCGGTCAGAGTCGAGAACACCAGCAACAGGGGCAAACCGGCGGCAAAGCCGAGAAACAGCATGGCAATGACCTGTGGCCTGGAGTAGACCCGTACCGCCTCACCCCAGCTTGCCGTACCATCCTTCAATGCCATAACGACGCCTCTCCAAACAGGGCAATACCCTAACAGATAATCCTGCAGATGCTATACACTACGCCGCCATGACAGCCATCCTCGAAGTACGCAACCTGAGCAAATCATTTCGTTCACTGAAAGCCGTGGATGATATCTCTTTTGCCATTCCCAAAGGGGCCTGTTTCGGGCTGCTCGGGCCCAACGGCGCAGGGAAAACCACCACCATCGAAATGGTGGAAGGCATTACCAGCCCCAGCTCGGGTGAGATCTACTACAAGGGCAAGCCCAGGGACAACAGCTTTCTGGAGGAAACCGGCATACAGTTTCAATCCACCTCGCTGATGGACTACCTCAGAACCCGCGAAGTGCTGGCCCTGTTTGCCCGCTTTTACGCCAACAGCACGCCCATTGAAGCGCTGATCGAGCTGTGCCAACTGGAGGATTTTCTGGACACCTATGCCACCCGCCTGTCCGGTGGCCAGCGCCAACGCCTGCTGCTGGCGGTGGCACTGATTAACGATCCGGAAATTCTGTTTCTGGACGAACCCACCACCGGACTCGATCCCCAGTCCCGACGACATTTCTGGTCATTGATACGAACCATCAAGGCCCGCGGCAAAACCGTGCTGCTCACCACCCACTACATGGAAGAAGCCGAACTATTGTGCGATCAGCTGATTATTATGGACAAGGGGAATATCATCGCCGAGGGGTCGCCCCAGTCCCTGTTGCGTCAGCACTTCAAGGACAGCTACATCTGCCTCAATAGGGAAGATCTCGACGATGACCTGGCAAGCCTTGGCAGCCGGGTTGAGGTGCGTGAAGACGGTATTGCCATCGCCACCTCCAACGTCGAAAAAACCCTCGCCGAGCTGGTGGCCCTCAATATCAATCTGCGCTCCCTGCGAGTCCGCAACCCCTCCCTGGACGATCTGTTCCTCAAACTCACCGGCCACCATTTAAGGGAATAAGCCCATGCGACGAATACTGGCCCTGTGGATGGCGAGAAACCGCGAATACTACCGGGACAAAGGCTCCCTGTTCTGGTCATTCATTGCCACCCCGTTCATCGTGATTGTACTGGCGGTCGCGTTCTCCTCCGAAAACGAGGAAATTTTCCGCGCCGGCCTGTTGATCGACTCTGCGTCCGATGGCGCTTACACACACCCCTTCGGTGAAGAGACCGCCATTGGCCTGGTGGAATACACCGACCGACAGGAGGCCCTCCGGCGGGTACAGTTTCATCAACTGGATATTCTCCTCACCACCCAGCAGCCACCCCGGTACTGGGTCAATACCGAATCGGCCAAGGGCCGACTACTTGAAAAGCTGCTGCTCGCCCGGCAACAGACCGAGACAACGTCGCCACCGCAACCGGACTGGCAGAAGCAGGAAGTCAGCGGAAAAAAAATTCGCTACATCGACTGGGTCATCCCGGGAATACTGGCCATGAACATGATGTTCAGTGGTCTATGGGGAATTGGCTATGTCATCGTTCGCTACCGCAAAAACGGCGTATTGAAGCGGCTTCAGGCTACCCCTCTCAGGGCATGGGAATTTCTGATATCTCAGGGGCTGTCGCGACTGGGCATCATGCTTGCCGTAACCGTCATTGTGTTTCTGGTGTGCCATCTGTTTATCGGTTTCATGATGGCCGGCAGTTATCTGCTGCTATTGCTGATCGCCATCATTGGCAACCTGTCCATCATCAGCATTTCACTGCTGATGGCCGCCCGCACCGCCAGCGAAGAACTGGCCAACGGTCTGCTCAACCTGATCAGTTTTCCCATGCTGTTGCTATCGGAACTGTGGTTCTCGCTTGACGATGCGCCCAACTGGTTACAGCAACTCTCCCAACTGCTGCCATTAACCCACCTGGTGTCGGCCGCCAGGGGCGTCATGCTGGAAGGAGCCGGAATCCTACAGGTCGCTCCTCAGCTACTGGCGCTGGTCGGCATGACAGCAGTATTCATTACCCTGGCAGGCCTGCTGTTCCGCTGGCACGACTGAGCCGCCCTCACCAGAGCACCACTAACAATGCCACCATTGACAGCGCGAAGATCAAGGTCCGGGTGAACAACGCCTGAAGGTTAGCCGGCATCTCTTCACCGGCTGCATTGAGCGTCACCTCATCCTCGGGCACAGCGTGCTCCACATAACTGCCCAAAACCTCAGCACTTTCGGCAGAAGAAAAGAAGGAACGCTGCCAGCGCCTGAGACAGGCCGAAAAATTACCCACAAAGCACATGGATATACCCACCAGCCTGACTGGCAGCCATTCCAGCAACCAGAGCCAGCCGGCATCGACAGACTCGCCGGTTGTGCCTGCGCGATCCCGCCGAATCACCGACAACCGGTATAACAGTGCACCGGGGGCACCCGCCAGGATGAACCAGAACATCGCAGCAAAATAACGTTCGAAATAACGGTAGGCAATCACCTCCAGGGCCGCCTGGCGGGACTGCTCCGCATTCATCACATCATCCTGTCGCTCGGGGCTGAGCACCTCAACATCGCGATAAGCTGCCTGATGATCACCCCGCCCCAGGTCTTCCTCATAGTCTGCCACTTCAGGCTCCAGGCTGCCCCGCCCGAGCGCATAGAGAAACACCAGCAGACTCAGCACAAACTGCGGCAAACCCAACCAGCTGTTGCCCAGCAACCCGATCACCAGCGCCAGGGCCGCGACCGGCAGCAACAGAGTGATCACCTGCTGCACGCGGGGAGCAGACTGAAGCTTTGGCCAGTTGGCAAGCCGATCACAGAACCGGTGAAACCAGCCATCGGACTGGATCGACGCCAGCGAACCCAGCTGACGCAACAGCAGAAGCCCCACCACAATTACAATAAATTCCATATCACGCCTCCAGGGCAGCGCTCAACCGCCGCCAGTCAAAGCAGGGGCCCGGATCGGTCTTGCGCCCGGGCGCGATGTCACTGTGACCGACAATACGCTGTTTTGACAGACCGGGGTAGTGCGCCAGCAAAACCCGAACCAGCGCCGCCAGACAGTGGTATTGCTGGTCGGTATAGGGCTGGTCGTCACTGCCTTCCAACTCTATCCCCAGCGAAAAGTCATTACAGTTTTCCGCACCGTCAAAGCAGGACTGCCCCGCGTGCCAGGCGCGGTCGTGAAACGAAACAAACTGCACCACGCCACCATCGCGCCGGATCAACAGGTGAGCGGAGACCCTGAGATCGGCAATCTCACGAAAATAGGGGTGGGCGTCGGCATCAAGGCAATTGGTAAAAAAGTCGCAGATGTGCGCCCCGCCGAATTGACCGGGCGGCAGGCTGATATTGTGAATCACCAGCAGAGATAGCGCCGCTGATGCCGGCCGCTGATTAAAATTTGGCGAAGGCACATGCCGCGCACCCGTCAGCCAGCCCTGCGAATCGATAGAAAAACCAGAAATAGTCTATGCTCCCGGCAAAGAATCACCTGAATATTAAAGGGGTTGTCCACGGATTGGAGAATTAGCGGGGGTAACACCGCAGTCCCTTGTTTGCAGTAGGTAAGCCGACATAGCCTCAATGCACCGATCTGGACTGGCACATCTCACCGACCACACCTGCCAGGGCACGATCAAACAGTTGGGTTTTTTCCAGTGGACGCAGCTTCTCACTTTGCAGATCCATCGCCACCCGGTTGCGGTGCTTTTCAGATACTTTAGCACCCTGGCGATTCACAAAAATAAATTTACCGGAAGGCAATACAACACCCGCCAGCTTACAACGCCGCTTGTCGGCACCATCATCGGTCATTTCAACCCAGGCTCCTCTGGTGAGGCTATCGGCACGACGCAGATATTGCTCATCCACCGAGCCAACGGAATCCTCCTCCAGCCCGGCGGGATTACCCGGAATATTGGTTCTGAGCGCATCCACAAGCACCGACTGGAGTGGACTGGCAGACACTCCCTGACGCAGGCTCTCTTCACTGCTGAGCTCACCACGAAAATATTGCTCCATCGCCCCCAGCAAACGGCCCATGTCATAGGCATCGTAAGAGACATTCTCCAGACTTTCCCTGATGGTTGTCAGTACCGGGGCGACAACCCCGGCATTCGTCTGCCCCTCGGCGACCAGTTCAAGTAAACGGTCCAACACGCGAATACTGCCATGCCATTCTTCAGAATCCTGACCGGACCGCAAGTGATTCAGAAACAACACCTTGCACCAGGCGTCCTCGGCAAAACTGACCACAAAACGCGGCAGGGTTTTGCCCTTTACGCGTTCCATCAGCACCCTCACCACAGCCTGGTGGGCATGATTGACCTTTTCCGTGGCAGTCGCCTCCTCCATCAGCCGCTGCTCAAGCACGGCAACGCGGCGTCGCTCCTTTTCTACCAGATCAATGAAATTCAGTAACAGCTGTGTCAGCGCAGCATGATCACCGGGGGGCTGTCCGGCCAGCTCAGCGGCCACACCGGAAATCGCTCGCGCAACGGGGTCTTCGTCAACATCGACCTTTTCCGTGTAACCGATGGACGCCTCGGCAATTTCGTTTAACAGCCGTCTGGCCGGATGCTTTTCCCGGTCAAAAAATGTGCTGTCCTTGAGGGCCAGCTGCAGAATAGGCAACTCCAGCTTGCGCAATTCCGCTGCCAGCTGGGCACAGGCAATCGTCTGATGATTAACCCTGACAAACAACCTGTCGAGCAAATCGACGAGTCCTCGTTCGGTCCCATCGAGGCGGGCCTCTCCCTGCCGTTCGAGATGGCCATCAATGAGCTGTAAAAGCCCCTCGCTGTCATCAGCTGCCGTACTGACGGAATTGGACCAGTCCTGCTGCAAGTTGCCCACCATGGAGACAAGCTCGTCTCCCTCAATTCGCTGATGCATGCTGGCATCAGAACCTGAAGTTCCCGACGGCCCCCAGTGCAACAGATTTTTCAGTTGGGAGAGCAACTGACCATAGCGCTGGCCATCATCCTGTCTGCGATGCTTCGCCTGACTGGCACCTGCTTGACGGCGACTGTCGGTAGCGCGACTATCCGGGCCAGGCCGACCAGCGGCCTCTCCAGAGGCAGAGGGAGAGGAAGAATGTGCAGCGCCAGCCGCAGACGCCTGCTCCGGCGAGGGCACCGGGGTTTTTACCTGTTGTCGCTGTTCAACCCGGGACTTGCGCAACTGCTCCAGATCAGGCAATACCCCCATATCACGGAGACGCTTGTTGCCCTCCACCAGGAATTCCTTCAACGACACCATTACCTGGCGGTCAAACAACTTGAACAGCACCAGCTTAACCGGCAGTTTGAGTTCGAGGGGGACCACAGCCTCATTAAAGGATTCACAGATCACATCCGGTCCGACCGGATTGTTTTTCATGGTCACCGAGGCCGGCACCATGGAGCTCAGACGGGTATTGAGGGCTTCGAGTTCAGGCTTACAGAGCTCCGAAACTCTAAACACCATGGTGTCCAGGGCAATAATTTCTTCGAGTTGTTCGTTCCCTACCACCTCCAGTCCTTCGACTCCCTGGACGGATAAGTCCAAATCCTGGTGCTGACCAAGCCGCTGAAAGCTGTGGGTGAGTAACCCAAAAAATTTATGCTCAATGTTTTTTCGCTCTATCCGGATCAGGCGCATCGCGTCAAAATACATGGTTTGCTGGCGATTATTATCAGCGCGATCGGCGAGGTCGAAGAAAGTGTCGTCCACCTGATCAAACATAGTGGAAAGACGACCGGCGAGAAACGTATGCGCACGGCCTTTGAGCGCCAGTAGAGGCTGGGGCAGTCTGAACAACGCTTGCGATAATTTATCTACATCTGTCACAGAGACACTCTATATTTCGGCGTATTCAGGCAGCCTCGGTCATTCACCCAAGGGTACCAGTGATTTCCGGCCGCACTACCTGTGCCAGATCGGAGTTTTTCCAGAAACCACCATTCACGAGATTATAGCCTGAACGGGGCTGATAAACAGCATGGCGGATCACCCCTGTCGCGCGCTGGGCACACCGCAAGCCACAGCAATGCGCACCGGCAGCATGACTGTTATAATCGCGCTCGCTTTGTCACACGCAGCCACTTGACGAGTTCCATCATGATAGATCCTCAGCAACTCATTGCAGACCGCAGAGACGCCGTCAGGCGTGCGATAACCGAGGATATCGGCTGTGGCGATATCACAGCCCTACTGATTCCCACCCAGAATCATGCCGAGGCCGTCATCATTACCCGCGAACAGGCGGTGGTATGCGGAACAGCCTGGGTGGATGAAGTGTTCGCCCAGTTGGACCCCGCGGTCAGGATCGAATGGCGGGTTCGCGACGGTGACGAGGTAAAACCAGGGGAAATTCTCCTGACCCTATCCGGACCGGCCCGCAGCCTGCTGACCGGCGAGCGCACCGCACTTAACTTTCTGCAAACCCTCTCCGGTACCGCCACCATTGCACGGCAGTTTGCGGCGCTGGTAAAAGGGACGACCATTCAGATTCTCGATACCCGAAAAACCATCCCCGGCCTGCGTCTGGCACAAAAATACGCGGTGACCGTGGGCGGCTGCCACAATCACCGCATCGGGCTTTACGACGCCTTTTTGATCAAGGAAAACCACATTGCCGCCTGCGGCGGTATCGCCGCCGCAGTCACCAAGGCACGGGAAATCGCCCCCGACAAACCCGTCGAGGTGGAAGTAGAGAGTCTTGAGGAATTTCAGCAGGCGCTGCAGGCCGGAGCCGACATCATTATGCTGGACAATTTCGATGAAGAGCAGATCCGCGAAGCCATCGCCATGAACCGGGGGGTCGCCAGACTGGAAGTGTCTGGCAACCTGGAAGTGGACAACCTCGCTGGGAAAGCTATCGAGGGAATCGATTACCTCTCATCCGGCAGCCTGACGAAGCACTGCCGGGCCATCGACCTGTCAATGCGGATACAGCTGAAAAACCTGCCGCACTAAACCCATTCTGCCATCAGCGCAGCATAGGACTCATCGTCCGGAATCTGGCGCGGCGGATGCTTGCAGAAGAACGCCGAGGGAATGTCCACAGCCCCACTGATGCCGCGCTCCAGCGCCAGCTTCGCACAGCGAAGGGTATCAATGGCCACCCCGGCGGAATTTGGCGAATCCTCCACCGACAGCCGCAACTCAATATTCATCGGCACATCACCGAACAATTTGCCCTCCATACGGATAAAGCAGACCTTGTTGTCATTCTGCCAGGGCACATAATCACTCGGCCCCACGTGAATATTCTCATCGGCCAGCCGCTGGGGAATGGCGCTCTGCACCGCTTCAGTCTTGGACTCTTTCTTGGAGGCCAGGCGATCCCGATTCAGCATATTCAGAAAATCCGTGTTGCCACCGGTATTCAACTGGTAGGTCCGCTCCAGTTTCACGCCACGGTTTTTGAACAGGTTACCCAGCGTGCGGTGAAGAATCGTCGCCCCCAACTGGGCCTTGATATCATCGCCGATAATCGGCAGGTTCTTTGCCTTGAAGCGGGCCGCCCAGTCCGGATTGCTGGCAATGAATACCGGGATATTGTTAACAAAGGCACAACCGGCCTCCAGGGCACACTCCGCATAAAATTCTGTGGCTTTCTGGGAGCCCACCGGCAGATAGTTCATCACCACATCTACCGCTGCATCCTTTAACTGCGCCACCACATCGGCCAGACTCGGCTGGGGCTCGGATCCGGGCAGGAAAGTGCGGTCATCACCGTAGCCCGCCATGTGCTCGGAATAGCCATCCAGCACATTGCCCATGGAAACCGTTACACCACAAGGCGGCACATCCGGACAAAACACCGTGGTGCAGTTGGGCAGTGAAAAAATCGCCTCGTTGACATCCCGGCCTACTTTTCGTTTATCAATATCAAAGGCCGCCACTACCTCAATGTCTTCCGGCCGGTAACCGCCCAGCTCGTAATTCAGCAAACCGATTGAGTCCTGCACCCCACGCAAACGGTAGTGGTAAATTCCCTGAATCAGCGAGCTGGCACAGTTGCCCACACCCACCACAGCTATTCTTATTTTCTTTCTTTCCACTTCGGCTCCTTAAACATAAAAACAGCAAACACTAATCGTCGCTGACAAACCTGCCAGAGGTCACAAATACCACCCGCCGGTGCAGGGGATAATTAATAGCCAATGCCACTAGAGTCGCCACCAATATCCTCGCCAGCAAATAATCCAGCGCAAAATAGGCCACCAGGGTCAACACCCCGACCACATTGGCTGCGGCGGCAATCAGACAAACCAGCATATAGCTGTAGATCTGCCAGCCAATACCCTCCCGGTGGGCATTGAAAGTCCAGCGGCGGTTGAGAAAAAAGTTTACCAGCCCGCCACTGATCGGCCCAGCCGCCACGGCAAACGCCAGCGGCAGACCCAACACCTGAAAACACAGCATCATCACCAGAAAATCGATAGCCGTGGCCACCACAGCCGATGTCTGCGCCCGAAAAAACATCCCGTCAGCCCGCCCGTGCCGACAGGTACAGCGCTCTGAACCGCAGTGCTGCAGAGACATTACCCAGTACGGCCAGGACCCAGATCACCAGCAACAACGGCAAGCCCTGCGGCCAGAATGCCGAGGCCGCCAATCCCAGCAATAGATACACATAGCGCTCCGTGCGCTTCATGACACCCCGGGGGACAGTCAACGTCATGGCCTCCGCCTTGGCGGTGGTGTAACTGATCATGAATGAACCGTGAATGGCCAGCAGACAACCCAGCAGGGCCCAGGTCTGATGGCGGAAAAACAGCGCACACCCGGCCAGCAACATAAAATCCACATAGCGATCAATAGTCGAATCGAGCACCACACCACCGCGATCTGCAGTCGCCTGCAACCGCGCCAGCATCCCGTCCAGCACATCGCTGACACCGGACAACAGAGCCAGGAAAAAACCGTAGCCAAAATGGCCGAGGGCAATCGACACCGCGGCAAGCAGGCCGAACAGCAAAGACACGAACGTGACCTGATTGGGTGTTACCGAACAGCGCTGCAACAGTCTCACCAGCGGCTCGACACACCAAACGGCAAAATTCATCACCCCCTTGCCGAGCAGCGCACTACCACCCTGACGGTCCACCCGCTCATAGCGTTTGAAACCTCCGCCAGCTAACCCCCGCAGAAAATAAATCAGGCCTAGTGACAGCATCAGAATAAATACCGCCAGAACGATCCATGCCTCACCCTTTATCACCGCGAGCACCCGGGAACCTGACCGGCTCCAGTCGGCAACCATTGACGGCGAATTCGCCCGAATAACATGCCAAGCAACATGGTTATTTTTATCTCACCTTTTACCAGCTTCTACGGTTAACGGGAACATTGTCGCCCGGCCCCTCAACACCGGCCATTATAGGAAGGTCAAGGGCCGCTTCCCACCGTTTATTTCAAACCGATGACACCCGTTGCACTGAGGGATGATAATTTGATCCAGCGCAACGATCTGCCACATATTTATCAAAGCGACTGTTTCATTTAATAATAAATCTCATTACCATTAAGGGTTATTGCTACCGGAGAGGGTGTTATGCAAATCAGTACGCGTTTTCATCACTGTATTCTGGGCCTGCTTCTGGCCTGCTCCACTGCGGCTGCCTCAGCCGCTGAAGTCAACTTGTATTCCGCACGGATCGAGGCGCTGATCAAACCGTTGCTGGACACCTTTACCGAGCAGACCGGTATCGAGGTCAATCTGGTCACCGGCGACGCCGACGGCCTGATTCAGCGCCTGAAGAGTGAAGGCCGCAACTCCCCCGCAGACATCCTGCTCACCACCGATGTGGGCCGCCTGTACCGGGCCAAAGAGGCCAACCTGACCCAATCGGTGGAATCGGCCACACTGGAGCAGAATATTCCCGTGATGTATCGCGATGACAGCAACCACTGGTTTGGTCTGTCCCTGCGTGCGCGGCCCATCCTTTACGTCAAGGACAAAGTGGATCCGGCCGAACTGAACCGCTACGAAGACCTCAGCGATCCCAAGTGGAAAGGCAAAATCTGTATTCGCTCTTCCAACAATGTTTACAACCAGTCCATGGTGGCATCACTGATCGCCGCCAATGGTCTGGAGGCCACCGAGGAGTGGGCCAAGGGGCTGGTGGCGAACTTCGCCATGCCACCCAGAGGTGGTGACCGCGACCAGATCAAGGCAGCGGCGGCTGGCCAGTGCGATCTGGCCATCGCCAACACCTATTACCTGGCGGGCATGCTCACCAGCGATGACGAAGAGCAGCGGGCTGCCGCCGAGAAAATGGCCGTGTTCTGGCCCAACCAGGATGGTCGTGGCGCTCACGTCAACATCTCCGGTGCTGCCGTCACTGCCTCGGCACCCAACCGCGACAACGCCATTGCCCTGCTGGAATTTTTAAGCACTGATGCGGCGCAATCCTGGTATGCACGTGAAAATGGTGAATACCCCATCCGCGACGATATCGAGATCGGACCGGTACTGTGCAGCTGGGGCACCTTCAAGGCGGACCCGGTGGAACTGTATAAGCTGGGCGCCGGCAATAGCGAGGCCCTGCGCCTGATGGATCGGGCCGGCTGGCGCTAGCAGCCCGCCAGGCCCCCTCCATGCCAGATTCTCCACGACAACAACAGACGCTGATCAGTACCGGCGCAGTGCTTCTGGCACTGCTGCTGGCACTGCCGGTGATTGTCGTGGTGAGCTACGTGTTTGTGCCCACCGGGGAAATCTGGAGCCATCTGGCCGCCACGGTGCTGCCGGACTACATTGTGAACTCACTGCTGCTGATGCTTGGCGTCGCCATCGGCACCCTGCTGATCGGAGTGAGCACCGGCTGGCTCACCAGCATGTGCCAGTTTCCCGGCCGGGGCCTGTTTGAATGGGCCCTACTGCTGCCCATGGCCATGCCTGCCTACATCATCGCCTACACCTACACCGGCATGCTGGACTTCTCGGGGCCGGTACAAACCACCCTGCGGGAACTCACCGGCTGGGGCTTCGGGGATTATTATTTCCCCGATCTCCGCTCGATCGAAGGGGCCGCCATCATGCTCACATTGGTGCTCTACCCCTACGTTTACCTGCTCAGCCGCGCCGCTTTCCTCAATCAGTCCATCTGCGTGCTGGATGCCAGCCGCACCCTCGGCAACGGCCCCTGGCGCACCTTCCTGTTTGTCGCCCTGCCATTGGCCCGACCGGCGATTATCGCCGGGCTGTCACTGGCATTGATGGAAACCCTCGCAGACTTTGGCACCGTGCAATATTTCGGAGTCTCCACCTTTACCACCGGCATCTTCCGCACCTGGTTCGGCATGGGCAGTGCCGCCGCCGCCGCCCAACTGGCTGCAGGACTGATGTGTTTCGTGATGATTCTGATTCTGGTGGAACGCTACTCCCGACGCCGCGCCCGTTACCACCACACCAGCCGCCGCCACCAGGATATCCACCGCTATTCACTGCGGGGCATGCGGGCCGTTGCCGCAAGCGGCTTCTGCTTCGGTATCGTCGCATTGGGATTTCTGCTGCCCGCCACTCAACTGCTGAGCTGGACAGTCAGCGTTGCCGACCAAGTCCTCGACGCGCGGTTCATGGGACTGGTGACAAACAGCCTCGAGCTGGCCAGCTACGCCGCCGTGCTGGCTCTGCTGCTGGCTTTACTGCTGGCCTACAGCCAGCGACTGTTTCCGGGCAAGGTTTTGCAGGGTGCCGTCCGGCTGGCAGGCATGGGCTACGCGGTACCCGGCCCGGTGATTGCCGTGGGTGTGATGATTCCGTTTTCCTTTATCGACAACAGCATCGACGGCTGGGCGCGCAGCAATTTCGATATCTCCACCGGACTCATGCTCAGTGGCACCGTGGTGGCCGTGATTTTTGCCTACCTGACCCGGTTTCTCGGCGTATCGCTGCAAACGGTGGACAGCGGCCTGAGCAAAATCACCCCATCCATGGACGAAGCCGGTCGCTCCTTCGGTTATGGCCCCCTGCAAATCCTCAGACAGGTGCATGTGCCGATGCTGAAAGGGTCCCTGCTCACCGCCCTGCTGCTGGTCTTTGTCGACGTCCTGAAAGAGCTCCCGGCCACCCTGATTTTGAGGCCCTTCAACTTCAATACCCTCGCCGTGCGCGCCTACGAACTGGCATCGGATGAACGCCTCGCCGAAGCCGCGCCCGCTGCACTGGCCATCGTCGCTGCTGGTATACTGCCGGTCATCTTGATCAGTTGGACCATTACCCGGACCCGCCGGGTGGCCGTCACCAGGGATACCCCATGACATGACATCGCAACTCACCGTCACGGACCTGCAAATCAACTACGCCGGGACAAGTATCCTGCAACATATTTCCTTCTCCCTCGAAGCGGGTGAAATCGCCTGCCTTGTCGGGCCGTCAGGCTGCGGTAAAACCTCCCTGTTGAGAGCCATTGCAGGCTTCGAACCGATTTCCGCCGGACAGATCGAACTGCGCGGTCGGATCGTCTCCGGCCCCGACAAAACACTGCCGCCGGAACAGCGCCACATCGGCATGGTGTTTCAGGACTTTGCCCTGTTCCCCCACCTCACCGTAGCCAGGAACATCGCCTTCGGTCTGCGCAAAATGCCGCGCGGGCAGCGTCGGCAGCGGGTCGACGAACTGCTCAAACTGGTGGAGATGCAGGATGCCCGCAACCACTATCCCCACCAGCTTTCCGGCGGCCAGCAACAGCGCATCGCACTGGCGCGCGCCATGGCGCCGCGCCCGGATATTCTGATGCTCGACGAACCTTTTTCCAGTATGGACTCGGAACTGCGCGAACAACTGGCCCGCGACGTGCGCCAACTACTGCGCAAAGATGGCATCACCGCCATTCTGGTGACCCACGACCAGAACGAAGCCTTTGCCATGGCAGACCATATCGGCGTACTGGGGGAAGGTTCACTACACCAGTGGGGCACCGGGTTTGACCTCTACCACCGCCCCGCCGACCGGTTTGTCGCCGACTTCATCGGCCAGGGTGTGCTACTGCCGGGCATGATCATCAACGATAAACAGGTGCGCACCGAACTGGGGATCGTCACCGGTGATCTCGAACCCGGCGAAGCCACCTCACCTGCCAAAATAGTCGATCTGTTGCTGCGCCCCGACGACGTCATTCACGTTGAGGACAGCCACCTGCAAGCTGAAATCGTCGCCAGGGCCTTTCGCGGTGCTGTATACCTCTACACCCTGCGCCTGGAGAGCGGCCAGAAAGTGCTCTGCCTGGTGCAGAGCCATCACCAACACGAAATCGGTGAAATGCTCGGTATCCGTCTGGAGGCGGACCACCTGCCGGTCTTCAGGCGGCACACCTCCCCGGCAACCTGACACCCCCCGGTCACCTACACCGGGCGCCGTTGAAAAAACCACAAAACTCCGCTCTGCTATCTATCCAGACGGCTTTTGCCGGATTACACTTCGCACAGCTAATCTGCCCAGGCGCCGACTCGACCAACCCCTAAAAATAATAACTTTTTTAATAATCATTGATGCTAAGAAAAACCTGCAAGGATGTGGTGCTGTTCCCCATCACCATTTATCGGGCCTGTCTGTGGCTCCCTGCGCGGCTGCGTGGCGAGCGGTGGCACCCCCGCGTCAACACGGCTCTCGGCCTGCTGCTTTACGGCCTGTTTGGCCTGCCGCTGTCCATCCTGCTGTCACTTGAAATACTGATCGTCATCAATACCCAACTGATGGCACAACCGATGGATGACGACGAAGCCACACAGAAACCGCTCTCATCGACCAGCTACAGCCCCACTCACCATTGGCCCGGCAGGACACTGGAGGAATGGCCCACAGACCTACAGGTCACACTGCCCGGGTATGTGGACGATGCAACCCCACCGCCGGACCCGACACTGCCACGCGACCAGTTCTATGACCAGCTACTGGCAAGCTACAGCCCCACCATCCTTCACAAAATGGGGCACGAACCCCTATGGGACATTCCCACCGACATCTTCTTCGACGGCGACACCAACCCGCGCAACAACGTGAGCAATGCCCTGAGCCTTGGCACAGTGCCCGCCGTGGTCCACGGCGAAGTCATCGCCGAAACCGATGACGCCTACTACCTCGCCTACATGCTCTATCACGTCAAGGACTACGATTTGCCCGTGCGGGAAGCCATCTCCGACGCCACTTTTCACGACGGCGACAACGAAGGCATTCAATTGCGCATCGACAAGGCCAGCATGCAGATCACCCTGGTGGAAACCTGGTTCCACAACCGTTTCTTCCTGTGCAACCGCACCGGCGAATCCCAGGGCACCGAACCCATCCAGACCCGCGCCCTGTTCGAGGGCGGCACCCACCTCGTCCTGTTCGTCCAGAGCATGGGGCACGGCGTGCGCTGCGCCAGCCCGGCAGATTTTGACGACTTGGCCAGCAACAGCAAAATCCTGCGACTGGCCAGCGACCGGGACAAGCTGATTGCACCCGGCATCAACGACCACACCGAGTACAATATCGGCTACCGGCTCGCCAGCCTGAAGCCCTGGTACCGCCTGGCCAAAACCCACGCCGGCTCCGGCAATGACTTCACGACCCTGTTCGAAGACACCATCGTGCTGGGCACAGATTCCACCGGCAAGGAAATTCAGATCGGCAAATTCTTCGCCGCCAACGATTTCGAAAAGCGCGCCTGGTCACGCCCCAAGCCACCCTGGGCGTGGGACGATCGCTGGGACGACATCCCAGTCGCCCTGTGGCACTTCCACCCCGCACTGGCCTTCAACAGCCACACCGGTGAAGCCTACTCGGAGAAATATCACTACAATGCACCGATCAGCCTGATCTTCACTGCCGAAGAAAGAAAAACCGTGCTCACCAGCCTGCTGAGCGAACACTACCAGCATGCACCCCAGCGACTGGCGAGAAAAACCAACCCGGTAAACCGACAGCCGTCGTTACCGCCTGCAAAAAAACCGGGCATCGGGGTACAGGTCAAGCGCTATATGAACTATGTGATTCATTCGTTGGGATAGCCCGTAATTCCCTAGGTAAACACAGTGTGGGACAGATTAAAAACAAGGGTATGAAGATAGAATCTATTGGAAATACTGATTAACTCAAAAAAAGAAAATAAAAGTGCGCGGCGACTTATGGTTTTTGTGCTATAAAATAAGTTTCATTGTATATAAAATAGTTTCCAAAGAATTTTGGGAAAGGAAATGACCCAGATCTTGTTCGAACAAGGCCTACACGCCCACAAAGATCCTCAAGCTTTTCCACGCCGTAGAATTCAACATGGGTTTCATCGCTCAAATAACCTTTTAATTGAGGAACAATAATCAGCAACTTACCGCCCTGCTTCAAATAGCCAACGTATTTCTCAAGCAGACCAACGGCATCAGCCATAGATAAATGCTCAATCACATGTGAAAACAATATCGAATCAAAATATTCGTGCCGTTCGAAGAGATCACCATAAAGAACTGCATCCAGCCCACGATCTTTACAGTAGCTAACACATTCTTCTATGACATCCACACCGATCGAACCGGGCTTAAGATGCCTTAGATTTCTCCCCAAACCACAACCTACCTCCAATGTTTTTCCAAGATTTTGAAATTTCAAAAAAAGAATATAAGGGAGCCTTAAACCAAAAAAACTCTTCCACCACGCTTCTTGTTTTTTTTTCAAATATAAAAAATAAGAGACATCATAGTTTTTTTTCATTAAAAACAAACCATCTAAACAAAAGAAAAGACATAAGCGCGCAAACAAAAGTGGCGACAAATCCACTAAAATATTTATCTGAACCAACTTGAAGAAGTAAAGTTTGAATTGAAATATTTAAAACATAAACTGCAGAAAAAAGAAAAATATATTTTATAAAATTAGCGCTTTTAACATTGAAAACATATATTTTATTCACATGATATCCGTAGGTTACAGTGATAACCCCAGCAAATAAGGTCGAAAGGGTGTAATTAATACCCAGAAAAAGAAAGAATGCAAAAAGCAAATACGCAATACACGTGTTCACCCCCCCGGCAAATATATACTTTGCTAGGCGTGCATCCATACGCGACAAGATATTCTTACATGCCCGCATCACGACGCCACCGACGCTTGCGTCCATTTACCGATAAAAGTTTTAATGATCGACCACCTTCTAACAAAAACTAAAAGACAATTTTGCCTAGTAAAAAAATCTAAGCCTACAAAAATATTTTATAAAAAATATACCTTAGAGTCTGATTGTATAGCGACATGGTATTACCCAACCAGTAGTCAAACAAAGAAATTCGGATGACTCCACCACTCCTAATATTTTTTGAAAATTCAACAAAACAAGCGGCTTGAGACCTCGACAGCTGATAACTAGCTGTTTCTCGGTAAACCCTGAAAGCAGATAACCTTCGGCTTAAGATAAAAGCATCGCCCAACAACAGCAGCTTGGAATAAAACTCCAAATCAATTAGATAGAAATTTCCTTCAAACCTGATATTCGCATCACGAATCACATCTAGCCTGACCATGACTGCATGTGGCTCACCGATAAGATTAGTGCCTTTGCGAAGACAAGACTGCAATAACTTCCCTCCTGAAACCCGCATATCTTTACGAAACCGAGCTGGAGAAAAAACAACCCTACCATCTTTATCGATAACGTCTCTATTCGAAGCTACTAAAACTGCTCGATCATTCTCAACCAACATGTTGACTTGTACCGCAACACATTCTTCGTACAACACATCGTCATGGCAAACTATTTTAAAAAAGCTACCCTCGGCAAGATCGATAAGTTTGCTCCATGTTTTTTGCGGCCCCAAGTTAGACTCATTTTGGAACACCTTGATTCTCAGATCATCAATTGATCCAATCATCTTCATGGTTGAGTCTGTAGAACAATCGTCCAGAATTATTATTTCGATGTTTTTATACGATTGATTAACGATAGAATTTATGGTTTTTTTTATATATTTTTCAGCGTTAAAAGTTGGAATACAAATGCTAACTAAAGGATCGTTATTTTGAGGGCTACTCTGCATGAGGCTCTTTAACTCCATCAAGCACTTTATCAATCAAGTATCTAGGCCTTCTCTTAGTTTCGATATAAGTCTTTGCGATATACTCCCCAATAACCCCCAACGATAACAGCTGAATACCGCCCAATAGAAAGATAGGCAACACTATAGATGACCATCCAGGGACAGTAGTCTCAAGATAAATACTTGCATAAACGATTCTTACTGCAACAACTAAAGAGCCTAAAAAGACGAAAAGGCCCAACAGCGATATTAGGCGCAACGGAAAAACACTAAAAGAAGTTATCCCGTCCCACCCCAAAGAAAACATTTTTGATAATGAGTATTTAGGACTGCCCCCGATTCTTGCTTGCCGCCCATAATAAACAATAGAGTTTGAAAACCCCATTGCCACACATATCCCTCGAATGTATATATTGCTCTCAACAAAGCTGGACAAGGAGCTCACTGCTTTACGGCTCATCAATCGAAAGTCAGCATGGTCCTTCAGTGTCTTCACCCCCATAAAATCAAGAATATGGTAATAGAGATTAGCTGTATTTCGTTTCCACCAACTGTCCAAACGCCTGTCATTCCTTACCCCAAAAACCACTTCAGAACCTTTGTAATACTCACCTAACATTTCTTCCAAAACGCTTAAATCGTCCTGCAAATCAGCATCAGTGGTCAACAGAATGTCACACTTACCACCACAGTATTCCATACCAGCCAACATGGCCTTTTGGTGCCCGACGTTACCTGCAAGTTTTATGGCGCTGACATTACCTTTACCACTTTTTATTTCAATACTTTTCTCAATTAAGCTCCATGTTATATCTTTACTGCCATCATCGATCAAACAGAGAAAGCTCGATGAAGAAATAAGAGCTGCATCAATCAAATTTTCTAACTTTTTTAAGAGCACAGAAATCGTGTGTTCAATAATTTCAGACTCGTTATAACAAGGAACTACTATGGCCAGCGTGCCGATCTTATTACTAATTTGATCCATTATTTCTGAGCTCTAATCCGATTTCACAGGAAATATCTCATACTAGTTATATTTTAGTTAAGAGCCTTCGAGATACCCACAATTGAGCCCGTAAAACCGTCAACATTATAGTTATCCAAAAGCTTCACCTCATATTTATCGGGCGCCTTTAGCGCCTGGTATATCAAGGCAGACATATATTGTCCTCCATGGGATACATTACTCAACACCAAGGCAAAGTTATCGGGATATTCACTCAGGTCAGCCTGGTTATCATGGTATGTCACAATATATTTGAAATTTTCTTTATGGTGGTCGATGTACCCCATCATTGGACTTGATGTATAAAAAGTATCAAAGAGATTCAGATAGACATTCCGGTCATCTATATTTTCTGCCGACTTCAATAAAGAACTTTGCATTTCATTAAATGACCTGTATTCCATACTGCGCTCTGCAATAGAAAATGCCGTGATATCTTTCCCATAATTCGGATAATACTCTCCTGACTTATTGCACCAGAAAAAACCTATCAACACCAACATAAGAGCATTAACTGAGATCTTTATAGCATGGCCATATTTTTCATTTTCTCTCTTTAACCTACCACTTCTACACGACATTAGCGCGACAAGCGTTATAACCATTACAGGCCAAATCCAGATGTAGTACCTTGTGAGCGGGTAAAATCCCATACCAGATAGCGGCACTACACCAATAAAACCCACGAATGCACTTATCATCAATGTACCGCCGAGCAATACCCTTTTTTCGACGTCGATATCTCCTACTTCTTGATCTCCCAGTACAAATTTTCTTTTGAGTGCACCCCCGCTCTTCAGTAGATACCACCATCCGCCGATGATAAGGAAAAACAATATCAGGTAGAAATCGGGGGTCTGCGCAAGCCTGGAGTGAAACTGATGAATCAAATAACCTGTATAGTTAGGGTTGTTGGCTGGCGCCATATTGGTTCCCTGCATCCAACGTAGCAGCTCAATTCCAACACCAAATACCACCATCATGAGGATATAGGCGAAACGCTTGGCTTTTGCACCTTTCTCGAGCATAAAAAGGAACGCGAGACATGCCGCTATCGGCAATCCGAAAGACTTGACAACACAGGCTCCGATTGCAGCGATAGCAGACCAAAAATAGTTTTTCTTTACCCAATTTGAGAAGGTGAGCATTACGCATAGACTTCCACCAATCTCCATATACATATATCTTGATTGGATCAGGAAAGGAGGAAACAGCATTACCGCAACTGCTATTAATAACGCTGTAAAAATGCCAAAAATTGATCTGCTCAGATTGAAAACTACTGTTAACAGCATTGCGGTGAGCGCAAACTGAATCAGATGAAGCGATAGGTAGACAAGCTCCTTACCACCATCAAACAGCCACATCACGGCCGCGGTCACGAAAGTAATCGGCGAATATACATGCACATTTGGCCCCGCTTCAGGGAAGCCAGGCTCATTCAGCAAGGCGCGGAAATCAAATCCTGTCTCATAGAGGTAAATCGCGGGAGCAAAAACACCACCCACTGTGTCCCACACAGGCTTTTCGTAACGAGCATCCCAATTAAGAATACAAACAAAAATAAAAAAAACCAAAAATACCAGACACGCAGAAAAGTGCTTCTTTCTTTTTAAAATATCCATTACCTTTCCACAACTCTAGGCATACTAAAAAGTTTAAGCATTTTTTATCAAACCAACCCGGCAACCAATTAAGAGTCCACTTGAAACCTGAGCTAAAGCCCCCCAAAAAAGCCCAAGCTTTCGGATAACCATTGCACATTATTATCGACTTACCTTGGCGCAATCCCAAGCCTGATTGAAATCCTCTGGCAACGTCATTCTCTATTCGTTGTTCGCGAACACCCCTCTAATTAGCGCTTAGCGCGTTCGCACAAACTGCCGCCTCATCAAACCCCGGCTCGCCACTGTAATGTTCACATAGCGCACGTAGCATGCCAGCAGTATCGGCATCACCATCGTACTGAGCCAGATTCCACCATTTTTTCTCGGGTATATTGGTCAATACCAGATAGTCACCCATGCCGGGAATCATGGAGAGCTGCCAGTCGCCTCGAATCACTGCACGATGTTTTGATGCCAGAATATTCTCATACCAGATTTTTCTGACCACCAACTTACCCTGCGGGTCTACGGTATAGGCTTTGATTCCCTCTTTAAGGAGTTTCTCTTCGGTCATATCATCCGCCGTCACCGAGAGGGTTTTAAAGCCGGACTCCAGAAACAGATTGCGCGTATGCCGCTCCTCAACAGTACTGCTCAGCAGTGAGAGGCCATCCATATTCTTGTCCGCATCCGGCACCTGGAGCAAATCAAATACCGTGGGGGCAATATCGATCAGGGACGCGTTACCTGCCACATTACCGGGCTTAAACACCTCGGAGCCAAAACTTCTGGCCGCCAGCAGCACTTGATACTGGCCCAGGTTTAATACATTTGTCGCATGACCACGGGTGTTGCTTTCCACCTCAAAGGGCATATCGTCCCTGGCTGGGGTCAGTATATCCTTGTCAAATTTAAAGCCGTCACCATGGTCCGATAGCAGAATAACGTGGGTATTCTCCAATGCACCGGCGGCTTCGAGCTGAGCCATAAACTGACCGAACTGCCGATCCACCTGCTTGAGCATCACGCGGTATTGATAGGCAAACTTTTCAGCGGGATCTTCCGGCATCTCAAACTGCTCTAGCGGCTCCATTTCTCTCGAATACCAGGGAAAATGCGGCAACAGAAAATGCGCCGTCATAAACAACGGTTTACTGTTATCGGCCAGTATTTCGTCTATCAGTGCCTGGTTGTAGCGCTCCGGGTCATAATTACCGGCTCTTCCACGGTTGAGGTACATTTCGGGAAACAGGTGTTTACCGATACGGGTATTGCTCAGCAGATTGACCATTGGATGGTCGTACTGCCCGAGAACAAAGCCGAGAGCACCCGGCCTTGGACCCACTATGGCATCGTAGCCAAAAGCCTCGCCAATATTATTAAAACGACGCTCGTCAAAACCGTATACGGTGCGATACCCCTGCGCTTTCATCCACCAGGGCAGGGTTTCACGGGGATTGAGGTAATCGTAATTAATCAGGTTAAACCGCCCTTTGTGATTGACCGGCTCCTTCCCGGTGAGAATACTCATCCAGGCCGGAAAGGTACGGGCATAAGGGGTAGTGCTGTCAACGTACACCGCACTTTGCTGAAGAAACTGGTCGATATTGGGGGTTAACTCACCCTCACTGCCAAAGTAACCGGTTTCGTCCGGGCGCAGTGAATCGACACCCAGAACCAGAATATTGGGTTTGCTGCCATCGCCCCAGCCGGTGGCTTTGGCGTTGCTTTCCGGCACACCGTTGGCCCAGAGCGACAACCCGGTTACCGCCACCACTAACCCGCCCATCGCGATCTGACGCAGCCGGGTATGGCAAAGCAGATACAGGCTGGCAATCAAGGATGCCGCCAGCAGAGCACTGAGCAGATAAAAAGTCAGGTCGGCCATCAGTACCGGGTTGTGTTTGATAAAACTGCTAGGCATATTGGGGTACTGCCGGGCATTGGCCATCATCAGCCAGATACACATAGCAAAAAACATCAGGTAGAGACTGAGCCTGCGCTGGCGCTCCGGCATAGCCGGGCGGCTCAGCCATCCCGCCGTGCCCAGCCAGAGCAGCAATATCAGAGCCGCATGCACCAGCAGGGCAGCGAACAGAAACCAGCCCAGATCCAGCAGGAACCCCGGGCTGGTCAGCATGGCCGACTGAAAAGCCTTCATGCCCACCGTATCCGGTGCCACCATCAGTATCTGATAGCCATTGATCAACCCTATAAATACAAACAGCCCCAATACCAGCAGGGTATATTTCAGCAGGACTATCTTTTGCAAGGATGTCTTTTGCACAGATGTCTTTTGCAGGGATGTCTTTTGCAGGGATGTCCGGGTAACGGTATTTACAGGAGGATTCGTCATAAGCATAACCACAGGTTGTACGGTAAAGCAGGCAATAATTGTCTTAGCCAAGCTCAGTTATTGAACCATAAAAAAGCCCCACAAGGTGGGGCTTTTCCAGCAGAAAATGTTATGCCAATCGCATAACCGCTAACCGGTTACTTACAGGAACCCGGCAGGTATTTAGTATCCAAACCAGAACCGGCTTGACATTTGAACTTGAACACCTGTTTGCCCATATGAGTGCCCGCTGCCATAAGCGTGGTGTCATCGTAGTAGGGGGTGAGCAGGATGGTATCGCCATTCACCTCATCATCGAGATCCTGAATGGTGGCAGTGATCGCGCCATCGGCACTTGTATCTATGCTGGCGACGTATTTGGTAACACCAGCTGTACCACCAGAATCTTCACAACCCCACTCGCCAGAACCAGGTGCGCTGTCAGCAGTCTGGTAAACCTCAGATACAGCAGTACGACACTGACTGGTGGCCATAATCACTTCGGACATCTTGGCCTTGATCACGTAACTCTGGTAGGCGGGCAGAGCCACGGCCGCCAGAATGCCGATAATCGCGACCACGATCATCAGTTCGATAAGGGTAAAACCCTGTTGTACTTTCTTCATTGTATTTCTCCCTTGAAATCACTAAATGCCAATTGGCGTTGTTGCAGTATATTAACAAAGCAACAACCGTGCCAAACTTGCCCTGTATCGACTAAGCGGGAAGCCAACACCTGTTGAGTGACATTTTTTGTCAGTTATCGACCCACCCTAGGTACCCCTGACGGGGCGCGGCCAGGAGAGATAGCCACCAACTATAGCTCCGTCCGTCACCTTGTATTACCATCGCACTTTAATCGTCAGCTGATCAGGGATATCCGCACGCGTATGAAACACACCGACACGCTGAAAGGCCTCGCCAAACGCCTGGTTATGGATAATCTGCTGGACGAAACCGTCGCCCTGCAGGCACTGGCAGAATGTGAAAGCGACCGATCCAATCTCGTTCATTACCTGACCCACAACAACCTGCTGGCACCCAGTCTGATTGCCTCCGTGGCCGCCCATGAGTTTGGCACGTCACTGTACGATCTCTCAGTCCACAATATCGATGTCATACCCAAAGACATTGTCGAAAAAAAGCTGCTTCGCAAACACCAGGTGTTGCCCCTGTTCAAGCGGGCCAACCGCCTGTTTCTGGCACTGAGTGACCCCACCAACCACCTGGCGGTGAGCGAAGTGCGTTTTCAGACCGGCCTGTCCATTGAGCTGGTGTTGGTGGAGCACGACAAGCTGGAGCGGGCGCTGGATGCCTTCCTGCACGAGCAGGAAGAAAACGACATGGGCAATGCACTCGGCACCATGGAAGATGTACACCTCGATGACCTGGATATCGAGGCGGTGGACGAGGAGAAAACAAGCGGCAGCGGTATCGACAACAGCGATGTGGACGATGCACCGATTGTGCGATTTATCAACAAACTGCTGCTGGATGCCATCAAACAGGGTTGTTCGGATATTCACTTTGAACCCTACGAGAAAACCTACCGGGTGCGGTTCAGAACCGACGGCATTCTTCGCGAGGTCACCAAGCCCCCGGCCAATCTGGCGCCACGGCTGGCAGCCCGGTTGAAAGTGATGTCGCAAATGGATATTTCCGAGCGGCGCGTGCCCCAGGATGGCCGGATTAAACTACGGATTTCAAAGAACCGGGCCATCGACTTCCGGGTAAACACCCTGCCCACCCAGTTCGGCGAGAAGATCGTGCTGCGGATTCTCGACCCCGCGAGCGCCCAGGTGGGCATTGAAAACCTCGGCTATGAAGAAGACCAGAAACAGATGTATCTGGATGTACTGAATCAGCCACAGGGTATGATTCTGGTGACTGGCCCCACTGGTAGTGGTAAAACGGTGTCGCTGTATACCGGCCTGAATATCCTCAATACCGTTGAACGCAACATCTCCACGGCTGAGGATCCGGTGGAAATCAATATGCCGGGCATTAATCAGGTGCAAATCAATTACAAGGTGAAGCTCACCTTCCCCGAAGCGCTGCGGGCTTTCCTGCGGCAGGATCCTGATGTAATCATGGTAGGTGAGATCCGCGACCTGGATACCGCCGAAATCGCCATCAAGGCTGCCCAGACCGGTCACCTGGTGCTGTCCACCCTGCACACCAACAGTGCCCCGGAAACCCTCAACCGACTGCTCAATATGGGTGTACCCGCGTTTAACGTGGCCACCTCGGTGAATCTGATTATTGCCCAGCGATTGGGCAGACGACTCTGCGTGCACTGCAAAAAACCCGCTGACGACATACCGCAGAACATTCTGATCGAGGAGGGTTTTGAGACCATCGGCCGCCCCCTGGAAGAACTGACCCTGTTTCATCCGGTTGGCTGCCCGAAGTGCACCAACGGCTATAAAGGCCGCGTCGGTGTTTACGAGGTGTTGAAAGTGACACCCAGAATAGCCCGGCTCATTATGGAAGGCGGCAATTCGATTGAAATTGAGCAGGCGGCTATCGAAGAAGGCTTCAGAACTTTGCGCCAGTCGGCACTTCGTCGCGCGGCCGAGGGTATAATCAGCCTGGAAGAGGCTAATCGGGTAACCAAGGACTAACCATGGCAACGGCACAGGCACAGGTCTACACCTATAAGGGCAAGGATAAAAAGGGCAAACCCATTCAGGGTGAGTTGAAGGCCAGTAATGCAGTAGTGGCCAAGGCCCAGCTCCGCAAGCAGGGCATCACCGCCAAGTCCGTGAAGAAGAAAGGCAAGCCGCTGTTCGGTGGATCAAAACCGATCAAGCCGCAGGACATTGCCATTTTTACCCGCCAGCTGGCCACTATGATGAAGGCCGGGGTGCCGTTGGTTCAGAGCTTTGATATTGTCGGCGAGGGCGCGGAAAGCCCCGCCCTGCGCGAGATGATCTACGGGATTCGCGACGATGTTTCCTCCGGCATAAGCCTGGCCGGCTCTCTGCGCAAACACCCAAAGTATTTTGACGACCTCTTTTGCAGTCTGGTGGAAGCAGGCGAACAGGCCGGGGCTCTGGAAACCATGCTCGACCGGATTGCCACCTACAAGGAAAAAACCGAATCCCTGAAAGCCAAGATCAAGAAAGCCCTGACCTACCCGATTGCGGTGGTTTGCGTAGCCGTCATTGTGACCGGGATCCTGCTGGTCAAAGTGGTGCCAGTGTTTGCCGAAACGTTCAGCAATTTCGGGGCAGACCTGCCGGCATTCACCCTGTTCGTGCTGAACCTCTCATACCTGGCTCAGGACTGGTGGCTGATTACACTGGCCGGCCTGATCGCCTTTATTTTTGGCGTCCGCGAACTAAAGCGACGCTCACCGGCGTTTGATGCAGCAATTGATAAATACGTACTGAAAATTCCGGTAGTGGGCAACATTCTGTACCAGGCCATTGTTGCACGATTTGCCCGCACGCTATCCACCACCTTTGCTGCGGGTGTACCGCTGGTAGATGCCTTGAGCTCCGTGGCCGGTGCCGCGGGCAATGCGGTTTACCGGCAAGCCATTTTCAAGGTTCGGGACGATGTCACCACCGGTATCCAGCTCCACCAGGCCCTGCGAATGACCAACATGTTTCCGGTGATGCTGCTGCAAATGACCTCCATCGGCGAGGAGTCCGGGGCGCTGGATGACATGCTGGAGAAATCTGCCGTGTTCTACGAAGAAGCGGTGGATAATGCCGTGGATAACCTGACCACCCTGCTGGAGCCGATGATCATGGCGATTTTGGGGGTTCTGGTTGGCGGCCTGTTGATTGCCATGTACCTGCCGATCTTCAAACTCGGCGCGGTGATCTAGGGCCTGTTAACACTAATTGGATTGCCACTGTTGTGGCTATAAAAGCGCCAATCAAGGCGCGAGGAGCGTAGTTTGGTGATTCCAAATAAGAGACGAGCAACGAAGAGTGGCGTTTTTTTAGCCGCAACCCTTTGGGCTGGGGACATTTTTGCATCCAGCGTTGTTGAAATCCGCTCATTTAGAGTGACTAAACTTTGCTCATTCCGCCTAGCCGGAGGCAAAAATGACCGCCAGCAGAGATAATCCAATTAGTGTTAACAGGCCCTAACCGATGCCTGACATGCTTGGCTTATCCGTTGCGCCAGTGCTGGCGGTCAGTCTGGTACTGGGTTTGCTGGTGGGCAGCTTCATCAATGTCGTGATTTACCGGCTGCCCCGGCAACTGGCCGCCAGCTGGCGTCGGGATTCCCAGGAGTTTCTGGAAATCGAACCGGATTCAGAGGCCGTGCCGGAGCCGCTCAATGTGGTGTTCCCCGCCTCACACTGCCCGCAATGTGGTGCCCCGATCAAGGCCATTCACAACATCCCCCTACTGAGCTACCTCCTGCTGCGCGGCCGCTGTGCGCACTGTCGGGCTGCCATATCCCTGCAATATCCGCTGGTTGAGCTGGCTTCCGGCCTGCTGACTGTAATGGTGGTGTATCAGTTTGGTCTGACGGCGACCACCGCGCTGGCATTGCTGTTCAGCTGGAGTCTGCTGGCACTCACCGGCATTGATTTTAACGAGCAATTGCTGCCAGATAGCATTACTTTACCCCTGCTGTGGCTGGGTTTGCTGGTCAATGTCAACGGCCTGTTCACCTCACTGAACAGCGCAGTGATTGGCGCGGCAGCGGGCTACCTCAGCCTCTGGGCGGTGTTCTGGCTGTTCAAGCTGGTGACCGGCAAGGAGGGCATGGGCCATGGGGATTTCAAACTGCTGGCCGCGCTGGGTGCCTGGCTGGGCTGGCAACAATTGTTGTTGATCGTTTTACTGTCTTCGCTGGTGGGCGCGGTGGTGGGCCTGCTAATGATCGTTCTGCTGGGCCGGGACAGACAGATACCCATTCCGTTTGGCCCCTACCTGGCAGCGGCTGGTTGGATTGCCCTGCTCTGGGGGGAAACCTTGACCAGCAGTTACCTGGCTCTGTTCTGAGCGATGCTGTCGACGAACGTTGTTCGTTGATGTTTAGCTCGGTTATGCTTTTCTCCGTATTTAATATCTTTTCAATCTTCCTGAGAGCGACCCCATCATGTTTACCGTAGGTCTGACCGGCGGCATCGGCAGCGGCAAAAGTGCCGTGGCACAGTTATTTCGACAGCACGGTATCACTGTGGTGGATGCCGATCAGGCGGCGCGCGAGGCCGTGCTGCCCGGTTCGCCGGCATTGGCGGCAATCCGCGCCCATTTTGGGGCCGTGGTGCTGAAGGAGGACGGCTCTCTGAACCGTGCCTGGTTGCGGGACGCGGTGTTTGCTGACCCCGAACAACGGCAGTGGCTGGAAGCCCTGCTACACCCGGCCATTGCAGTGCTGATAGACGAAGCCCTGGCTAATGCCGCCAGCCCCTACGCCATTCTGGAATCACCCCTGCTACTGGAAACTTCGCAGCACAGACTGGTGGATCGGGTATTGGTGGTGGATGTCAGTGAGGCGACCCAGGTGGCCCGTGCCGCGCGGCGTGATGGTAGCGATGAGGCACAAATTCGCGCCATTATGGATGCCCAGATCAGCCGTTATGGGCGACTCGGCAGGGCAGATGACATTATCGATAACGATGGTCCGCTGACGGCATTGGAACCGGCCGTGGCGGCACTACATCAACGCTATCTGGCGCTGGCAGCCGAGCGCACCGGGCAATAGAAAACTGCCAGAACGGCCATAACAGGGGTGTCAGAAGCCCGGATGATAAATCGGTGAATATGCCGTAACATTCGGGCTTTCACTTTATCGCTACTAGCGTATGGCAAGTAGCATGAAGGCAAGTAACGTGATAGCCAATAACGGCTTCACTTTCAATATTTCACATCCATCCAACAACAATCCCTCCAACAATAGTGTCTGATGTCAGTATGAATGAATCAAAAGCCCTTACCGTAAACTGCCCCACCTGCAAAAAATCCGTGACCTGGGGAGAGGACTCGCCCTATCGACCATTTTGCGGCAAGCGCTGCCAGCAGCTGGATTTTGGCGCCTGGGCCAGTGAACAGTTCAGCATTCCGGGCAATGAGACCATGCCGCCGGACGATGCGGATTCGGATGCCGAAAACGGTGGTGTCACCCGGCATTGACCTGCAATCTGCCTGACTTGCCACCCCTGCCGCCCGGCGGCCCTGCGCTGGGAGGTCGCGCGGTCAGTCAGTTCGGCTGTAATGCCGATTGCAGTGCATCGATAATCGGCTGATTGGCGGCGGGAAACGCGTAGTCCGCCAATTCGGCCACTGTCACCCATTGTAACGGCTGGCCCTCGTTGCCTTGCGGCTGGCCGGAAAACGCCCGCACCCACCACACATCCAGCAGAACGGCCTTGTCGGCGTAATCGTGTCGCACCTCGAGAAAGGGCTCGGCGGACTGCACCGAAATCGCCAGTTCCTCGCGAAGTTCGCGATGCAGCGCAGCCGTCACGGTTTCATCCGGCTCGACCTTGCCACCGGGAAATTCCCACAGGCCACCCTGATGCTTATGCTCGGGCCGTCGGGCAATCAGGATGCGCTGGTCTGCCGCCAGAATAACCGCCGCCGCCACATGAATGCGTAGGGTCAAGTGCGGTATTCCGCGTTGATGGTGACGTACTCGTGGGAAAAGTCGGTGGTCCAGACTGTTTCCCTCGCTTCGCCGCGGTTGAGGCGAATTTCGATGGTAATTTCTTCCTGACTCATCACCGATTGGCCCAGTTGCTCGGTGTAACTGGCGGCGCGTCCACCGTCTTCAGCGATCAGCACGTCGTCGAGGTAGACCTGAATGGAATCCACGTTGAGATCGGCAATACCGGCTCGGCCGATGGCAGCCAGAATCCGCCCCCAGTTGGGGTCCGAGGCAAACAGGGCGGTTTTCACCAGCGGTGACTCCGCCACGGTATAAGCCACCGCCAGACATTCGGCACTGTCACCGCCACCGGTGACACGCACGGTGACAAACTTAGTGGCCCCTTCACCATCCCGGATGACCTGCTGCGCCAGGGAGATGAACACCTCAATCAGCGCCAGCTCAAAACGGGTCTGCTCCTCGGCGGACAACCCGTCAATATCCAGATTCGATGCTCCGGTGGCCACCAGCATGGCGGCATCGTTGGTGGAAGTATCGCCATCCACGGTTATGCGATTGAAGGAGCATTCTGCGGCCGTACTGACCAGTGTCTGCAAACGGGTTGCCGAGATTTCGGCATCGGTGGCCACATAGGCCAGCATGGTGGCCATGTTCGGTTTGATCATCCCGGCGCCCTTGGCAATGCCGGTGATGGTGATGGACTGTCCCGCGAGAGTCAGCTGGACGCTGGCGCCTTTGGGGCGCGTATCGGTAGTGAGAATGCTTTTGGCCGCGCGGCTCCAGCCATCCTCACTGAGGGCGTCAATGGCGTTTGGCAGGGCAGCCAGAATTTTTTCCACCGGCAGTGGTTCGCCAATCACCCCGGTGGAAAATGGCAATACCGCAGTGGGTTCGACATCACCGAGTTCGGCGACTTTCTCGCAGACCCGGGCCGCGTTAATACGGCCCGATTTACCCGTTCCCGCGTTGGCATTGCCGGTATTGGTCACCAGGTAGCGAGTGGCAGTCCCAGCAAGATGGGCTTTGGCCAGCTGAACCGGCGCTGCGCAAAAGGCGTTTTGGGTGAACACGCCAGCGGCGCGTCCACCAGGCGCAATCGCCATGAGCACCAGATCCTCGCGGCCGGGCTTTTTGATACCCGCACTGGCTGTACCGAGCCGGAAACCCGGCACCGGGTGCATAACCGGAAAACAGTCTTCGCCAACGGCCATGATGTCTGTCTCTTTATGTTTTCGCTATGGGCGCACGTCGCAGGGCCTGAACCCACTCACGACAGGCGTCCGTGACACTGTTTGTATTTTTTTCCACTGCCGCAGGGACAGGGGTCATTCCGGCCAACCTTGCGACCTTCCCGGACAAACGGTTGCTCCGGGTTTCCCTGTTGCTGGGCAGGCGATTGCCCAGCCAGCGCCGATACTTCGTCGTGCTGCATCTGCAACTGCTGACGCTGCTGCGCTTCCAGTTGTCGACGTTCCAGAGCTTCAATTTCCTCGTGACTGCGAACTTCGACGCGACAGAGAAACTTGATGGTCTCCAGCTTGATATTATCGAGCATTTCCCGGAACAGCATGAAGGATTCGCGCTTGTATTCCTGTTTGGGATTTTTTGCCGCGTAGGCCCGCAAGCCGATACCCTGGCGGAGGTGATCCATGTTCGATAGATGCTCTTTCCAGAGGGTATCCAGCACCTGCAACATCACCTGCCGTTCAATGGTGCGGATATCCTCGCCGATAGTCTGGGCTTTTTGCTCATAGCGCTCGCTCATCGCCTGCTGGATACGGTTGCGAAGACCTTCCTCGTTCAGCCGGGAATCCTCATCCAGCCACTGCTGAATCGGCAGTTTCAGCCCGAATTCCGTTGAGAGGTGTTCTTCCAGTCCGGGAATGTCCCACTGTTCGGCGAGACTCTGGGGCGGCACAAAATAGTCGATCGCCTGATTGACCACATCGGCCATGATGTTCGTAATCACATCGGCGATATGATCGGCCGACAGCAGGTCTTCGCGCTGCTGATAAATGACCTGCCGCTGATCGTTGGCCACATCATCGTATTCCAGCAGGTTTTTCCGGATATCAAAGTTGCGACCTTCGACCTTGCGCTGCGCCTTTTCAATGGCACCGGTCACCATGCGGTGCTCAATGGCTTCGCCCTTTTCCATACCAAGGGCGCGCATCATGTTCTTGACCCGGTCCGAGGCGAACAGACGCATCAACTGGTCTTCCAGTGACAGATAGAAGCGGGTAACACCGGGATCGCCCTGACGTCCGGCCCGCCCACGCAACTGGTTGTCAATACGGCGGGATTCGTGACGCTCGGTACCGAGAATGTGCAGACCACCAGCGGCAATGACCGCATCGTGGCGCTCCTGCCAGGCCTCTTTGACTGCTGCAATTTTCGCCTCGTCCGGACTGGTCAGCTCGGCAATCTCGGCCTCCAGATTGCCCCCCAGCACGATATCCGTGCCGCGACCCGCCATATTGGTGGCGATGGTGACAGCGCCGGGACGCCCCGCCTGGGCGATAATCATCGCCTCTTTTTCATGCTGCTTGGCGTTCAGAACCTGATGGGGGATTTTCGCTTCCCGAAGGCGGGCCGCCATGGCCTCCGAGGTTTCGATGGAGGCGGTACCCACCAGTACCGGCGCCTTTTTTTCAATACAGGTGCGGATGTCCTCCACCACGGCATCGTATTTTTCCTCGGTGGAGAGGTAGATCAGGTCGTTGAGATCTTTTCGGGCCAGCGGTTTATTGGAGGGTATGACCACCACCGGCAGGCCGTAAATCTGGTGAAATTCGTAGGCTTCGGTATCTGCGGTGCCGGTCATGCCCGCCAGTTTTTCGTAGAGACGGAAGTAATTCTGGAAGGTGGTGGAGGCCAGTGTCTGGCTCTCGCTTTTGATCTTCACCCCTTCCTTTGCTTCGATGGCCTGATGCAATCCCTCGGAGAGACGCCGGCCCGCCATGGTGCGCCCCGTGTGTTCATCGATCAGGACGACCTCACCCTCCTGGATGATGTACTCGACATCCCGGTGGAACAGGTAGTGCGCCCTGAGGGCGGACTGCACGTGGTGCAACATGCCCAGGTTGGATGCATTGTAGAGACTATCACCAGATTGAAGTAAGCCATCACTTTCAAGCAATGACTCTATTTTCTTGTGGCCTTCTTCGGTAAGTTCTATCTGACGGGTTTTTTCATCAATGATGAAGTCGCCGGGCTCTTCATCGCTGTGGGGCTTCAGCATCGGCATCATACTGTTCATGCGTTTGTACAGGGCCGAGCTGTCCTGGGCCGCGCCGGAGATGATCAGCGGCGTCCTGGCTTCATCGATCAGAATGGAATCCACTTCATCCACAATGGCAAAATTCTGACCCCGCTGAACCCGATCGTCGAGTCTCAGCACCATATTGTCGCGCAGATAATCAAAGCCGAATTCGTTATTGGTACCGTAGGTAATGTCCGCCTGGTAGGCCCGTTTTTTGTCCTCGGGCAACTGCTGGGACATGATCGCGCCCACGCTCAGACCGAGAAATTCGTAGACCGGCGACATCCATTCGGCGTCGCGTCGGGCCAGGTATTCGTTCACGGTGACTACATGCACCGCGTCACCGCCGAGGGTGTTGAGATAGGCCGGCAATGTCGCCACCAGCGTTTTACCCTCACCCGTGCCCATTTCCGCAATGCGTCCCTGATGCAGCGTCAGGCCACCGATCACCTGCACATCGAAGTGGCGCAGTCCGAGGGTTCGCCTGGCGGCCTCGCGCACCACGGCAAAGGCTTCCGGCAGCAGCTGGTCGAGAGACTCTCCCTCGCTGACACGTTGTCTGAACTCGGTGGTTTTGGCTTTTATCTGGTCGTCGGTGAGCTCTACAAGAATCGGTTCAAATGCGTTGACCTGACGAACAGTCTTCCACATTTTTTTGATTTCACGGTCGTTTTTACTGCCAAGAAGCTTCTTTAAGAGTTTCATTATCAAATCCAGTATCACAAGATGCGCCAATGCGCCCTGAAAAACGTGCGGGTGTGGGGTTTGAACAGATGGGAGCGCTAGCGGATGGTGCGTCGGATATAACTGGCCGGATCGACCGAACGACCATTCTTGTAGACTTCGAAGTGAACGTGGGGACCGGTTGAACGACCACTACTACCCATCAGGGCAATCACATCACCCTGCTTGACGGTATCGCCCGCCTTCACCAGATTTTCGCGGTTGTGAGCATAGCGTGTCAGGTAACCTTCACCGTGATCCAACTCGACCAGGGCACCATAGCCGCTGTGTCGGCCCGATCGGGTGACGACACCGGAGGCAACTGCAACGATTTGATCCCCTTCCTGGCCGGCAAAATCGACGCCGTTGTGCCAGGCGCGGTGGCCGCTAAAGGGATCGGTTCGTCTGCCGTAACGGGAGGACAGCCAGCCTTTCAGCACCGGCCGTCCAGCCGGTTCGGTCTGACCATGTCGGTCGAGCATCAATGATTCGAGGACACCGAGCTGACCTTCGCGGTTTTCCACCTGGGACTGGAGCTGGGCAAACATGAGATCTAGTTCGGTGTGGTTGTAATCAAGCGCGAGGGGTTCCAACTCTGGTCCACCGATAGCCGGTTGCAGACTGAAATCAAACTCACCGTCTTCTAGATCGGCGATGCTTGCCAGCCGTGCTCCCAGTGCATCCAATCGCAACAGGCGGGTTTGCAGGGCAGCCAGTTTTTTGGTGAGAGCCGCCACCTTTTGTCTGGCCTCTTCACGGCCCGCATCGAGATTGGCCTGCTGCTCGGCCAGCTCCTGCTGCATGTAGTCCATCAGCCGGTCATCGACCTTGCTTTCACCGAGCTGCATGCCGAGGTATATACCACCGGACACAGGCAAACCCAGCAGGCACATGGACAACAGGAATTTGGCCCAGTTGTTCAGGGTCAGCGTCCAGGTTTTTCCCTTGCGGTTACCGATAAAAATGATATTCACGGGTTGACGATCACCCTCTTTGGCTCTGCACAATAGCTCACCCTAGGCGGTGACCATTGGCTTGATATAGGAGATGGGCACATCGGCTTCATCCTCTTCGAAGGTGACCATTTCCCAGGCATCTTTCTGCGCAATCAACTGCCGCAGCGAAGCATTGTTCAGTCCATGACCGGATTTGTGCGCAACAAATTCGCCGATCAGGCTGTTGCCAAGCAGGTACAGGTCACCAATGGCATCGAGTATCTTGTGCTTGACGAATTCGTCTTCGTAGCGAAGACCGTCCTCATTTAACACCTGATACTCGTCCACGACAATAGCGTTGTCCATACTGCCTCCCCGGGCCAGGCCCATGGAGCGCAGGTATTCAATTTCGTGCATGAACCCGAAGGTGCGGGCCCGACTGACTTCTTTTACAAAGGAGGTGGTGGAAAAGTCCACTTCCGCCTTAAGTGTCCGGTTGTGAAATACCGGGTGATCAAAATCGATGGAAAACGTCACCTTGAATCCGTTAAACGGTCGCAGGGATGCCGATTTGTCCCCATCAGTCACCGTGACCGGTTTCAGGATACGGATGAACCGTTTCGGTTCTTCCTGCTCGCGTATACCCGCAGATTGTAGCAGGAATACAAAAGGCCCAGCGCTGCCATCCATGATCGGAACTTCCGGCGCCGTGACATCAATAATAGCGTTGTCGATACCGAGGCCGGCCATGGCGGACAACAGGTGCTCCACAGTGGATACCTTGACGTCGCCGTTCACCAGGGTGGTGGACAGGGTGGTCTCACCGACATTTTCAGCCTTGGCGTGAATTTCCACCACGGGATCGAGGTCGGTTCGACGGAATATAATGCCGGTGTTGACAGGGGCTGGATGGAGGGTCAGGTAGACTTTCTCGCCAGTGTGGAGACCCACACCCGTGGCGCGAATCATGTTGTTCAAAGTACGCTGTCGAATCATGCGTTACGAATACCTGCCAAAATTACAAAAAACTGTCGGCAATACTAGCAGAACTCTGCCCACAGCTCCATAAAGCAAACCGCCAGACATTTGAGGGGTGTCACTGGCGGTTCACCTTGTGGGTCCGGATAACGTACGGCGGTCAGTCGGCCTGACGACGCAGAAATGCCGGAATATCCAGATAGTCCATGTCGGCATCGGCACGGGGGTCAAGCTTGCGCGCCACCGCCTCGCCACCACTGGACCCGCGCCGGATGACGGTAGGTTTTTCCAGGGCATCGTAGTCGGTTTCACCACTGCTCTTGCGCATGTGAATTGGCGCCACATGGCCGTTGTCGACAACTTTGGACGGGGCTTTGCGCTCCAGTGCGGGCTGCCCCAGACCAGTGGCCACGACCGTGACCCGCAGACGATCACCCATTTCCGGGTCAATCACTGTACCCACCACGACGGTGGCGTTATCGGAGGCAAAAGCTTCTACAGTGTCACCCACATCGGAGAACTCACCCAGAGACAGGTCGGGACCGGCGGTGATATTGACCAGAATACCGCGGGCACCCTGCAGGTTGATGTCTTCCAGCAGCGGGCTGTGAATCGCTGTTTCAGCGGCGATCCGGGCACGATCTTCGCCCGTGGCTTCGCCGGTACCCATCATCGCCTGCCCCATTTCGGACATCACGGTGCGCACATCGGCGAAATCCACGTTGATCATGCCGGGACGGATAATCAGATCGGCAATCCCCTGCACAGCACCCAGCAACACATCGTTGGCCGCCTTGAAAGCCTCCAGCAGACTGGTGGTTTTACCCAGTACCTGCAGCAATTTCTCATTGGGTACTGTGATCAGTGAGTCCACCCGGTCTTTCAGTTCTTTCAGGCCTTCTTCGGCGATGGCCATGCGCTTGCGGCCCTCGAACATAAACGGCCGCGTGACCACTGCCACGGTCAGGATACCCAGCTCACGGGCCACATCGGCCACAATGGGCGCAGCACCGGTACCGGTCCCGCCACCCATGCCAGCTGTGATGAACACCATATCGGCACCCTGCAGAACATCGGCGATGCGTTCGCGATCCTCCATGGCGGCATGACGCCCCACTTCAGGGTTGGCACCCGCACCCAGTCCCTTGGTGAGGCCGTTGCCCAACTGCAGGATGGTGGCGTGCCCCAGGTCCTTGAGTGCCTGAGCATCGGTATTGGCGCAGATAAACTCCACCCCGTCCACACAGCTGCTCATCATATGGCGGACAGCGTTTCCGCCACCACCTCCGACACCTATTACTTTGATTTCTGCGCTATCCGGTGCGCTATCCACGATCTGAAACATGATAAATACCCCTCATTTGGTATAACTGCGTTAAAAAATTACAAATTTCCCTGAAACCAGCTTTTCAGCCGGGCGATAAAACTTTCCTTGGCACTCTCCCGGCGTCGCACGGGACGGGTGCCGTCCTGCTGTTGCTGCAAGCCATAGAGCAGCAGTCCGACGCCAGTGGAGTAGATCGGGTTGTCGACAATGTCGGCCAACCCCTTGATATTGTGTGGCGAGCCAACGCGCACCGGCATGTGGAAGATCTCTTCCGCCAGTTCGATGACCCCCTCCATCTTCGAGGTGCCACCGGTCAGTACGACACCGGCGGCCACCAGATCTTCAAAACCGCTGCGACGCAACTCCGCCTGCACCAGGGTGAACAGTTCGTCGTAGCGCGGCTCGACCACTTCAGCCAGGGCCTGCCGGGACAGGTCCCGCGGTGCACGATCGCCGACACTGGGCACCTTGACGGTCTCGTCCGGACCGGTCAGCTTGGCCAGCGCACAGGCATACTTGACCTTCAGTTCTTCGGCGTGCGCGGTGGGCGTGCGCAGGGCGTGGGCAATGTCATTGGTCACCTGATCCCCGGCGATGGGAATGACCCCGGTATGACGAATGGCGCCGTCGGTGAAAATCGCGATATCCGTAGTTCCGCCACCGATGTCCACCAGACAGACGCCGAGCTGCTTTTCATCTTCGGTGAGCACAGCGTAGGAAGAAGCCAGCTGCTCGAGAATGATGTCGTCGACCTCAAGGCCACAGCGCCGAATACATTTTTTAATGTTCTGGGCGGCATTCGCGGCACAGGTCACCAGATGCACTTTGGCTTCCAGACGGACACCCGACATGCCGAGCGGTTCGCGAACACCTTCCTGATTGTCAATAATGAATTCCTGGGGCAGGACGTGGAGGATCTCCTGGTCAGCGGGAATCGCCACGGCCCGCGCCGCATCGATAACCCGTTCAATATCCAGGGGCAACACCTCGCGATCGCGAATGGCCACGATACCGTGGGAGTTCAGGCTGCGGATGTGACTGCCGGCGATCCCCACATAGACCGAGTGAATATGGCACCCCGCCATCAACTCGGCTTCTTCAATTGCCCGCTGAATGGAATGAACCGTGGACTCGATGTTGACCACCACACCCTTTTTCAAACCGGAAGAAGGGTGCAGCCCGGTACCGACGATTTCCAGTGTGCCACCGGGTCCCGCCAGACCCACGATAGTCACGACTTTTGATGTGCCGATATCCAGCCCAACAATGAGTTGTTCGTCATTTGAGTTCGCCATTCTCGACCTCATACTTGCTCTGGTTCGCCAGATGCCATTGATAATTGCTGTTGTTTAAGTTGCGCCTGTTGCGCAGGTTTTTTCATCCACTGCACCGCGACACCGTTGTCATAACGAACATCTACCCGGTCAACCTCTGTCGCCCGCGTCTTGAGGTGCTGATCCCAGACCAGCAGGAAACGGCGCATTTTTTCGATTATCTGATCGCGGCCGATCACCAGTTCCAGATCGTTGGTCAGTGTCAGTCGCCAGGCATCGCGGGCATCGCGTTTCAATGCTGCAATACGCAAGTCGGCCGGTTGTAGCATCTGCACCATCTGCCGGTAGAAGCGCATCATCTGTCGCTCACTGCGCTCAATACCTTCCAGCACCGGCAGGTGTGACAGCATGCTGTTGTCGCCGATTTCCAGCCGCTCCCCGCGATGGTTGAGGAACGCACTGTCGCCCCAGCGGGCTATGGGCACCTCCTCTACCAGCCGGATCACCAGACTGTCCGGCCACTGGCGACTAATGCTGGCCTCCTCGATCCAGGGGTGCTGCTCCAGACCGTCGCGGATCCTTTGCAGGTCGAGGCTGATAAAACCACCACTCAACAGCGGCTCAACCATCTTCTGAATCTGCGCCTGATCCACCTGGGTGTATTGCCCCCGCACCAGGATCACCCCAATGGGCGCATCGACTTTCTCGAACACCAGCCACGCACCCCAACCGCTGCCGGCCAGCAATCCACTCAGCATCAGCAGCGACAGAACCCGTTGCAGCCTGGCCAGGCGCTCAGGCCAGGGCTTGATTTCGCCCCGCCTTTTGGCCCCTGCCATTTTTGGTAACTTGCCTGCCATCGCTCCGTTGTCTCTCCGTTGTTGCCTTGCCAAATGTTCAGGTTGTATCACTCGTCCTCAAAGCGCTGCTAAAGAGAGGTGTCGAGGATCTTCAATACCAGTTCATCAAAGCTGTAACCCGCCGCCTTCGCCGCCATCGGCACCAGACTGTGGTCAGTCATACCCGGTACCGTGTTGACTTCCAGCAGCTGGAATTCACCGGCCTGATCACACATCACATCCACCCGACCCCAGCCAGTGCAGCCGAGGCTGTTAAACGCCGCCAGTGCCAACTCTTTGAGCTCGGCCTCCCGGTCCTGATCCAGTCCACAGGGGCATAGATAGCGGGTGTCATCAGCCAGATATTTGGCGTTGTAATCGTAGAAACTGTGGTCGGTCTCCAGCCTGATCGGCGGCAACACCTCGCCGTTGAGCACCGCCACGGTGTACTCCGCGCCGCTGATCCACTGCTCGGCAATCACACTGCTATCCAGTGCGGCGGCCTCAACCCACGCTTTCTTCAACTCAGCGGCACTGTCCGCCCGGGTCATGCCGAGACTGGACCCCTCATGGGACGGCTTGACCATCACCACCCCGCCCAGCGCATCGAGTGTTACCTGCCAGTCGGTACTGTCGTTCAATACCGCAAATTTTGCCGTGGGCAACCCCACGCCCTGCCAGAACTGTTTACTGTGCAATTTGTCCATGGCCAGCGCGGAGGCAAATACGCCGCTACCGGTATAGGGCAGACCGAGAAACTGCAGGGCGCCCTGCAGGGAGCCGTCTTCACCACCCGGCCCGTGCAGCATGATCAACACCCGCGTCAGTGACAGCTGCGGCAATTGCTGCAACAGGTCGGCCCCCACATCAATGGCCACCAGGTCGACGCCGCTGCGCTGCAGGGCAGCGATCACCGAGCTACCGGAAATCAGAGAAATCTCCCGCTCAGCGGATGTACCCCCGTAGAGCACACCCACCCGGCCATATCTCTCTTTCATTGCCTCACTGACTGCCATCGTTCTCTCTGTCATGTTTCACTGGACCAATTGTCGATCGTCGAGCAGTTTCACCAACCTGCCTACACTGCCCGCCCCCTGGGTCATCACCAGATCACCGTCGCGGAGCAGGTCTTTCAGCACATCGCCGACAGTTTCAATGTCTTTCACATAGATCGGTTCCACCAGCCCGCGCTGACGAATACTGCGACACAGGGCGCGGCTGTCCGCACCGGGGATCTCCTCTTCGCCAGCGGGATAAACCTCCAGCAGGATCAGCACATCGCAACCGGAGAGCACCTGTACAAAGTCTTCGTAGAGGTCACGGGTTCGGGTGTAGCGGTGTGGCTGGAAAACCATGACCAGACGCCGCTCGGGCCAACCTTCACGCACGGCTTTGATGGTGACGGCCACTTCTTTCGGGTGATGGCCGTAGTCATCCACCAGCATGGCCGTGCCACCGCTCACGGGGTATTCGCCGTAAATTTCAAAACGTCGACCCACCCCCTGGAAATTGGCAAGCCCACTCTGGATGGCCTGGTCGTCGACACCTTCATCGGTGGCGACAGCCACCACTGCCGCTGCGTTCAACACGTTGTGCTCCCCGGGAATATTCAGGGAGATGGGCAGGGGCTCGGCATGATCTGGCCGATAGATCACGAAATGGCTGTTGTTCTGTTGAATACTGACCTGGTCAATGCGGAAATCGGCATCCTCGGCAAAACCGTAGGTCAGCACCGGGCGCGACACCAGCGGCAGAATTTCGCGGATCACCGGCTCGTCGATACACAGCACCGCCAGCCCGTAAAACGGCAGGTTGTGCAAAAACTCGACAAACGTCTGCTTGAGCCGGTTGAAATCAAATCCGTAGGTTTCCATGTGGTCGGCATCGATATTGGTCACGATGGCCACCATCGGTTGCAGGTGGAGAAAAGAGGCATCGCTCTCATCCGCTTCGGCCACCAGGTAGCGGCTCTCCCCCAACCGTGCGTTGGTTCCCGCGCTCTTCACCAACCCGCCGATGACGAAAGTCGGGTCCTTGCCACTGGCGGCCAGTACTGATGCAAGCAAACTGGTGGTGGTGGTTTTACCGTGCGTACCCGCCACCGCAATGCCGTGTCGATAGCGCATCAGCTCCGCCAGCATTTCCGCGCGGCGAACAACCGGAATGCGCCGTTCCCGCGCACTGACAATCTCGGGGTTGTCTTCATCCACAGCGGAGGACTGCACCACCACATCCGCATCCGCAATATGCTCGGCCGCATGCCCCAGGGTAATCCGGACACCGAGTTGACGCAGCCTGACAATATTGCTGTTGTCCGCCAGATCGGAGCCGGAAATCACATAGCCCTGATTCAGCAATACTTCGGCGATGCCACACATGCCGCTGCCACCAATACCAATAAAGTGGATACGGCGGATACGGCGCATTTCCGGTACGGGATGAAAGCCTTTAGCGTCCACGGCAAACCTCCTCGCAAATTTCGGCCATGGTCTCTGCCACATCGGGTCTGGCCAGTTTTCGCGCATTCAGCGCGCGCTGTTGCAACTGGCCGGCATCCGCCAGCCAGTCCGTCAGCAATGACGCCAGTTTTTCAGCGGTCAGGTCCTGTTGCTGGATCATGTCGGCCGCGCCCTCGGCCACCAGCCACTGGCCGTTGCCGGTCTGGTGGTCATCAATGGCGTGGGGGTACGGAATGAGAATGGCACCGATGCCCGCCGACGCCAGCTCGGAGACGGTCAGGGCACCTGCCCTGCAAACCACCATGTCCGCCCAGCCATAGGCGTCGGCCATATCCTTGATAAAGGGCTCGATCTCGGCATTCACACCCTGTTGCTCATAGGCCGCAGCGGTGGCATCCACATGATCCCTGCCACACTGGTGACGGATGACGGGCCGCTGCGCTTCAGGCAGCAGTGCCAGCGCCGTCGGCAGGATCTGATTGATGGCCAGCGCACCGAGGCTACCGCCCAGCACCAGAAGATGGCGGGGCCTGTCCGCCGGGGCAATTCGTTGCTGCGGAGCGCCGAGCGCCGCAATCTCGGACCGCACCGGATTGCCGGTCCACACCGCGTCGGGCAGGGCATCGGGAAACCCCGACAGCACCCGGTTGGCCACCTTCGCCAGCAAACGGTTGGTGGTTCCGGCCACGGCATTCTGTTCGTGAATAACCAGCGGAATACCCAGTAATTTGGCTGCCAGGCCGCCGGGGCCAGAGGCAAACCCGCCAAATCCCAGCACCACATCCGGCCGCTCGCAGCGCAATACGGTGATGGCCTGAGAAAGTGCCCGCAACAACTGCCAGGGTGCGCTGATCAGCTTGTGCCACCCCTTACCGCGTAACCCCGCCACCTCGATATAACGGATCGGGAAACGATTGGCCGGCACCAGTTCGGCCTCGATACCGCGCCGGGTGCCGAGCCAGCACACCGCAATATCGCGCGCGCGCAGGACATGCGCCACCGCCAGAGCGGGGAACACGTGTCCACCAGTGCCGCCGGCCATGACCATCACCTTGTTACAACTCCGCTCTGTCACGTCTCACCTGTTTTGCAACGGCCTGTACATCATCCATCTCCCGGCTGATTCTCAGCACCAGTGCCACCATGGCACAACACACCAGCAAGCTGCTGCCGCCGTAACTGATGAAGGGCAGTGTCAGCCCCTTGGTGGGCAGCAGCCCGGAGGTGACACCGATATTGATAAACGCCTGGCCCGCCAGCACGATTGCGATACCGAAACAGCTGTAGGCGGCAAACCAGTCTTCCTGCCGAACTGCCTTTCTCGCCACATGCACAATTCGCGACACCAGCAGGCTGTAGAGCCCGAGCACAACCGCAACCCCGATCAGACCGAACTCCTCGGCATAGATTGAGAACACGAAATCCGTGTGGGCCTCGGGCAGAAAAAACAATTTCTGGATACTGTTGCCCAGACCAACCCCGAACCACTCGCCACGACCAAAGGCGATCAGCGACTGGGTTAACTGATAACCGCTGTCGTATTGATGGGCCCAGGGATCGAGGAACGTCACCAGACGCTCAAGGCGGTAGGGGGAGATCAACGCCATCGAGGCAATACCACCGATACCGGCGAGCAACAGCCCGCTGAACAACCACAGCTTTGCACCGCCGATGAACAGCATGGCCAGCACCGTGCCGCACACCACAACCATTGAGCCAAAATCCGGCTCCAGCAGTAACAGACCAGCGACGCCAATCAACAGCAGTACCGGCCTGATCATGCTTTTCCAGCACTCACGCAGCTCCCGTTGATAACGTTCCAGATAGCTGGCCATGAACAGAATCATCATGAACTTGGCCACTTCGGACACCTGCAGATTGATTGGTCCCAGGGGGATCCAGCGCTGGGCACCGTTGACGCGGCGACCAATTCCGGGAATCAGCACCGCCACCAGTAAGATGATGGTGACCACCAGCAGAGGTACCGCGTTGTGATACCAGAATCGCGATGGCATGTAGAGAAACAGCGCAGCTACTACCAATCCCAGAGTCATGTACAACACCTGGCGCTTGAGAAAATAGAAACCGTCGCCAAGACTGTGTTCGGCAAAGCTGATGGAAGCCGAGCTGATCATCACCAGTCCGATGGTGGCAATAGCGATTGTCGACAGCAGCAACCACTGATCGAGCTCCCGCAGGAACAGGGTGATGCGCGGCCAGTAGACAGCGGCAAGATTCATCGCAATGCCTCCGCCGCCCGGACAAATTGTTCACCGCGGTCAGCAAAACCCCGGAACATATCAAAACTGGCACAGGCCGGTGACAACAACACGATGTCTCCGGGTCTGGCAACCTGTGCTGCGGCCATGACTGCCGCATCGAGACCAGTGGCAAACAGCACGGGAACGGTACCCGCCACGGCATCGCCAATGACCGGCGCATCCTCGCCCATCAGGATCAGTTGCCTGACAGCGCCCTGCAGGACCCTGGCCAGCGGGGCAAAATCCTGCCCCTTGCCCTGTCCACCGGCGATCAGCACCAGATTGTCAGCACCGCGCAGACCGGCGATTGCCGCCAGGGTGGCTCCGACATTGGTGGCCTTGGAGTCATTGATATAGGTGACACCGTTACGCGTCGCCACCCGCTGACAGCGGTGAGGCAGGCCCTCAAAACGCCGCAACACGGCCAGCATCGGGTCCATTGGCAGACCGGCTGCCGTTCCCAGCGCCAGGGCCGCCAGTGCGTTGGCGGTATTGTGTCGCCCCGTCATGCCCAGTTCCCGCTCCGCCAGCAACGGTTCAAACTGGTAGTACAACCAGGACTCACCCTGGTGCTGACGCAGACCAAAGCCTTTGAAATCGGGCTGATCGAGCCCGAAACTCCACTGTTTGACGGTATCGCCCACCAGCGCCGCACTGAGCCGATCGTCGCGATTGGTCACCACCTGGCGAGCCCCGATAAAAATCCGGTGCTTGGCCTGATGGTAGTCCAACAAACTGTGATAGCGGTCCATGTGGTCGAGACTGATGTTCAGCACAGTGGCGACTTCTGCATTCAGCGCCAGCACGGACTCCAGTTGAAAACTGGACAGCTCCAGGACGTAATAAGCGACGTTGGGCGCCAGCAGATCGAGCACGGGCACGCCGAGATTGCCGCCCACCGCGGCGTCGATGCCGGCTTCCGCAAACATCTCCCCCACCAGAGTGGTGACGGTACTTTTGCCGTTGGAACCCGTGATGGCGACGATCGGCGCGCTGGTGCACCGGGCAAACAGCTCAATGTCGCCAATCACCGGAATTCCGGCCTCAACGGCTGTTTTTACCGCCGGATGCTGGCGCGATAACCCGGGGCTGAGAATGACTTCATCGGCACCCAGAAAGGCGTCGTCGTTTAACTCGCCCAGGACCAGCGAGACCCCGGGCAGCTCGCTTTGTAGCTGTGCCAGGCAGGGTGGGTTGGCGCGACTGTCGAGCACCACAAACCGCTCACCCATCTCGTTTAAATGACGCGCCACGGACAAACCGGTGACGCCGAGACCGGCGACCACCTTCAGTTTGCTACTGGCGATTAATTGCGTCATTGCCACTCCCGTATCCTTCCCTTAACGCAGCTTCAGGGTAGCCAGGCCAAACAGCACCAGCACCAGCGTAATAATCCAGAAACGCACAATCACGCGCGGCTCCGGCCAACCTTTTAGTTCAAAATGGTGATGGATCGGCGCCATGCGAAAAATCCGCCGTCCGGTCAATTTGAAGGAGGCCACCTGCATGATCACCGAGACGGTTTCCAGTACGAACACGCCCGCCATAATGAAAAACACAATTTCGTGGCGCACGATCACTGCGATGGTGCCCAGTGCCGCCCCCAGCGCCAGCGCACCCACATCCCCCATGAATACCTGGGCCGGGTAGGTGTTGAACCAGAGAAAACCGAGACCGGCACCACCCAGTGCTGCGCAGAACACCACCAGTTCGCCCGCACCCACCACATAGGGAATGTGCAGATAACTGGCAAACTGGGCGTTGCCCACGGCATAGGCGATCACCCCCAGTGCACCACCGATGACGACACTGGGCATGATCGCCAACCCATCCAGGCCATCGGTCAGGTTGACAGCGTTGCTGCTGCCCACGATCACGAAATACGCCAGCAGCACATAGAACAGGCCCAGTGGCAGCGCCACCTCCTTGAAGAACGGTACGATCAGCTCGTTCTCCGCACCGGCACTACCGGTGTAGTAAAGAAAAAAGGCAGCCCCAAATCCCGCAACCGACTGCCAGAAATATTTCCACCGGGCCGGCAGGCCACGGGAGTTTTTTTCCACCACTTTGCGATAATCATCCACCCAGCCGACGGCGCCAAAGGCCAGCGTCACCGCCAGAACCACCCAGACATAACGGTTAGTGAGATCGGACCAAAGCAGCGCACTGATAAAAATGGACAGAATAATCAGTGCACCACCCATGGTCGGCGTGCCGGATTTACTGAGGTGGCTCTGCGGACCATCGTTGCGCACCGACTGTCCGATCTGCAGATGATTGAGCCGACGGATCATCATCGGACCCAGCACCAACGACAGTCCCAGCGCCGTGAGCGCACCGAGAATGCCGCGAAATGTCAGGTACTTCACTACGCCGAAAACGGTGAAGTACTGTGTCAGGTAGTCTGCCAGTAAAAGCAACATGGCTAGTGTTCCCCCAGTTCCGTTATCATCTTCACCACAGTGTCCATGGCCATGAAACGCGATCCCTTCACCAATACCACGGCATCTTTATCCAGCAGGCTCTGCAACCTTTCCAGCAGCTGCTCCTTGCTGTCCAAATGTTCAGCCCCCGGACCAAACTCGCGAACCGTATTGATCGATAAAGGCCCGATTGCGAGCAGGTGAGAGACACCTTTCTCTGCGGCATAGCGCCCCACCTCACCATGCAGCGCCGCTTCGCTCTCGCCCGCGAAGCCGCGCCCGGCAACAGCCGTTTTGATGCCCTGATCGCGTAACCAGCGCATCCCTTTCAGGCTCTCGTCAAAGGCGCCTTCGCCCCGTTCAAGGTCATGCCAAAGGGCCGTGTGATGATCGAGCGAGATTCGCAGTGTCATCGCGCCGGGGTAGGCGGCCTGCAATCGCGACAGCTCGCCCTGACAGCGTTTGCGCATCATCGGCTTCATCGCGTTG
>NVUM01000011.1 GCA_002733125.1 Porticoccus sp.
CGCGAGGAAATACCGGAACTCAATGAATTCCAGCGCAGCCACAGCGACCGGGTGCAACTGCTGGCCGTCAATTTCGACGGGGTCACTGGCGAGGCACTGAAACAACAGGCCGCAGCGCTGAGAATAGACTTCCCCGTACTGCTTGACGATCCCCGCCAGCACTTCAATGTCAAACCCAGTGGTGTACTGCCGGAAACGCTGGTTATTGATGCTGTTGGCAATTACCGCCAAGTCTTGCTGGGACCCCAGACCGAAGAAAAGCTGGCGGCGCTGTTGGAACAGTTGTCGAACGAATCAGCAACTGACCAATAATCGCTCCAGCCACTGAATGTACCTGAAACTGAAAACATCTCAACAGCAATCGGGCCGCCGAAAAGTTTATATTGAGGATCAGTATCGGCGACTTGCCCCATCAATTACCAACCAAACACCTGTTTCACAAACGGAATACTGAGCCTACGTTTGTCCTGCAGGGAACGGCTTTCCAGTTGATCGAGACAATCCATCAGGCTGTGCAGATCCCGTCCGGCCCGGTTCACCAGAAACCGTGCCACACCGTTATCCAGTGTCATACCGCGTCGCATGGCACGAAACTGAACCACCTTCTCCCGCAGGGCATCCCCCGGCGTCTCCAACTGAAACACTGGACCCCAGCCGAGCCTGGACCGCAGGTCCGGCAGAACCAGTGGCAACTCCCGCGGCGCGGCGTCGCCGCCCACCAGCAGGCAACTGCCGGTATCCCGCATGCGATTGAGAAGCCCGAACAGGGCTTCCTCCCAATCGCGTCGGCCCGCAGCCAACTGAACATCATCGAGACAGACTAGCGGCAGCTGTTCCAGCTCATCGAGCAATTCTGCCGGAGGGTGGTCGATCAATACGGATAACGGCAGATACTGGACGGGCAGTCCGCGCGCATGAGCAGCGTGACAACTGGCCTGGAGCAGGTGTGAAACCCCGCTGCCGTACCGACCCCAGAGATAAAGTATTGGTTCTCTGCCCAGTGACCACTGATCGCGCAACAGCGTCAACAGGAGTTGCCTGCTGTCGGCAGGGGGAATCAGGAAATTCTCGAACGTGGCGGCATCATTCAACTTGATCGGCAAGCTGAGCTGGACGGCCATCTAGGGCTGTCTCCAGCTGAACCGATAGTGTTCGGGTCGGTCGGATAGCCGCTCGGTGATCCGGCCGTCGCGACGCAGCATACCCAGCAACAGTGCGGCTTCGCCTTCCACGGAAACGCGCAGACCAACCCGGTCGGCGTCCACATAGTCTACCGCCAGTGTCCGGACCGGTTCGAGGGATTCGATAAATCCTGTGACTTCTCTATAGGCCCGGTAATCGTTGATATTATCCAGTTGGATCACCAGTTCCCGAGCGACATCCTGGGGTACATAGGCGTAACGGCTGGCAAGCTTGTCCGCCGCAGCGGTGACCATGCCGGCGATCAGCTTTGGCAGGGAATCAGCGGTCAGGCTGTGCAGACTGTCTTCACCTTCCACATTCAACAGCCAGGCACCGCGCCACTGTCCAGTGGCGCTACGATAGGCCCGCAGAATCAGCCAGGAATCCACATCGTAACGGTCTGCAACTGCTGTCAGCCGCGCCTGGTCAAAGGCCCAGGCCTGCTCTTCTGACAACATCTGGCTGTCTGATAAATCGAACATCGGCCGCAACAGCGGCACACCCCGGTCAGACATCAACTGACTGAGGGCAGCATCGGCGTTCGGCAGCTGTTCGCCGGTGACAAACTGCTTTCCGGCGGCGGGGTCATCCACCACAATCCACGCCAGCAGTAGCGGACGCTCCGCCGGCCATATCTGCAACTGGTAATGTCGCAGCAGCTGGTCGATCGCCGCTTCGGAATAACGGATATTGATAGCCATACCCTCTCTGGTCGCGGCAACGTCTTCAGTGGGCGCCGCCAGCGGATCGCGATAACTTCTGTAACTGTATGCCGTCACATAACGCCGGGCCTCTGCCGTGGCACCATCCAGTTGGGTGTTTAACAGCACCTGGCTATCGCCAGTTACCTTGATCAGCACTTTTTCCAGGCCGACCTTCAGCGCCCGTTCTCTGGCAGCATCGCTCTGATCCGCGACGGGCACCAATGCCTCATAGAGATCGATCAGCGGAGCCGCAGCAATGGGCAAGGTAAAGAGCCCCGCAAACAGCGGGGCGACGAGATTCTTCAACAGCGCGATGTTTTTCATGGTCGGGATTGTAACAGCAGCCTGCAAATAGACACATTATCTAACTGTCAGACGTCGCCTTTTCATATAAAATATCCCACCTTTTCACCCACTAGCCAGCAAGGCCCGCCAATGAGCCATCCCAAGCAGCCCCCTCTAAGTTACAAAGATGCCGGTGTTGATATCGACGCAGGCAACGCCCTGGTCGAACGGATCAAACAGGTTGCCAAGCGCACCCGCCGACCGGAAGTACTGGCCGGCCTGGGGGGATTCGGCGCATTGTTCAGTCTGCCCAGTGGCTACAAGGAACCGGTACTGGTATCGGGCACGGACGGTGTTGGCACCAAACTGAAACTGGCAATGGACCTCGGTATCCATGACACCATCGGCATTGATCTGGTGGCCATGTGCGTCAACGACCTGGTGGTCTGCGGTGCGGAACCCCTGTTCTTTCTCGATTATTACGCCACCGGCAAATTGCATGTCGACACTGCCGCGGCCGTCGTCACGGGTATTGGTGAGGGCTGTGCACTTGCAGGCTGCTCGCTGGTGGGCGGTGAGACGGCAGAAATGCCCGGCATGTATGAGGGCGAGGATTACGATCTGGCAGGCTTTTGTGTCGGGATTGTCGAAAAGTCCGGCATTATTGATGGCAGTGCCGTGCATGTGGGCGATGCCCTGATCGGGCTGGCCTCCTCCGGCCCGCACGCCAACGGTTATTCATTGATCCGCAAAATCATCGAGGTCTCCGGCGCAGACCCGCGCACAGAAATGGTCGATGGCAAGCCGCTGGGCGAGCTGTTGCTCACCCCCACGCGAATTTATGTCAAGACCCTGCTGGGGCTGGTGGAGCACGCGCACGTGCCGGTCCACGCAATATCCCATATTACCGGTGGCGGCCTGCTGGAAAATATCCCACGGGTTCTGCCGAGCAGCGCCAAAGCCGTCATCGACACCCAAAGCTGGCAGATGCCCGCTATTTTTGACTGGCTGCAGCACAACGGCAACGTCAGCGCCACCGAAATGTACCGGACTTTTAACTGCGGCGTAGGCATGGTGATCTGCGTTCCACAGGATGCCGTGCAAACGGCACTGGACACCCTGCACATCGCTGGCGAGGAAGCATTTGTCATGGGCAAAATCGCTCACGCTGAACCCGGCGAACAACGCGTTCAACTAGGATAGGCTGATTGAATATGAACACGAGTTACAAACCAAGGCTGGCAATATTGATTTCCGGCAAGGGAAGCAACCTGCAATCCTTTATCGATGCGATACAGATGAACGTGATAGATGCCGAAATCGTTTGTGTGATCAGCAACAACCCCGATGCCCCCGGGCTGGAGAAAGCCGAGGCCGCCGGGATACCCTGCCAGGCGCTGGACCACAGGCAATTCCCCGATCGGGACAGTTTCGATGTGGCACTGGCTGACCTGCTGGAAGGCTATAAACCCAATCTGATACTGTTGTGCGGTTTCATGCGCATTCTGACCCCGGCATTTGTCGAACGCTTTGCGGGCATGATGATGAACATCCACCCATCCCTGCTGCCAAAGTACCCCGGTCTGCACACTCAGCAGCGCGCTATTGAGGCTGGCGATACCAAAACCGGTGCTACGGTGCATTTCGTGACATCTGAGCTTGACGGCGGCCCGGCGATAATTCAGGCGGAAGTCCCCATTCTTGAAAATGACACTGCCGAAACACTGCGCAGTCGTGTCTTTGAGAAGGAAAATCTGATTTACCCGATGGCCGTGCGCTGGTATTGCCAGGGCAGACTGTCGCTGAGTAACGGCAGGGCCTGCCTGTTTGGTCGGCCTCTGCCACCCACGGGGTTCGCCTTCCAGGGATAAATAACTGAAATATTCACAACTAAATGGCAMCYAAAGAGTCTGACAAACTGCCAATATCAACAATTGAGGGAACTCACAGTTAATGCGCCACACTCWMCGCCACGYCCKAYCCCCCATTCCTCTRACAGGCCTGATTCTGTTATCACTGTTTTCWGGCCTGTGTCTCGCYGRGACAAAAGAGCCGGCCCTGRTCCCCTAYCATCTCGTYTACGATGCCACCATCAAGGGTATGGATATCCAGGCGGAGCGGTATCTGGASAGRGAAGGGGACAGYTATAAACTGGTGAGCAAAGCTGACACCCTACTGGCCAGCATTAYCGAAMAGGGYACCTTYRAMATTGACTCWRCRGGYAATATCCTCGGGCAACAGTACACCTACGAACGCAATATTTTCGGCATCAAGAAAAATGAGTCACTGAMCTACGACCGSTCRGCGGGTGTTGCCAAYTATCAGAAAAAAAAGAAACARCGACAGGTMAAGCTSGACAGYRACTAYCTGGACAARCTSACCTAYCAGATCCAGCTRCAAAGGGAYCTGATCARGGGTAMWACCCCCCTGCAGTACCARGTGATTGACSGTGGCAAAATAAAGYMSTACAACTTTGARATCATGGGTGAGGAAATCGTTGATACSGCAYTGGGTCCGATCAATGCCGTCAAGGTTCACCGYATCCGCRAGGACAGWGATCGGGAAACCTATATGTGGTTTGCGCCGCATATGAATTATCTTCTGGTACAGATCTGGCAGAATGAAGATGGTGACGATCACCGCATCACCCTCAAGGAAGGCACAGTGAACAACAAACCCATCACCACAGACAGCCACTAGCACCGGGAGGGCATCCCCGTGACAACACCAGAACCGGGCGGCATGACACCAATTATCCAGACTGTCACGGAAGGACAGACCTATTGGTGGTGTGCCTGTGGGAAAAGTGCGAACCAACCATTCTGCGATGGCTCGCACACGGGCACGGCTATTGAACCAAGGCCCTGGCAGGCAACCAGAACCGGCAAGGTCGCCTTCTGCACCTGCAAACGCACCGCCACACCACCGCTTTGTGATGGCACCCATACACAGCTGGCCAAGGAGTAACGAATGAGGGTCAACCCCGACGAGCGTCCGGAAAGAGAAGTTGGCAGAAACAGAGTTGCCCTCTGGATTGGCGTGGTTATCGTACTGGCAGGCCTAGCACTGCTAAGTTACTTTTTCCTCAAGCCGGCGAATGAAACACCCGCCACCGTTACAGCACCTGAAGCCAGYACMCCGGCATTGCCAGMCCCGRCACCGGCYRCRWCRAAYCCGGTCGCTGACATYGARGARACCGTTCCCGAGCAAYCACCRCAACMRRCAGCGTCGGAACTGCCGTCACTGGACGACAGCGATGAATTCGCCCGCMAACAATTTACKGARCTGMCCCCSGAYGACCARCTGGGTCAGTGGTTTCCTCCGAACCATGTCCTTCGCCGCACYGTCAGYCTGCTGGATGGKCTMTCCCGCGGTGAYGTAYTGCGCAAAATGCTCAGRGCCCCCACGCCGAAAGGTAGTTTCGCRGTCGTSSAGGAWGGACAAAARCGYTCGATCAGYCCGACCAACTAYCAACGCTACGACTATCTGGTCRACACCCTGGAAGCCATGGAYAACGAAAAGCTGAYCAAGCTTTTYCATCTRCTKCGGCCACTGCTTGAACARGCCTATGGTGARCTCGGYTATCCMTCTGAAAGTGTAGACAAAGCGRTTATCAGTRCMCTGGATCAGGTTCTGGCCACCCCGYTACCTCTACAGCCCGTTTAYCTGGTRCAGGATTCCGTKCAGTACAAATACGCGGACCCRAAACTGGAGGCGCTRCCCGCCCTGCAAAAACAGCTGATCCGCATGGGSCCYGAACATACCCGGCGGATTCAGGASAAAGCCAGAGCRCTCCGGGAAAGCCTGYTGGCGGACTAGCCCCYACYATCAGGYCATGGATCGCRCAYYCTCTGCCTCATCGGCACGATAGTTGCYTGCTCATGCTYCATGGCAGACCTCAATCTCTATACTGTTYACTCCTCCAMYGARCTGCAGCGTGAACCTYTGTTGGAAATGCTGCTGTCCGAGCTCGACGGCATGGTTTACTGCTGYCGGCAGGACAGCCACTGGACAATGGACTTTGTCAGCGAAGGCTGCCTGAAACTCACCGGCTACCCGGCAAAGGACCTGTTGCTCAACAGCCGGATATCATACGAGGAAATCACGCACATCGATGATCGCAAACGGGTGCGGGAAACGATTGACGATGCACTAAAAAAAGGCATTTCCATCAATGTCGAATACCGAATCTACCATGCAGATGGCAGCGTACGCTGGGTCTGGGAGCGGGGTCAGGGCGTCTCCATGGATGGTTATCCCGGCGCACTGCATGGCTTCATTCAGGATATAACCCAGCGCCACGCCAATGAAGAGGCCATGGTTGAGGCCGAGCATCGCTATAGAAGTATTTTTGAAAATGCGATTGAGGGTATTTTTCAGACAACCACCGATGGCTACTACCTGAACGTCAACCCCGCCCTGGCAACGATTTACGGTTACGAGACAACTGACGAACTGCAGCAGGCACTCAAGAATATCAGCCAGCAGTTGTACGTCGACCCCGGCAGGCGGGCGACATTTGTACAACTCATGCAAAGTAATGGCGGGGTCAAAAACTTTGAATCGGAGGTGTTCAGGAAAGACGGCTCTGTGATCTGGATTTCGGAAAATGCACGGACGGTATACGGACCGAACGGGCGTCTGCTCTATTTCGAGGGTTCCGTCGAGGATATCACCGAACGGAAATACTATGAACAGCGTATTTCTCACCAGGCTACCCATGACAGTCTGACCGACTTGCCCAACCGGCTTTTACTGCTCGACCGGCTACAGCAACTCACAAAAAGTGGCCGACGGAGCGATGGCGAACTGGCCGTGGTATTGCTCGACCTGGACCTGTTCAAAAACGTCAATGACAGTCTCGGTCATGCAGCGGGAGACTGCCTGATTGAAGCGATTGCCGACCGCCTGCGAAAATCCATTCGCGATGGCGATACGGTGGCGCGCATCGGCGGCGACGAGTTTGTACTGCTACTGGCCTACCCCCCTGACAATTCAGACCAAACAATAAGCACAGACGCCCTGTCGCATCTGGTCAAACGCATACTGGACATCGTTCAGGCACCCTGCTGTGTTGCCAATCGGAATATCGAGGTAACCTGCAGCATTGGTGTCAGCGTCTACCCCCATGACAGCACCGATGCCAATGAATTGCTCAAGCAGGCCGATATGGCCATGTACCAGGCCAAGGAGGCCGGTCGCAACAACTATAAATTTTTTACCGAAGAGCTGAACAGGATTATCACGGCCAATCTCGAGATGGAACAGCAGCTACGAACCGCGCTGTCCACCGGCGGATTTGTCCTGTATTACCAGCCCAAGGTGTCTATTTCGTCGGGTAAGATTATCGGTGCCGAGGCACTGATACGCTGGCCAATGGGGGACGGCCAGCTGATTTCACCTGCGCGCTTTATTCCCCTGGCCGAAAAAACCGGCATTATAGAACCGCTCGGCAAATGGGTCATTGAGCAGGCCTGTGCGCAGTTGCAGCAGTGGGCAGACAGAGGCTTTGACCAAGTTCCCGTATCGGTCAATCTCTCGCCGCGACAGTTCAACCAGCCCGATCTGATAGAGACCATCGACACCGCCCTGCAAGCACATACATTTTCTCCATCTCTGCTGGAACTGGAGATCACAGAGAGCTGCCTGGCACAGGATGAAACCACCTTTCTCTCTACCCTGAATCAACTCAAGGCGCTGGGACTGCAAATTGCCATCGATGATTTTGGCAGTGGTTACTCGAACCTGCGGTATCTCAGGGACATGCCAGTGGATCAACTTAAAATTGATCAGGTCTTTGCCAGAAGCATCGAAACGGACAAACGCGGTCGGGATATCTACCGCGCTATTGTTTCCATGGCCCATATTCTTAACCTGGAGGTGGTGGCAGAGGGCATTGAAACCCGTGCTGAATTTGAGTTTCTCCAGACGATAGGCTGCGATGTTATCCAGGGATACTATTTCAGTCGACCGCTGCCCCCCGGTGATTTTTTCGAATTGCTCAAAGCCACAAAATCACAATAATTCTCCACGGCAATACCCAGGACAACACCTACCCTGCCTTGCCTCGGGCATACTGCCCGCCCAGTGACAGCGATTTGGGCCCAGCCCAGGCCGGCTTTCACAATTTAAGCTTGATATCCGCTGGCGAAAGCTATAGAAGTGACGCAGGGGGAAACTTCAGCAAAAAGTATCTTGCCGAAAATAATAATTAACCCTGGCACCACTTTTCTCTGCCAGACAATCTCATAAAAATCAGCCACATCATCAACCGGTTGCCTGGCAACTGGGATAAGCGACTGGATCGCACCATGAAAAGCCTTTACACACAAATTGTGATCGTCTGTGTCAGCCTTGTCGCAGTTACCGCTATCTCTATTCAGGCAACGTCCTGGTGGCTCGCCAGTGAACACAACAAATCGTTAATCCAGGAGCAAATCGCGGGAGCAAATAACTCGCTGTTACATTATCTGCAGGTCAGACAAAGCTCGCTGGTCAGCTCCTCCATCGTGCTCGCCGCTGATTTTGGTTTTAAGCAGGCGATTGCCACCCGACACGAACCCACCATCAATACCATGTTAATGAATCATGGCAGGCGTATTGACGTAGAACTGATGCTGCTTACCGACAAGAGCGGGCAGGCTCTGGCCAACAATGGCATTCAACTCAAGCCGCAGGATTATCGGCGGCTCCATGACACGCTGGCAGTAAACCCGTTAACACCAACCTTCATGGCACTCGATAACCATGTCTATCGTTTATTCGCGATACCGGTTGAAGCCCCCGTGACCATCGCCTACCTCTATGTCGGTTTTGAGGTCAATAAAGCGCTGTTGAACCAACTGAAGGACTCTATCGGACTGAATTTAAGTTTTGTCTCAACAAAGGGAGATTATCTCGTCAGCACCCTGGATCAGCACGCCTTCGAGCTGGACGCCAGCCTCCTGACCATTGACGACACCGACTGGGGATTTGGTTTTGGTCGCCGCTGGGAAACCCGTGAAATCATGCTCGACAAAACAGCAGCCCCCTCCGTCCGGTTACTTGCTCACGCTGACCTGGCAGCCTACAACGATGACTTCAAACGACTGACCTACATTATCATTGGTCTGTCATCAGTGATCCTGCTGCTGGCATTCATCAGTGGTAGCCGACTGGCAAGGCGAATCTCCAACCCACACTCGGCACTGCATCGGGAGCTGCTGTTTCGCGCCCATCACGATGCCCTGACAGGCATGCTCAATCGCGGGGCAGCACTGGATAAAATTGCTCAGGAAGTGAAGCGGGCACAGCGAGAAAAATCAATATACTGTCTCTTCGTTTGCGATGTGGACCACTTCAAACAGATTAACGATCAGTACGGTCATCTTGCCGGCGATGCAGTGCTGGAAGAGGTAGCCACACGACTGGCCAATGCCCTGCGGGACTATGACGTTATCGGGCGATACGGTGGCGAGGAATTTGTGGTGGGCGTTAAAGTATCAGAGTCGAAGAGTAGAGATATTGGCCAGCGCCTGAGAAAAGCGGTCAACGGCTCACCCATAGTGGGTAAAAATTTCTCTGTGGATATCACGGTCAGTATCGGCGGCCAGCTGATTTATCCGGAGGATGATTTCGACACCCTCAACGAAGTGATCGAATACGCCGATCAGGCTCTGTACCGGGCAAAGAAAAATGGTCGCGATCAGGTAGAGCTGTCATCGTCGGCCATGCCGTCAAGGCGGCGGATCAACGGCTGAGGCCAGTGCAACTACTCTTCAGTCTGACCACCTGAAAAATACCTTTGCCGGTATTGCCAACGACGCCTGGCCAGGCGCCTCATGCTGGCCACATCGTCCGTTTCATCCATGATGGGCTGGCCAATCACGGCTTCAATTACATCCTCCAGTGTCACCAGACCCAACCAGACCCCGTATTCATCGTAGACCAGTCGCAGATGTTGCCGATCATGAATCAACTGCGACATCAGCGCTTCCACGCTCAATTTTTCCGAGACCACCTCGACCGGTTTCATCAGATCCGACACGGTTTTCTGCCAATCGATATTCAACAGTTCGTGACGGAAGACCATGCCCATCGGCACCTCATTGCCGTCCAGCACCGGGTAGCGTGAAAACTGACCCACTTTTACCCGCTCAATGAAGCTGCTGAGCAACTCATCCGGCCTGGCAACCTCACAGACAGTGCGCGGCGTCATGATGTCTTGCACTTTCACATCATGCAAATCGAGGATATTGCCAATCACCCGCTGCTCATCGTCATTCAGTTTGTTCTGCTCCCTTCCCAGCATAGTGAGGGCCTTGATTTCCTGGCGGATGTCAGGTTCGTGACCACCGCCGCCAAACAGCTTCATAATCTGGTCGGACAACCAGATAAACGGCCTCAGTATTGTGATCAAACCATTCAGGGTGATCGGCAACAACGGTGCGATAGCCGGCCAGTAACGGGCGCCCATAGTTTTTGGAATAATTTCGGAAAGCACCAGAATAAGCAGTGTCATCACCGCCGAGGCAACCCCCAGATAGCCACTGCCAAAAACAATTGTGACCTGCGCACCAACACCGGTTGCACCCACCGTATGGGCCACTGTATTCAACGTCAGAATGGCGGCCAGCGGCTGATCAATCTGTTCTTTCAGATAGCTGAGCCGATTGTGGAGTCTGGGGTTCGCCAGCTTCTGTTGGGCAATATAGCTGGGCGTGATCGACAGCAGTGCAGCTTCGAGAACCGAACAGATAAAAGAGACGGCAATGGATAACAGGGCAAAGGCGATCAGCAGCGTCATGAAGGCAGGTTAGAGCATCCGGCAAGGTTTTAAAATCCCGGCACAATCCTGACACAAACAAGCCGGGTTCTGATCTGGCCAAAACGCAGGACTGCCATAACCCATGACCGGCCATATCTGTCGTCTACCGATCACATTGAACTTTCTGACGATCGACCACTCTTAAGGCTTCGTTAAGGTGTCGGCACCTAAACTGCACCCTGAAATAAACCTCTACTGTGATGGTCTCACCAACCAGCAGTAAAAAACCCAAGCGCCCGAACCCATGAAAAGTGCTATTCACACCCGTTTTTTCAATCTGTTTGGCCCCTACGGAATACTGATTATTCTATTACTCACCGGGCTGACGGTTTTATCCCTGTCACGGCTGGGTCTGATCGCCTGGCAGTGGGATCGGGTAACGGCCGCAACCGATTTGTGGCTGATCATCAGTCAGGGCATCCGGGCAGACCTGATCATTATGGGCATGCTGTTGGCACCACTTGCATTGCTGGTGCCAATACTGGCCACACGACTGGCGTGGCCAGTCTGGCGGGTAGTGGTGCTGGTTTGGGGCGTAGCCGGGATCACCTTGCTGGTGTTTATGGAAACCGCGACACCGGCTTTCATACTGCAATATGACCTGCGGCCCAACCGATTGTTTGTTGAATACCTGAAATACCCCCGCGAAGTCTTTGCCACCCTTTGGGGAGACTTCCGTGTACCACTGTTGCTGGGCATACTCATCACGGCACTGGCGGGCTGGGCCATCACGCGCCTGATGAAAAACTGGTTGAGGACCTACAGTACAGCATGGCCTCTCTGGAAGCTCTGGCTGACCTGGCCAATCGTCGCCGTGCTACTGGTCGTAATGGTACGCTCTTCAGTGGGCCACCGCCCCGCCAACCCCGCCATCTTTGCCCTGACGCCTGACCCGCTGGTAAACAGTCTGATTATCAACTCCACTTGGTCTGTGTACTTTGCACTCTATAACCTGAAGCACGAAGACCGTTCGGCCGAGGTGTACGGCACCCTCAGCGATGATGACATCATGGAGCAACTGGACACACTTTATCCCTGGCTACAACCCGATGGCGACCTGCCCTTCCCGACCCTCAACTACCGCCAGGCCACACATCCGCGGGAAAAACCCCTCAATCTGGTGATTATTCTCGAAGAGAGCATGGGTGCCACCTTTGTCGGCTCCCTGGGTGGTGATACCCCGGTCACACCGGAACTGGAGAGACTCAAGGAGCTTGGCTGGTGGTTTGAGCAACTCTACTCCACCGGCACCCGGTCTGTCCGGGGCATTGAGGCAACCGTGAGCGGTTTTCTGCCCACGCCGGCCCGCAGCGTGGTCAAACTGTCTCTGTCACAACAGAATTTCTTCACGATTGCGGAATTGCTTGGCATGCAGGGTTACACCACGGAATTCATCTATGGTGGCGAGTCACATTTCGACAACATGGCCAGTTTTTTTATCGGCAATGGCTTTCAGTCGGTCATTGATCAGCGGGATTACGAAAACCCCACTTTCGTCGGCAGTTGGGGCGTGTCCGATGAAGACCTCTTTGAGAAAACCCACCAGCGCCTCAGCGAGGCGCAGCAACACGATGAGGCGTATTTCGGTCTGGTCTTTACCTCCAGCAATCACTCGCCCTACGAATTTCCCGATGGTCGTATCGAACTGCACAACCCGGAAAAACAGACCTATCCCAATGCCGTGAAGTATGCGGATTTCGCGCTCGGTGAATTTATTGACCGGGCCAGACAGAGTGACTATTGGCAAAACACGGTGTTTCTGGTGATTGCCGACCATGATTTGAAGGTGTTTGGTGACAGCCTGGTGCCCATCGAGCGTTTTCAGATTCCCGGTTTGATACTGGGTGCAGATATTGAACCCAAACGCATCACCAGTGTCACCAGTCAGATTGATATGGCCCCTACCCTGCTTTCCCTGCTCGGCATCAGCGCGGAAACGCCCATGATCGGTCGCGATATGACCATTCCTGAGGAACAGCATTCCCCGGGCAGGGCCGTGATGCAATTTGCGAATTATTTTGCCCTGCTGCAGGGTCAGGAAGTGACGATTTTGCGGCCCGGCCAGTCGGCCCTGAGCGGGACTTATGATCCGGCAGTCCGGCAACTGCAGCTCACTGGCGAAGCCTCTGCGAGCGATACCCGCGAAGCACTGGCCCATGCGCTGCTGCCCTCCTGGCTCTACCGGCAACAACGCTATGATATGCCGCGACAACCGCTGGTGCTGAAAGAAGAAAACCGGGACAGGGAAGACCGGGGCAAACGACCGGGTAACCATGGGTAGATAAAGGTCATAAGTGCCGGGTGGTGCCGGATGGCAAAACGGAAATCAGAATCCCAGCGTATGATCCCAGTCTTCCATTTCGAGAAAACCGTGGACCTGCAGCTTGTTTTCTGGACCATGACTGAAGAACAGGGATGTGCCGTATTCAGGGGTTTCACTGGAATACCCCAGGGACTCTTCAAAACTGTCGATACAGCTACTGTGAGTCACCAGGATCAAGTTTTTGCCGGGCGCCTTGTTTGCCAGCGCATCCTTGAAGATGGTTTTTTTACACTTGAACAGCCAATCCTGATCAAAACCGCGATCGCCAAACACAATACCCTCAGTCTGGGCGGTGCGGGGCAACGGACTGTTGTAGACGTCGCTGTTCAACAACCCGAGCCGGTAAAAATCCTCTCCCAGCGCCTGTCCCTCATCAACGGATCGTGCGGTAATCCCGTCGGTGCCAATCAGGCAGGGAGAATCCTCTTTATCGCAACGCTCCAGATGCCTGACCAGCACAATCACTTCACCTTTTTGCCATTGTGCTTTCAAGGTCGACACTTCGTGACGATTCTCCTCCGACAGATCAGCAATCGCGGGGGATTCAAAGACAATAACAGCCAGGGCGATCACAGATAGGGCAACGGCAATCACAAGCCATTTACGCTTATTGCTGGTAATCGGAGTACCTAAATTCATATAACTATCCGCTGGACATGGATGGGCTACTACAGGATGAGGGACGACCATAGCAGGTTTATTGTGCCATTTGTATGACAAGAGCATAACGGTCTCGAAGCCAGCTAGCGCCTTTCAGAAGATAACCATCTAAACGGCAATAGGCCTCAGGGTTTTGGAAAGAACTGAAGAAACTGGAGAGATGCCCGGTTAAGCATGGCAAAAAAATCGTTGCCCCCCCCATTCGGTATTGGACCATCAGTTTGGGAAGCTCAACGTTTAGGCCAACAGCACCTTAAAGCCAATTAAAATCAGTACGATGCCACCAAAGAGCTCTGCTTTACTCTCGAGCCATGTGCCACTTTTAATACCGACAAATATCCCGAGAATACTGAACAAAAAGGTGGTGACCCCGATAATAAGGCAGGCCAGAACTGGCCCGACATCCAGCAGGGTCAGGGCAAAACCGGCGGCCATGGCATCGATGCTGGTGGCGATTGCCAGAATCAGCATTACCCGGTGGGTGATATGGGCAATATCCTCTTCGATGCCCTCGGCAAAGGATTCGTAAATCATCTTTCCGCCGATCAACAGCAACAGGAAAAATGCCACCCATGGCGCAAAAGCCTCGATCCAGCCCAGTACACCTCTACCACCCAGGTAACCGATCATCGGCATCAGCGCCTGAAAAATACCGAAATAAGTGCCTGCCATCAACGCCAGAGCAATGGCTTTGCCCTTGTGCTTTGAACCCAGGCCAATGGACACGGCAAATGCGTCCATACTCAATGCAACAGCCAGAAACAAGACTTCAATCACTGCAAACGATTCCTTGAAATTCATCCGGGTTTGCCACCAGCGGCAAACCGCAAGAAAAACAACCCGGTGACATTGTGCCCCGCCATCCCCGGGCTGGGACAACCCGACCAGACAGGCTAAGATTCACCGACCCAAATTTACTGCTGCCAGAATAATATTATGTACCTGATCCTGAAAAACACTCACATCACGCTCGCCTTGCTCAGTCTTACGCTGTTTACTGTACGGGCTGTCTGGTCGGTCAATGCATCACCACAATTGCAACAGACCTGGGTCAAAATCGTACCGCACATTATCGATACTCTGCTGCTGGCTTCCGCGTTATATCTGATGGTTGCCAGCCACCAGTATCCGTTTGCCGACAACTGGTTAACCGCCAAGCTGATCGCTTTGGTCGCCTATATTGGAACGGGAACATACGCTATCAAACGCGGCCGAACTGCGGGCATCCGGTTACTTTTCAGCCTGATATCGGTGGCGATTTTCTGCTACATCCTAGCCGTGGCAATCACGCATTCACCGTCATTGTAAACACTCAAATGCCAGTGCCGAGGCTTTGCAGCCCATCAAGCCTTCGGCAGGGTAACCCCGCGCTGACCCTGGTATTTCCCCCCCCGATCTGCATAAGAGATTTCACAGACCTCATCGGATTCAAAAAACAGCATCTGTGCGACACCTTCATTGGCATAGATCTTTGCCGGCAGGCTGGTGGTGTTGGAAAACTCCAGCGTCACGTGACCCTCCCACTCCGGTTCCAGCGGGGTGACATTGACGATAATGCCACAGCGGGCATAAGTGGATTTACCGAGACAGATGGTCAGTACATTGCGTGGTATACGGAAGTATTCGATCGTGCTGGCCAGAGCGAAGGAGTTGGGCGGGATAATGCAGTAATCCCCCTTCACATCCACAAAAGCATCGGAGTCAAAATTCTTTGGATCGACTGTTTTGGAATGGATATTGGTGAAAATCTTGAAATTATCAGCACAGCGCACATCGTACCCATAGCTCGACACCCCGTAGGAAATTACTTTCTGGCCGTTGGGATCGGGCTGTCGTACCTGGGCCCCCTGAAACGGCTCAATCATGCCGTGTTCTCTGGACATACGGGTAATCCACTTGTCGGATTTGATGCTCATACTGTGATGCTCTCAAGTAAAGTGACGGGGCCTTGAATGGGCTTGCAACCAACCACGTCAAAATTCGCTGCTGCATGCCCGGTATGCCCGAAAGTGGGCCATGATACCGGTTTGAATCAACCGGTCAAAGTCCTAAAAAGGGCGATCTTGAGCCGGTTACTCAATCGTGATTTGTGGGCCACCGGAACTGTCAATCTCTGCCAGAAGCACTGCGATACGCGCGGCAATCTCAACATAACGTTGTGCCACCGACCCTTCCGGCTCCGCAACCACAGAGGGTCTGCCGCCATCCACCTGCTCCCGGATCAGCCGGTCCAGCGGCAGGGAACCCAACACCTCAGTGTGGTATTGCGCTGCAACCCGCTGACCACCGCCTTCACCAAAGATCGGCTCTTCATGACCGCACTGGCTGCAACGATGCATTGCCATGTTTTCCACGATACCCAATACCGGAATCTTTACCTTGCCGAACATTTCGATCGCCTTGCGAGCATCCAGTAACGCAATATCCTGCGGTGTGGTGACAATCACCGCACCCGCCATGCGGGCCTTCTGGGCTAGGGTCAGCTGAATATCGCCGGTCCCCGGCGGCATATCCACCACCAGATAGTCCAGTGCACCCCAACGGGTCTGATTGAGCATCTGCATCAGGGCACCGGTCGCCATGGGTCCGCGCCAGACCATGGGTGTCTGTTCGGTGACCAGGTAACCCATGGACATGGATACAATGCCGTGGGCCGGCACCGGCAAAAAGTATTTTTCTTCCTCTACCTGAGGCCGGGTGCCGTCGGGCAAACCCAGCATCATCGGTACACTGGGGCCATAAATATCCGCATCCAGAATACCCACTTTGGCACCGTTGGCAGCCAGTGCCAGTGCCAGATTCACCGCGGTGGTGGATTTGCCGACACCACCTTTACCGGACGCCACACCAATAATATGTTTGATCTCTGCCAAACCGTCCTGAATGGTTACATCAGCCATACGAAATCCCCCTTGACAACGGATGAAAAAACGGGACAAAACCGTTATAGTTGCGCCCCTTTACCAGCATTCGATGACAACCGCTTTAGACCGCGTCGATTCCCAACGCCAACCACAGCAGCTCCCAACATGACTGAACGCCGAAAAATTCTTGTTACCAGCGCACTGCCCTATGCCAATGGTTCAATCCATCTGGGACATCTGGTGGAATACATTCAGACAGATATCTGGGTTCGTTTCCAGAAAATGCGCGGCCATGAATGTTACTACGTCTGCGCCGATGATGCGCACGGCACCGCCATCATGCTCAAAGCGGAACAACTCGGCATCAGCCCCGAAGAACTGATCGACCAGGTCCGGACAGAACACCAGCAGGATTTTGCAGCATTTCTGATAGACTTTGATAACTATCACTCCACCCACTCTGCGGAGAACCGCGAGCTGTCATCACTGATCTATTCCCGCCTGCGGGACAACGGTCATATTGCCACACGGGAAATCACCCAGGCCTATGATCCGGAAAAACATCTGTTTCTGGCAGATCGCTATATCAAGGGCACCTGTCCAAAATGCAAAACTGACGACCAGTACGGCGATAACTGCGAAGCCTGCGGAGCCACCTATGCGCCCACGGATCTCATCAACCCGGTGTCGGTCATCTCTGGTGCGACGCCGATAGAGAAAGCTTCCACGCACTTTTTTTTCAAGTTGCCGGAATTCAGTGACTTTCTGAAGACCTGGACCCGCGCTGGTCACGTACAGGAAGAGGTGGCCAACAAGCTCGGGGAATGGCTGGAGGGTGGTCTGCACGAGTGGGATATCAGTCGCGATGCGCCCTATTTCGGCTTTGAAATTCCCGATGCGCCGGGCAAATATTTCTATGTCTGGCTGGATGCGCCGATCGGCTACATGGCCAGTTTCAGGAATCTCTGTGAACGCGAAGGCATCGATTTCGATACCTTCTGGGGCGAACAGGCCGAAAGCGAGTTGTATCACTTTATCGGCAAGGACATTGTCAATTTTCACGCCCTGTTCTGGCCGGCCATGCTCAGCAGTGCCGGTTTCCGCACCCCCACGGCTGTGTGCGTACACGGCTTTCTGACAGTAAACGGCAAGAAAATGTCGAAATCCCGCGGCACCTTTATCAATGCCCGCAGCTATCTGGACAATCTCAACCCGGAATACCTGCGCTATTATTTTGCTGCCAAGCTCTCCTCCGGCGTGGATGATCTGGATCTGAACCTGGACGATTTTATCCAGCGGGTCAACAGCGATCTGGTGGGCAAGGTGGTCAATATCGCCAGTCGTTGCGCCAAATTTGTCAGCAAGGGTAACGACGGCGTGTTGGCGGCCAGCATTGCGGATAAAGCCCTGTGGCACCGGGTTTCAGCAGCTGCCGACAGCATAGCCGACTACTACGAGCAACGTGAATTCGGCAGAGCGATCCGCGAAATCATGTCACTCGCCGATGCAGCCAACGAATATATTGCCGCGAAAGCACCCTGGCAACTGGCGAAAGAAGAAGGCCGCGAACAAGAGGTTCAGGACATCTGCTCCCTCGGTATCAACCTGTTCCGTGCCCTGATGATTTACCTGAAGCCAGTGCTGCCTGCGATGGCCGCAGATGCGGAGGCATTCCTTAATAGCCCGCTGGACTGGCCCGCTAAAATTGAACCGCTGCTGAACCACCGCATCGACAATTTCAAACCGTTGATGCAACGGGTAGATCCGGACAGGGTGACCGCCATGCTGGAGGCCAGCAAAGAAATACTGGCGGAAACGACTGCAGCACCGCTCTCCGGCCCGCTGGTGGAAGAGCCGCTGGCGGCGGAAATCGGTTTTGAGGATTTTATCAAGGTCGACTTGCGTGTAGCGCGCATTGTGGCAGCAAATGCCGTGGAGGGAGCCGACAAGCTGTTGCAACTGACACTGGATATCGGCGGCGAAACCCGCACGGTATTTTCCGGAATCAAGGCCGCCTATCAGCCAGAAGACCTGGAGGGCAGGTTGACTGTACTGGTAGCCAATCTGGCACCGCGCAAAATGCGTTTTGGTCTGTCGGAAGGTATGGTGCTGGCGGCCGGAGACAAACAGAGCATTTATTTATTGTCTCCCGACAGCGGCGCACAACCCGGGCAGCGGATCGTCTGATACCCTGGAGTCTGTTCGAATTAACCGCCGACAGCGACGCTGCCATATCACTAAACGCTATGCCTTATGGCCAAATAAACTAAACAGCTCATGTTTTATGCTTATTAGTCAGTAATACAGGCCGCTATAATGGCTGGCGTATACATTATTTCCCTTTGCATGCGAGACAGGACGAAATGCAGGAATTTGCCGTCATTCTGATCAGCGCCATCCTGGTGAACAACTTTGTTCTGGTCCAGTTTCTGGGCCTGTGCCCTTTCATGGGGGTCTCCAACAAGCTGGAGACCGCCATCGGTATGGCCGGGGCTACCACTTTCGTGCTGACACTCGCCGCCATGTCCAGCTACCTGGTGAATACCTGGATTCTGCAGCCGCTGGGCCTGACCTACCTGAAAACCATTTCCTTTATTCTCGTCATCGCAGTGGTCGTGCAGTTCACAAAAATGTTTATCGAAAAAACCAGCCCACTGCTCTACCGGGTGCTGGGAGTGTTTTTGCCGCTGATCACCACCAATTGTGCCGTGCTCGGGGTGGCACTGCAGAATACCGCGAAGGCCCACAACCTGTTTCAGTCCACACTGTATGGCTTTGGTGCCGCCATCGGCTTTTCGCTGGTATTGATCCTGTTTTCCGCCATGCGAGAAAGGCTGGCGGTGGCCGATGTGCCGACCCCATTTCGCGGAGCCGCCATCGGCATGATTACCGCCGGCTTGATGTCACTGGCCTTTATGGGCTTTAGCGGATTGGTATAGGGGTTCTGTGTGATTGAGTTGATATTGCAAAACCCTCTGATCGCCGCACTGGTTGCACTGGTGGGGCTGGCACTGGTATTTGGTGCCGTGCTGGGCTTTGCCGCCATTAAATTCCGCATTGAAGGCGACCCCATCGTTCAGCAGATCGATGAACTGTTGCCCCAGACCCAGTGCGGCCAATGTGGCTATCCCGGCTGCAGACCCTATGCCCAGGCTATCGCCAATGGCGATGCGATCAATAAATGTCCTCCCGGCGGCCAAAGCACCATCAATGCACTGGCCACCCTGTTGGGCGTTGAAGCCCCCTCGCTCGATGCCGAGCATGGTGAGGAAAATGATGTAAAAACCGTGGCGTATATCCGCGAGGACGAATGCATTGGCTGCACCAAGTGTATCCAGGCCTGCCCGGTGGATGCCATTCTCGGCGCAGCCAAGATGATGCACACGGTGATCGCCAGCGAGTGCACCGGTTGCGACCTGTGTGTGGAACCCTGCCCGGTGGACTGCATTGATATGATCCCGGTACCCCAGGGGTTGTCTGACTGGACATGGGATATGCCTCCGCCCGCGGAGGAACAGATTAAAGCTCAGAGACACCCTGCCGAGATTATCGCCACGGACCGGGGAGACAAGGCGGCATGAGAAAGGTCTGGGATCTGATCGGCGGCGTCCACCCTCCGGAAAACAAGCACCAGTCGGTACAGCTGCCGATTGACGTTCTCCCCTTGCCGGAAAAACTGGTCATCCCGCTCAACCAGCATATCGGCGCGCCCGCCAAACTGCTGGTGGCCAACGGAGACCGTGTTCTCAAGGGACAGGAGCTCGCCGAGCCCAGCGGACTGGTCAGTGTCGGTGTTCACGCACCCACATCGGGCACCATCAGTGATATCAGTGAGTACCCTATCCCCCACCCCTCAGGCATGGCGGCCCGCTGCATCACACTGATTCCCGACGGGAAGGAACAGTGGATTGACCATGTCGGCATCGATGCAACGTACTCCTTCCAGGACTACAGCCCGGCCAAATTACTGGAAATGATCCGCCACGCCGGCATTGCCGGCCTCGGTGGCGCCGGTTTTCCATCGGCAGTCAAACTGTCTCCGCGCAAAACCATTACCACCCTGATTATCAATGGATCGGAGTGCGAGCCCTATATCACTGCCGACGACATGCTGATGCGCGAGCGGGCGGAAGCCATTGTGGAGGGCATCCAGATCCTCAGCTATATCCTGGGCGGACCGGAAGAAGTACTGATCGGCATTGAGGACAACAAGCCCGAAGCGCATGCGGCACTGGAACCCTTTGTCCGGGACACCCACATTCAACTGGTCAGCTTCCCCACTCGCTATCCCTCCGGTGGCGAGAAACAGCTCATTCAGATTCTCACTGGCCGCGAAGTCCCCAGCGGTGGACTACCCGCCGACATAGGCATTGTCTGCCAGAATGTGGGCACGGCTTTCGCGGTACAAAAGGCAATTCATTTCGGCGAGCCACTGATTTCCCGAATTACAACGGTAACCGGGCGGGCCTGCTCAACCAACCGGAACTATGAGGTGTTGATCGGAACACCTATCACGCACCTGCTGGCCCATAATGGTTTTGATGAAAATAACTGTTCCAGACTGATCATGGGCGGTCCGATGATGGGTTTTACTCTCACCGACCTGGACATACCTGTCATCAAAACCACAAATTGCATCCTCGCCGCCTCGTGGGAAGAAGCACCTACCCCACCACCGGCCCAGCCCTGTATTCGCTGTGGCATGTGTGCGGAAGCCTGCCCCGCCAGCCTGCTCCCTCAGCAGCTATTCTGGTATGCCCAGTCTCACAACCACGAGCGACTGGAAGCTCACAATCTGTTCGACTGCATTGAATGTGGCGCCTGCTCCTATGTCTGCCCAAGCAATATCCCTCTGGTGCAGTATTACCGCGCCTCCAAAGGTGAAATTCGCAAACAGGCACAGGAAAAAATCAAATCCGACCGGGCCAGAGCGCGATTCGAGTTCCAGAAAGCCCGCAAGGAGCAGGAAGAAATGGCCAAAGCCGCCAAGCGGGAAGCCCGCAAACAGGCGGCTGAACAGGCCAAGACCTTGTCTGCCGGGCGCGGCAACAAACCCCAGAAAAATGCGGACATGGTCAAGACCGCTATGGCACGTGCAGCCGAGCATCAGGCCTCCCCCGCAGAGCAGCAGGCCAGACTGGAGCGCGGCATTGTCCGTGCGGAAAGTCATTTGCATACGGTTGAGAAACGGCTGGAGACTATCCGCAAGGAAGGCACGGAGCAACAACAGGAACAGGCTCTGGCGGCCGTCGAGGATGCCCGGCGACGACTCGAGGACGCCCGTAGCAAACGGGCACAACTCAACAATACCGCAGGAACATCGGATACCGATAAAGTAATGGAACGGCTACAGGCCAGCCCCAGAGATACGCTGGAAAAGAAAATTGCCAGCTGCAAGGAACGGATTGCGGTCACCCGACAGAAGATTGTCGACAGCGATGATGAGACGCTGAAGGCTGCCCTGACAAGCGGTCTAGAGAAGCAACAGGCCAAACTGGCCGATGCACAGCAGGCGCTGGCGGCACTCCCGGACAATACGCCCGACACGCCCGTCAACCAGGAAACTACCGATGCAGCGGCTAACGCGATTGCACGGGCCCAGGCCCGCGCAGCGGCCACCCGCGATCTCCCGGCAGAAGAACAGCTCCGTCAGACAGTGGTTGCTCTGGAGGGACGCATCGAGAAAGCCAAAGCAAAACTTGATGAGGCACGAGCCGGCGAGTCAGAGTACGTCAATGCCCTACAGGCCGGCCTGGAGAAATTACAAAACAAGCTACTGGACGCACAACAGCAACTGAACACTGTCACGACCCAGCCATCGACAGTCGATGACGACACCGGTGATGCCGCCTCTTCGGCCATAGCCCGCGCACAGGCACGGGTAGCCGAACTGGCCAGCATGTCCGAGGAGGACAAACTGCGCGAAACTGTCGCCTCCCTGAAAAGCCGGCTGGAGAAAGCCCGTATCAAACTGAGAGAAGCGGAAGCAGAACGCTCCGAGCATGTAGACAGTCTGCGTACAGCCGTTGAAAAGCTGCAGGTCAGACTGACCGAAGCCGAGCAACAGCTCGCCGAATACCACCCTTGACCGGATCCCGCTATGGCGTTGCTTAAAATCACATCACCCCATGCGCACACGGCCCAGAGTACGGCTTCGGTGATGCGGCTGGTACTGCTCGCGACCACCCCCGGTTTGATCGCACTGACCCTGTTTTTCGGCTGGGGCTCACTGATTAACATTCTGCTGGCTGGCTCCGTAGCCGTACTCTGTGAAGCTGCCGTGATGCGCCTTCGCAAGCGCCCGGTGATGTTTTATCTGGGCGACAACAGTGCACTGGTCACCGCCGTTCTGCTGGGACTGGCCCTACCGCCCCTGGCACCCTGGTGGGTGGTCGTTGTCGGCACCAGCTTCGCTATCCTGATCGCCAAACACCTCTACGGCGGACTGGGCTATAACCCGTTTAACCCCGCCATGGTGGGCTACGTGGTGCTGCTGATTTCCTTTCCCGTGCAGATGACCGCATGGCCGGCACCACTACCACTGTATGCAGAGGGCGTCTCTCCGCCAGGGTTTCTGGCCTCATTACAAATCGTCCTTGGACTGCCCGGCGCTGGAACGGTGGACGCCTTTACCGCTGCAACGCCACTGGATACCCTCCGCCAGAACAGCGGTCTGCTGATCGCCCAACTGTACGAGCAGGACCCTCTGTTCAATCTCGCCCGCTGGGCCGGGGCCGGCTGGGAATGGGTCAATCTGGGCTTTTTACTGGGGGGGTGTTTTTTACTGTATCGCCGGGTGTTTACCTGGCACGGCCCAGTTGCCATGCTGGCCAGTCTCAGTCTCTGTGCAGCGCTGTTTTATGACGGCGGCAGCTCTGCCAGTCACGGCTCACCCCTCATGCACCTGCTCTCTGGGGGCACTATGCTGGGCGCTTTCTTTATTCTGACTGACCCGGTCAGTTCCGCCACCAGTAACCGTGGCCGGCTGATTTTCGGTGCGCTTATCGGGGCACTGATATTCATTATTCGCAGTTGGGGCAGCTATCCGGACGCCGTAGCTTTCGCGGTGCTATTAATGAATTTTGCCGCACCTCTAATTGACAATTACACGCTGCCCCGGACCTATGGCCACAAAAAATCCCGCAGGGCTACGGAGAAAAAGGAATGAGCATGGCTTCACTGGTCAGGTCCATCAGTTTCAACAGCCTGCTGTTGGGCCTGTTTGCCCTGATTACGGCAACGCTGCTATCCGTCACCTATCTCGGGACAGAGGAACCCATCGCCGAGGCCAAGCGGGAGGTAGCCAAGCGCGCCCTACTGGAAATCGTCCCGCTGGACAGACACACCAACAATTTGCTGGTGGATACCGTGGCCATCCCCGCTGAATTCTGGCCAACGCTCGGGGTCGAAGAGGGCCTAGCCAACATCGCCCGCAAGGGCGATGAGCCGGTCGCCGTCATACTGCCCTCTGTAGCCGGGGATGGTTACAACGGTGACATTCAGATGATTATCGGTATCAATATGGATGGTACAGTGGCGGGGGTTCGAGTGATTTCACACCGGGAAACACCCGGCCTGGGGGATAAGGTCGACCTGAACAAGAGTAACTGGATTCTGGGCTTCAACGGCAAATCACTTCGCAACCCGCCCCCTGACAAATGGAAAGTGAAAAAAGACGGCGGAAATTTCGACCAGTTCACCGGCGCCACCATCACCCCCCGGGCCGTGGTTAATCAGGTGCGCAAGTCTCTGCAATATTTTAAGGAAAACCGGGAGCAACTGCTGAAAGCCGCTCAACGGCCAGTTTCGAACCCACCACCAGCGAAAGAGGATGCCCAAAATGGCGGATGAAACCAGCTATCGCGACATTACCCGCAATGGCCTGTGGACAAACAATGCTGCTCTGGTTCAATTACTTGGCCTTTGCCCCTTGCTGGCCGTAACAGGCTCAGTGGTAAATGCCCTGGGCTTGGGTCTTGCCACCATGCTGGTACTGGTAGGCTCGAATATTGTCGTGTCAATGATTCGCCACCGGGTTTCCGAAGCGGTCAAGATTCCGGCTTTTGTCATGATTATTGCCACATTTACCACCTGCACGGAATTGCTGATGCAGGCATTCACCTATGAACTGTATGTCATCCTGGGTATTTTTATCCCGTTGATTGTCACCAACTGTGCCATCCTGGGACGCGCCGAGGCATTTGCCAGCAAGAATCCTGTGGGGGCTTCCGCACTGGATGGACTGATGATGGGTGCCGGTTTCGGACTGGTGCTTCTTGCAATCGGGGCTATCAGGGAAATCCTGGGCAGTGGCACGCTGTTTGCCAACATGCACCTGCTGTTCGGCCCCATAGCAGAAAATTGGGCTCTGCAATTATTTGGCAATGGTTACGGATTTCTGGTGATCATTTTGCCTCCCGGCGCTTTTCTGGTGGCCGGCATGCTGATCGCCCTGAAAAATATTATCGACGAGCGTATTGAACGACATAGGATGATGCGCCAGTTACCGGTCACCAAAGGGGCCAAACGGGTGAGAACTACCGGTGCAATCAGCTGAGACGGCTTGCCAAAACCGGATGGCAGGGAACAACGCCCCATACCACATTGACTCGGGCCCACGCGTCTCATAGCATCAAGCCGTATGCAGTTCAGGATATCTGGGGAGACGAATGAAAAAGACCGGCGCTTGGCTCACCCGGTATGCACTGGAACAGATCGGGGTAACGCATACCTTCGGGATACCCGGTTTTCACAATACGGCTATTTATACTGAACTCCAACGATCCGACACTATCACCCCGTCCCTCGTGACCCACGAGGCCTCAGCCGCTTTTATGGCCGATGCCATCAGTCGTACAACCAGGTCGATTGGCACACTGCTGATTATCCCCGGTGCCGGCGTCACCCATGCGGCAAGCGGTATTGGTGAGGCGTTTCTCGGCGGCATTCCAATGCTGGTCATTGCCGGGGGTATCGATTACCAGACCAATCACCGTTTTCAGCGGCAGGATATCGACCACCGCGCCCTGTTGACCCCGATCACCAAAGCAACCTATCTGGTAGAACACCTCTCGGACATTGTGCCCACCATTTTTGAGGCCTACCGCACTGCGATAGAAGGCGAGCCCGGCCCGGTGTTTGTGGAAATTCCGGTCAACCTGCAAACCCTTAGTATCGATAATGGGACCCTGCCCGTTTTCGATGGGCATCGCATCACCCCCCCACTGGATATGGCCGCCATCGAACTGGCCGCCGAGAGGCTGGCAAAGGCTGAGCATCCGGGATTATTGATTGGCTGGGGTGCCCGCGAGGCAAGTGAGTCAATACAGGCATTGGCGACCCACCTGAATGCCCCGGTTGCAACTACCCTGCAGGGGCTGAGCGTGTTTCCCGCCAGACACCCTCTACATACCGGCATGGGCTTTGGCCCCGCCGCCGTACCGGCTGCACAACACGCCTTTGCCAACTGTGACTGTCTGTTGGCAATCGCTACCCGTTTTTCGGAAATACCCACCGGCAACTACGGTCTCAGCATGCCGGAGACCTTGATCCATGTGGATATCAACCCGGCGGTATTCAATGCCAATTACCCGGCGGAACTGACCCTGCTCGGCGATGCGGCCGACGTGGTTGCAGCACTGACGGAGGCGATCAAAAAACATGTACCGACTTCACCCCCTGACAACACATTGTCTACAAAGATCGCTACCGACAAACGGATTTATCTGGCCGACTGGCAGAAACAATCCAGCAAGCGGGTCAATCCGGCCCGTTTTTTTACCGCGCTGAGACAACACATGCCGGATGATGCACTGGTGGCCTGCGACGATGGCAACCACATGTTTCTGGCTGCAGAGCTGTTGCCGATCCATCATCCCGGTGGGTTTATTTGTCCCGGCGATTTCAATGCCATGGGTTACGGAGTACCCGCCGCCAACGCACTGAAAATGGCCCACCCCCAGAGCACAGTCATCGGCCTCGTCGGTGACGCCGCGATGATGATGACGGGAATGGAAGCGCTGACTGCCAGTAAGTATCAACTCGGTGTCATTTATTGCCTGTTCAACGATGGGGAGGTATCTGGCGAGATCCGACAACTCCCTGGCCAGGGAACACAGATGATCAAACTGGGTGAGGCTGACTGGGTGTCTTTTGCCCATGCTGTCGGTTGTGAATACGTGGCCATTGAAGACAACGGCGACATTGAATCGGCTCTGGAGACGGCATTTTCTCTGGCGATGGAAAACAGGCCGGTGATGATTGACATCCTCATTGATTACAGCCGACAAAGTGCCTTCAGCGAAGGCATCCGGGCAACCCGCCCAAAGCACTTTGCCTATCCATCAAAGGCGAAAATGTTTGCCCGCGCCCTGAAAGAAAAAATTATTGGCTGAGGGGCAGCGGATGGACAACAGAGGCCAAAACCCGACAAGACAAGGCGCTTAAACTGTGCATCAAAGCCTGCTAGGCTCTGTTTTCCAATAAAAATAAGCACCCGACTATGAATCCGACTCTGTGGCTCGGCCAGTTTCGCCTGTTAGCTATCCTTGCCGGGCCCCTGCTGGGCATACTGGTGTTTACACTAGCCCCCGATCAGGTTCTCTCCTTAGATGACAACCTGATTGTGCTCGGCACGGCGGGCAGGGCCACTGCCGGTCTGGCCGCATGGATGGCGGTCTGGTGGCTGACGGAAGCCATTTCCATCTATGCGACGGCACTTTTGCCACTTGCCCTGCTGCCTTTGGTCGGGGCCAGTGATATCAATGCCACCGCAAAAGCCTATGCCCACCCGATGATCTTCCTGTTTCTGGGAGGATTTATCCTGGCATTGGCACTGGAGCGATGGCATTTACACCGCCGCTTCGCCTATACGATATTGCGGCTGGTGGGTACCAAGCCGGCAACCCTGGTCGGCGGTTTCATGTTTATCTCGGCCACCATGAGCATGTGGATTACCAACACTGCCACCGTACTGGTGATGTTGCCGATACTGCTCAGCATTATCCAACTGCTCGACAAAAGTGCGCCCAACCGTGAAAACTTTAGTCTTTGCCTGCTTTTGGGAGTGGCCTATGCTGCGTCGATCGGCGGCGTAGGCACTATTATCGGCACAGTGCCAAATATGTTCACCGTCTCGTTTATCCAAAGAGAGCTCGGTATTGAAATCAGTTTTACCCGCTGGCTGAGCATCGGCCTACCGCTGGTAGTAATCTTTGTGCCACTCACCTGGTGGCTGTTGACCCACTGTATATACCCACCGGGCAAAACGCCCATCGATAGCAAATTTCTCCACGAACCCACTGAGCCATGGACCCTTGGCGCAAGATTAACCCTTGTTATTTTTCTGCTAACGGCTTTGGGTTGGGTAACCCGGCCACTGCTGACAAAATTGCCGTGGCTAGATGGGCTCAGTGATACCGGCGTGGCTATCATCGCCACCCTGTTACTATTCACTATTCCAGCAAACCTGAAAGAACGTGAATTTTTGATGGACTGGGATACTGCAACGCGGGTGCCTTGGGGCGTATTACTGCTATTCGGTGGCGGGCTGGCGCTGGCAGGCGCCATCAGCAGCACCGGGGTTGGAGAACTGTTGGCACTGCAACTGGCGGAAGTTCAGGGCTTTCCGCCACTGGTCATGACACTGCTGGTGGTAACGCTGGTTATCTTTCTGACCGAACTCACCAGCAACACAGCTACTACCACCACGCTGGTGCCCATCTTCGCAGCCATGGCTATTGGGCTGGGCATCGACCCACTGGCTATTATCATTCCGGCTACCATTGCCGCCAGTTTTGCCTTTATGCTGCCCGTGGCGACACCACCGAATGCCATTGTGTTCAGCGCCAATATTATCCGTATTCCGCAAATGGCCAGAGCCGGATTCTGGATCAATCTATGCGGTGCCATGGTCATTACGCTGACCCTGCACCTGACATTGAAAAGCGGCCTGATTGGCTAACCCGAAACAAGGAGTTCCAATGCATATCTGGGTCGATGCCGATGCCTGCCCAAACCCTATCAAGGAAATCCTTTTTCGGGCGGCGCAGCGCTGCCAGGTTCCGTTGACACTGGTTGCCAATCACCTAGTGAAGGTACCCCCTTCACCACTGATCAAAGCCCGGCAGGTAGAGAGCGGATTTGATGTGGCAGATAACTATATAGCTCAACAGGTTTTGCCCGGCGATATTGTGGTCACCGGGGATATTCCGCTGGCGGCGGAAGCCGTAGACAAGGGTGCACAGGTCATTGGCCCCAGAGGGGAACACTTTACCCCGGCAAATATCCGCCAACGGCTGGCCATGCGCAACCTGATGGAAGAATTGCGCAATACCGGCGAGGTCAAAGGTGGCCCCGGCAGCCTCGGTCATACTGAGCGCCAGCAGTTTGCCAATGTGCTGGACAGACTGCTGGAGGCGAGACCGAAATAGTTAACATCCACCTACCGGAAACTGGAAAATTCTTTATCCCTCATAGCGATACGCGTATACTTACGCCCCTATTTTCATCCGGCCTACGGCCATACAGGCGTATTTATGTCTTCCCCCGATTTTGCATCACTGGGCATCTCCAAACCAGTGCTCCAGGCCGTTCACGAACTCGGTTATGAACAACCTTCTCCCATCCAGGCCCAGAGTATTCCGATACTGCTGGAAGGCGCCAACCTGCTCGGTATCGCACAGACCGGCACCGGCAAAACTGCAGCCTTTGCATTACCATTACTGAGCCGTCTGGATAGCAGCCAGTCAGCACCACAGATTATGGTATTGGCTCCCACCCGGGAACTGGCCATTCAGGTTGCCGAGGCTTTCCAGACGTACGCGCGTCATCTGAAGAGCTTTCACGTGTTGCCGATTTACGGTGGTCAGGATATGCGCGGCCAATTGCGTGGATTGCAGCGCGGAGTACAGGTAATTGTCGGCACGCCGGGTCGTATTCTGGATCATTTGCGACGTCGCAGTCTGGATCTGAGCAAACTCCGCGCACTGGTGCTGGACGAAGCAGACGAAATGTTGCGCATGGGTTTTATTGACGACGTGGAAACCATTCTGGCGGAAACCCCTTCCACCTGTCAGCGCGCACTGTTTTCGGCCACCATGCCCCCGGCTATTCGCCGTGTGGTGAAAAAATACCTCGGCGATGCCAGGGAAGTCAGTATCGCCGCCAAAACCCGTACCGTGGAACGAATCAGCCAACGCTACCTGATGGTACAGGGCCGCCATAAACTGGATGCCCTCACCCGGATTCTGGAAGTGGAAGAATTTGATGGCATGCTGATTTTTGTGCGCACCAAGTCCACCACCGTCGAACTCGCTGAGAAACTGGAAGCGAGGGGGTTCTCTGCGGCGGCCTTGAACGGTGATTTGAGTCAGGCCCTGCGCGAGCGCACCGTCAATCGACTGAAAAAAGGTGATGTCGATATTGTCGTTGCCACCGATGTAGCAGCGCGAGGGCTGGACGTCGATCGTATCAGCCACGTGGTCAACTACGATATTCCCTACGACAATGAATCCTACGTGCACCGGATTGGTCGCACCGGTCGCGCCGGTCGCGAGGGCTGTGCGATCCTGTTTGTTGCCCCCAAAGAACGGCATCTGCTGCGCGCCATTGAGAAGTCTACGGGTCAGCAAGTGACGTCAATGGAATTGCCCACCGGCGAAGAAGTAAGCAGCCAGCGGGTCCAGCAGTTCCAGGAACAGATTCTGCGCAATCTCGATACCCAGGATCTCGACCGTTTTCGTGAGTTGCTGGAACGACTGGCCCACGACCGTGAACTGTCCATGTCTGATATCGCTGCGGCTATGGCATGGCAACTGCAGCAGGAACGTCCACTCTTTCCAAAGCTGGCGTCAATTGAAGTGGCCAACCACGAAAAATCCATTGGTCGCGACAAAAGACCTGATGCTTCACCCCGTGACCGCAACCAGAAACGCAAGGAAAGACCCACCGACAAACGCAAGCAACGCGACGAGTTCGGCGAGTTTGAGATGACCACATACCGCATGGAAGTCGGCAAGAATCAAGGTGTTACGCCCGGCGATATCGTCGGCGCCATTGCCAACGAAGCCGACATTGAAAGCCGCTATATCGGACAGATCAAACTCTATGATGATCACAGTACAGTTGACCTGCCCGAAGGCATGCCACCTGAATTGCTCAATCACCTGAAAAACAAGGTCAGGGTTTGCCAACAGCCGATGAAACTGAGCCCCCTCGGCGGGGATAGCAGTCACAAACCATCACCCTCAAAAGGAAAGCTGTCACTGAAAACCAAACCTGGCGGCAAACCACGGGCCAGAAAACCGGAAACTGCCCAAAAACGAAGCGGCCCGCGACCGGCGAAAAAGTAATTTTTTACCCAGGGCAATCGGGCTAAAAAAACCGGGCTGGAAAGCCCGGTTTTTTTGTACTGGTAATGTCACCCGATTTATTCACCGAGTTCAGTCAACCGACAACGCCAATTTCACAACGGCAATACGTCGCGGGACAATATGCAATACCGACCTAGGCGGATACGCCGTCATAGGGATACATCACAACATTCGTTACTTTCCAGGTCTTATCGTCCTGCTGCCGAAGGGTATAAATAATCTGCCATAGCTGGCGATTGGGGTCAGTGACAATCAACTCCTGGTAAACACGGCCTTCCGAGAGGGTATTTCTGCCAAACAGATAAGATACAGGCCGGTAGAGCGGCATGTATTGACTGCGCACCATCTCGATAAACATCTGGACCGACGGGAATGCATGCCTGACATTCGGCGCAGCAAAAGAGTAGGCGGTACTGTAATCATCTTTTTTGAAGGCCGAAATCTGGCCCTCAATCACCTGTTGCACCGCCTGCTGATCGGACTCACTCAACAGGTTTTCCTTGGCCGTGACAATAGGGGAGAGGAACAGAGCCATAGAGATGGCAATCACAGAACTGCAGAAAATCAGGGGAAAGCGTTGAATTGCCATAGCGGTTTCTCTGGTCGCTTGAACAGGCCAAATACGGCACGACGTTATTGGCACATGGGTCAGACTTTAGAACCCGGTATGGGCGATCAGTTCAAAAACGTTGTCTTCCTCGACGGACCTAAAGCAACAACCGGCGTATATCGGCGATCACGTCAACGAGGCAGGTAAAGAAACGGCCACAATCGGCACCATTCACAATACGGTGGTCATAGGAAACACTCAGCGGCAACATCAGCTTCGGCTTAAACTCTGCTCCATCCCAGACCGGTTTGATCTGGGATTTCGAAACGCCGAGGATGGCCGCCTCGGGTGCATTCACAATCGGTGTAAAACCATTCCCACCGATGGCCCCCAAACTGGAAATCGTGAAACAGCCGCCCTGCATCTCAGCGGCTGACAGTTTGCCTTCGCGGGCTTTGACTGCCATTTGATTGACTTCATCGGTCAGTTCCCAGAGTCCCTTGCGATCCACGTCGCGAATCACCGGCACGACCAGTCCCCGGGGAGTATCAACCGCCACACCGATATGAATATATTTTTTCTCGACAAAATGTTCGCCATCACTGGCGAGAGAGCGATTGAACGAGGTATTGACCGCCAGGGCATGGCCACAGGCCTTGAGCAGAAATGGCAGCAGGGTAAGCCGGGAGTTCCTTTTCTCGGCCTCAGCCTTGAGTGTATGGCGAAAGGCTTCAAGCTCTGTAATATCGGCCTCATCAAATTGCGTAACGTGGGGCACGTTGAGCCAACTGCGCTGCATGTTTGCAGCCGTCAGTTTGTGAATTTTCTGCAGCGGCACCATCTCAACTTCACCAAATCTGGCGAAATCTACCGAGGGTATGGGAGGAATCCCCGGGCCTGTTGCGCCGGAGACAGCAGCATTTTCTGACTTTGCCACCGCATTTTTGACATATTCGTGCAAATCTTCCTTGAGAATACGATTGCGCGGCCCGGAACCGGAAACCTTCCGCAAATCAACACCCAGCTCTCGGGCCAGTGCCCGCGATGCGGGGCCAGCATAGACCTCCGCAGCTGCGACATCATCTCTTATCGACGCTGCATCCGGTTTGGAAGACTCCTCACTGGCCACAGGCGCTTCTGCCACGTCCGGTTTTTTGCCGGAAGAAATATCGGTTTCAGAGGAGTCAGACTCGGCACTGACCTTTTTTTCCGAAGGGCTGGACGCGCTGTCCGCGCCTGTCTTTTCATCAGGCTCTGCTGCCTTATCGGTGGTGCCGGGTTGATCCGAATCCAGCATTATTTTCATGCGGGCAATCTTGTCTCCAGTGGCGATCTTGTCACCCACTTTAACCGCTACACTGACTAACTCCCCGGCAAAGGGTGCCGGCAATTCCATGCTGGCCTTATCCGTTTCCACCACCAGGATGCCATCGCCTTCGGCCAACTGGTCTCCTGAGGCTGCCATAACTTCGATGACTTCAACCGCATCGGCACCGCCAATATCTGGCACCAGCACATCTTCTTCAGCAGCCGGACCTTTAGCTGCGGAAGGCTCAGCCTGTTTGTCAGGCTTGTCTACAGCTTCAGACTCGGAGTCTTCTTCCTCTGCACTCTCAGGGGGCTCGTCCTTATCTTCTGGCTGTGGAGCGTCGTCCCGTTCTCCCGAAGCGGCTGACTCTTCTGCTGAATCCGTTTCATCCGCCGTTTTCTCGATTTCGAGGATGGGGGACCCTTCACTGACTTTGTCTCCCTCCTTCACCAACAGCTTTTTGACCTGGCCCGCTTGGGGGCTCGGGACATCCATGGTGGCTTTATCGGACTCCAATACGATGAGGGATTGCTCCAGTGCCACGGTATCACCCACCGCAACACATAGCTCAATGACGTCGACCGTATCAGCGCCACCGAGATCAGGTACCAGGATTGTTTCAGAAGTCACAGTTTATTCTCGTTTTCAACAGCACAGAGGATTGGCTTTATCCGGATCAAGGCCGAACTCTTTAATAGCCTTGGCAACCAGGGATTTCTCTATTTTTCCTTCATCGGCCAGCGCACCCAGCGCCGCCACCGCAATGAAATAACGGTCAATTTCGAAGAAATGGCGCAGCTTTTCACGGCTATCACTGCGACCGAAGCCATCTGTACCCAGCACATGGTAATTGGCAGGAATAAAGGCGCGAAGCTGTTCGGTATAGGTTTTGACATAGTCCGTGGCCACTACCACAGGTCCCTTTTTGTCCTGCAATTGCGCAGTAATGTAAGGTATCTTCGGCTCGTTCTCGGGATGCATTCGATTCCAGCGTTGAGCCGCCTGCCCGTCGCGCGCCAGCTGATTGACGCTGGTCAAGCTCCAGATATCCGCTGCCACCTTGAATTTATYCCTGAGAATYTCCGCTGCCGCCCGGACTTCATTCAGGATTGCTCCGGCGCCCATCAGCTGAATCCTCAGCTTGGTATTCTTCCCCTCTTCCAACAGGTAGATTCCCTTGACGATACCCTCTTCAACCCCCTTTGGTATAGCGGGCTGCTCATAATTTTCGTTCATGGTGGTGATGTAATAGAAGCAGTTTTCCCGATCCTGATACATCGCCCGCAAACCGTCCTGAATAATCACCACCAGCTCGTAACCATACGCCGGATCATAGGTTCGGCAGTTCGGCACGGTATTGGCCAGCAGGTGGCTGTGCCCATCCTGATGCTGCAGGCCCTCGCCATTCAACGTTGTTCGCCCCGAGGTCGCACCGATCAGAAACCCACGCGCCTGTATATCGCCCGCAGCCCAGGCAAAGTCGCCGATGCGCTGAAAGCCAAACATGGAGTAAAACACATAGAAAGGGATCATGGGGCAATCGTAATTGCTGTAGGCCGTCGCCAGCGCAATCCACGCGGAAAATGCGCCGGCTTCGGTTATCCCCTCTTCAAGAATCTGGCCGCGCTTGTCCTCCTTGTAGTACATGATCTGATCGCGGTCCTGAGGCACATATTTCTGGCCCGCTGAGGAGTAAATGCCCAATTGCCTGAACATGCCCTCCATACCGAAGGTTCGCGCTTCATCAGGCACAATGGGTACCACTCGCTCGCCAATCTTTTTGTCCTTGACCAACATCCCAAGCTGTCGCACAAAGGTCATGGTGGTGGATACCTTGCGATCCCCACTGCCCTCAAGCAACTTGTCAAAGTCTTCCAGAGCAGGTATCTCAAGTGATGTGAAATCTGCCCGCCGCGAGGGAACCGGCCCCCCCAGCGACTCGCGCCGCTTCTTCATATACATCATTTCAGGACTGTCTTCAGGTGGCCGGTAATAAGGCACCTTTTCCAGATCATCATCCCCTATCGGGATTCCGAAACGATCGCGGAAATGTTTAAGTCCTTCCAGATCAAGCTTCTTGATGGAGTGGGTATCATTGGACGCTTCACCCACGCCCATCCCGTAACCTTTAACCGTTTTTGCCAGAATCACGGTGGGCTGGCCTTTGTGGGCCAGCGCCTCAGCATAGGCGGCATAAACCTTGTAGGGATCGTGTCCACCACGGTTCAAATACATGATGTCCCGGTCGCTGAGATCTTCAACCAATGACTCCAGCTCCGGATACGCTCCAAAAAAATGTTCCCGGGTATAGGCGCCACCATTGTGCTTGTAGTTCTGGTAATCACCATCACAGGTTTCATCCATACGCTTTTGCAACAGCCCTGTTTGATCCTTCTCAAACAATGGATCCCAAAGACGCCCCCAGACGACCTTGATGACGTTCCAGCCCGCTCCGCGGAAGACACCTTCGAGCTCCTGAATAATCTTGCCATTACCGCGTACCGGCCCATCCAGACGCTGTAAATTACAGTTCACCACAAAAATCAGATTTTCCAGCTGCTCTCTGCCGGCTAGGGAAATAGCACCCAGGGTTTCCGGCTCATCGCACTCGCCATCACCGAGGAATGCCCACACCTTTCGATCACCTCGCGGAGACATGCCACGCGCCGACATATAACGCATCACATGCGCCTGGTATATCGCCTGCAGGGGACCCAGCCCCATGGAAACGGTGGGGAATTGCCAATAATCAGGCATTAGCCAGGGATGGGGGTATGAGGAGAGCCCTTTCCCATCCACTTCCCGCCGAAAATTATCCAGGGTATCTTCATCGAAACGCCCTTCAAGATAGGAGCGGGCATAAATTCCCGGCGCACTGTGACCCTGAAAATAGATCAGGTCGCCCTGCTCTTCGCCCTCGTTGCCCCGAAAAAAATAATTAAAGCCAATATCATAAAGCGTGGCCGACGAGGCGAAAGAGGCAATATGCCCGCCAATACCCTCATCAGGATTTTTGTTGGCCCTCATTACCATAGCCAGCGCATTCCAACGGATGATCGAGCGAATCCGGCGCTCCATGAACAGGTCACCTGGCATGCGTTTTTCACGAATGACCGGGATCGTATTCCTGTAAGGGGTAACAATGGCAGGCGGCATGCCGACCCCGGTGGCAGTGGCTCGATCCAGCAGCTTCTGAAGCAGATAGGCTGCCCTCTCCGGGCCCTGAAACTTCAATACGGAATCCAGCGATTCGAGCCACTCCCGGGTTTCGACGGGATCCATATCGTCTTGCATGATCGATACCTTTCTTTTTATGGTGACTGGCAACTTGATCAGTCGGGCAACCAAAAACACCGTTAACCTGACGATTCAAGCCATTTCGTGTAGTTTATCTACCAAAAAATACTTATTCAACCGCAAAAATAAAAGGTGCTTATAAATATACTTTTCTGAAAATAGTATAACTACATGAAATCAATAATATTATTAATAGTTTTCCCAAAAAACAATAAATAGTTTTATTACATTTTTTCAGGTAGCCGATAGATGTCTCGCTCTTTAGCCAGCCCAGACCCTGACATAAAATCCCCTGCCGAAGTATCAACCTGCATTGAAAAACCGGCCGCAACCACGACGTCCCTATAGACCTCCAGCATTTGAGCATGCGTCAGACTCTGGACTTCTACAATCAATTGCTGGCGCATATCAAACTGGTAATCCCTCAGGTCAATGCTAGCCCAGAATCGCCCGCTCTGCTCCGCAAGGCTTTTCGGTCTCTCTGTCAGACCTGTGAGGATAGAGGCGCGATGGCGCTCAAATTCGTCAGACGGCATTGCCGCCAACTGCTCTGCATAGGTATCGAGAAACTGATCAATAGCCTGCTCAAGCCGTGCCAGAGGTGCCGATGGAGACTGTACCAGCAGCCCAAACCCCGGCACCCTATCCAGGCCCTGATCCACAGCCGCAACGACATAACCCAACTGCTGCTCGGTACGCAGTTCGTGAAAGAATGGGGATTTGATCAGCTGCCGCAGAAACATGAAGCGGGCGGCTTCCGCCACCGAGTCATCGCGACCCTGGTAGTAACGGAGAATCCCCGCATCCTTGTGCGGAACGGACATGGGCGTTTTAATTTTTTCCCCAGGCGCCACCCTGGCAATCCCCCTGGGCAGCCAATCAGCCGGCTTGCTGGATGCCAACTGTTTCGATAGTGACTGCGCCAGCACTTTTACCTCTTCTGCCTGCAGGTTGCCACTGGCCAGCAATTCCAGCGAAGCACCGTTAAAAATCGTTTTCACATACTGCCTGAACGTGCTGAAATCAAGTTTCTCCAATTCATCGGCCAGTCGCGCCGGCTGCCATGCAGTAGTATTGAGCAACAGCCCGACTTCGCGCATCAGCTGAATATAGGGCGTATCCTGAGTACTGTTGCGCCATTTCCGAATCAGTTCCTGACGCAGTAACTCAAGTCTCTCATCCGTCAGCTCGGTGGATAGCAACGCGTCCACCACATCAGCTGATAACACCGACAGCTTGTCGTCAAAACCACTGATCATGAAGCCCAGCCCATCTGGACGGCGATTGATGCCATAGCGCAAACCAGCCAGAGCTGCCTCATAGCTGGTTTCATTCAATGAATATTCAACTGCCCGCAAATACAGATCCATCATTGCCGCATGACGCACTCCCTCTACTGCCGGCGTCTTGACTGCCACATAAAGCTGTGCCTTGGGCGCCCGATAATAATGATCAGCGTAGTGCCACAACCGGTAATCGGGCTGCTTGACCAACAGCTCAGCCAATCCTGGTCCAGCGGCCTTGTTCGGATGTTTCAGAGAAAAGCGCTCGGGAATAAAAGGGTTTTTTCCAGGTAGCGCAAGGTCAGTGGCCGCCACTGTTTGTATTTCCGGTAGTAGCTCAACTTTATAGGGCACCTGATAGAGAGCCGTCACTTCATCTGTCTCGACTTCCGGTGCAGCCAATAACACCATGGCATTATCGGCTGTCATACGGGAAGCCATGTCGGCGATCAGCCCGGCATCAAAAAGATCCATGCGGCAGGGCCCACGGAGCACTTCAGTGTAGGGGTATTGATGAAGGCGATTGGCCAGACGACTCACCCTATGCACCGGGTCATCCTGCTCCATGTAACGAAACTGCATGTCTGCCAGCGCGCCCTGCTCGTCAAAACGCCACTGAGCAATCCCCTCATCAGCAACCAGATCGATCTGACGGAATACCAGTGACAGTACCTGTTGCCAGTTTGCGTAACCATCCGGTGTCAGGCCAACCGTCACACTGAAACTGCTACCACTGGTATCGGAAATACCCTGGCCGGCCCGCAGGTTCTCGGCCCAACCTTTGTTTTTCAACAGCCAAAGCAGACTACCCTTACCCTCGTGACCGATCAGATTGCCAAGGTAGGCAAGCGGTTGTTCACGTTGATACTGATCCACTGCCGGAAGGGGAAATGTGATGGACAACTCCCTCATCTCACGAACGGGTTGAACAGAGACTAGCTTCGGCGGCTCACCCGGTTCCAACAGTGGTTTGCCATGCTTTGGCTGCTGCCTGGCATGGTTGGGCACATTGACAAAGCGGTCTCTGACCATGGCTTCCAGCTGATCCAGAGGCTGTGGCGCCAAAACCACGAGGGCCATCCGGTTGGCTGAATAGTGCGCCTCGTAAAAAGAGAGCAGGTCCTCGCGAAGCTGGCCCTTTTCATCCGCCAACGTATCCAGATTACCGACGCTGAATTTAGCTGCCGGGTGTGCCGGATTGACGACCTGGCTGTAGACATCCATCTGGCGGCGGTAATCATCTTTGATGCGGGCCTTGTACTCTGAATGCACTGCATTCTTTTCACGCTCTACATAATCTGCATTAAATAGTGGCGCGACAAAAAAACGTGAAAACCGGTCCAGAGCCGGCTCAAAATGTGCTGGGTCAATATCAAAGAAATAGTTGGTATGCTCGAAGGACGTATAGGCATTGTGCTGCCCGCCGTGCTGGCCGATGAATGCCTGATACTCGTCTGGCTCTGGGTATTTATCCGTACCCAGAAACAGCATATGCTCAAGAAAATGCGCCAGCCCCTGACGTCGAACAGGATCATGCGAACTGCCCACAAAGACATCCAGTGCCGCTGCAGCCTTGTCCGCATCGGGATCGGAGACAAGCAGGACCTGAAGCGCATTGGGCAATGTCAGATGGCGATAGACAGACTGATCATTTTCACTGCGGGCAATATCACTATCACTGGAGGACTGAGGCGAAAAAAAGGTCGCCTCACTGTAAGCTCCGGCAACACAAAACAGACAGACAAATACAACAACAAGTCTTTTCATGGAATTCCATCTTATGGGTAAAATTATTCCGACAACGGGTTCGGCAAATCAGTTCGCGGCCAGGCGTTATAAAGTGCTTTGACCAGCGTGGCGAGGGGAATGGCAAAAAACACCCCCCAGAAGCCCCACAGGCCGCCAAACACCAGGACCGCGAGGATAATCGCAATGGGATGAAGGTTAACGGCTTCCGAAAACAGTAGTGGCACCAACACATTACCATCCAGCGCCTGAATAATCCCGTAACCCACCATCAGCCAGAGCAGTTCCGAACCAAACCCCCACTGAAAGTAACCCACGGCGGCGATTGGAAAAGTGACGATCATCGCACCGATATAGGGTATCACTACTGACAACCCCACCAGGAGTCCCAGCAGAGCAGCATATTGCAATCCCATGAAAAGAAAAAAGACGTAGCTGACCAGCCCGACCACCAGTATTTCAATGGCCTTGCCGCGCACATAATTGGCCATTTGCAGGTTCATTTCATGCCAGATCCGCCACATGACAGGCCGCTCCTGAGGCAGCATAGAGGCGAGCAGGTCCAACAGCTCATCTTTGTCTTTCAGCATAAAAAATACCAGCAGTGGAACCAGTACCAGATAGACCATCATGATGACTAGGCTGGGAAAGGTGCTGAAAGAAAAACTCACCAGCCGCTCTGCCATACTCGCCACTTCCTTTGATGCCTGACCCAGCAACTCTTTTAGCTGGGACTCTGAAATGAGGTGTGGATACTCTTCGGGAAGCAACAGCAGGACACTTTGCCAGTGCCGTATCATGTCCGGAATTTCACTGGCAAGATTGGCGGCCTGGCGTCCGATAAGTGGCAGGACGACGATAAGAATCGTGAGGAATACACCGACAAACAACAGGAATACCAGCACCACCGCAACCAGGCGAGGCACTCTCCATCTAACCAGGCGATTGACACCACCCTGGAGCAGGAAAGCAAAAATAATGGCTGCAACAAAAGGGGCCAGAATCTGGCCAAAGGTGACCATAACGATCAACGCGATCACCAGCATCAAAGCCAGCAATACCGCTTCTTCTTCACCAAAGTAGCGGTCGACCCAAGTGCCAAGCACTTTCCACATAGCATTTTTCCTGTCGGGGCAATTAAAAAATTACAAAAATCAGATTACGAAATCATTACCAGTGCATCAAGGACTGGTGAAACATCTGCGATGTGGTCGGTTTTTTCAGATGAAAACGCACGAATCCGCATGAATTAGGTCATAGAGTTACGTTACTATCCAGAGAAATTGTCACTCTCGCACGCATCACTTTCACGTATTAATGGATATTCAAGCAGTGCACATACGCTCCATCATGTTTTTTTTGAACCGGCTAATACTGGCCGCGCTGCTGACCGCGCCAGCACACAGCGCAAATATTGAACTGCCAGCCCTGGGCGACACCGCCTCGGCCATTATCTCACAGCAACAGGAATTTGAACTCGGGCAGGCCTGGCTGCGAGCCTACCGCAGCAGGATCTCCGAATACAACGATCCCCAGCTCTATGATTACTTGGAGGAGCTACTCTACCAACTCGCCGCCCACAGCGAATTAAAAGATCACCGCCTATCACTGGTAACGATCAATAATCCATCGATGAACGCCTTCGCAGTTCCTGGCGGTGTTATTGGCGTGCACACGGGATTATTCCGCTACGCCAAGACCGAACACCAGATTGCCTCCGTACTGGCACATGAGCTGGCTCACCTCAGCCAACGGCATTTTGCCCGACGGGTCGAACAACAGCGCAAGAACGCAACCACCACGATGGCTGCTATGCTGGCCAGCCTTGTGATAGCCGCCACTGTGGGCGGCGACGCCGGGATGGCCGCGATGACAGCCAGCCAGGCACACAGCATGGAAAATGCCATGCGATACAGCCGTCAAAACGAACAAGAGGCTGATCGACTCGGCATCCAGACAATTTACGCCGCCGGCATGGATCCGAAAGGTGTCCCTGCCATGTTCGAGCAAATGCTGCGGGCAACCCGCTACACCGGCAGCAAACCGCCAGAATTTCTGCTCACCCACCCACTGACGGAAAACCGCGTTGCAGACGCCAAAAACCGCGTCAGTCAATTTCCGTTAAAACATTATCCCGATAATATTGAATATCACCTGATGCGTGCCCGAGCGCTGATTGCTATCGAAAAAAATGCGGCGGCATCGCTCAACCGCTTCAACAGCGAACTGGAGGGCGATAGCCTCAACAAGGATGCCTCTCGTTACGGCCTGGTTTTGGCTCACCTGGGGCTGGCTAACTTTAATGACGCCAGGGAAAACCTGAATCAATTAATCGCCTCTTCGCCCGACAGACTCACTTACCTGCTGGCTGATATCGAAATTGACCGCCGGGAAGGGAAATATATTTCAGCCATCGAGAAGGCGCAAAATCTTTTGCGCCACAACTCGAAAAGCTATGCGCTCAGGATGATGTTGGCCGAAGTCTACCTCAAGGCCAACCAGTTCACCGAATCTGAAAAAGTACTTGAAGAGCTGGCCCAACGCTACCCCGATCGACCCTACGTCTGGTTTCAGCTGGCGGAAGTCAGTGGTCTGGCGGGCGATATCGCTGGAGTACACAAGGCCCGCGCACAATATTTTATTCTCAACGGGGTATTTGACAAGGCCAGGGAGCAACTGGGTTATGCCAGAAAACTGCTGGTTCACGATTATCAGGAGACAGCCATTATTGACCAGCAGCTGAGAGATCTGGCCGATTTGCAGGAAAAGATGGAGAATTTCTAGGCTTGGCAGCTACATTTCAAACAGTCTGCCCGGCGTTGCAGGGGGTTACGATTCGGTCAACTGCTGCTCGCGAAATGCCAGCATCCGCCGTAGCGATACCATTGCGCGGCGGCCAACCGCCGGATCCACATGAATCTTGTTGGTGCCGTGCTCAAGTGACTCCATCAGGTTCTCCAGATGGTTCATTGCCATCCAGGGACAATGGGCACAACTCCGGCAGGTGGCTCCCTCACCGGCAGTGGGCGCAATAATCAACTCTTTGTCCGGCGCCGCCTGCTGCATCTTGTAAAAAATACCGCTATCCGTGGCAACAATCATCTGCTGGTTGGGCAGGGTCCTGGCAGCCTCGATCAGTTGTGAAGTGGATCCCACCACATCGGCAATGGCCACCATGGCCTCCGGGGATTCAGGGTGAACCAGAATAGCGGCATCGGGGTAGAGCTGTTTGATGCTGAGCACCCCCCGGGCCTTGAATTCCTCGTGGACAATACAACTGCCATCCCACAACAGCATGTCTGCGCCGGTTTTTTTCTGCACGTAGCTGCCGAGATACTTGTCGGGTGCCCAGAGAACCTTCTCACCACAGCTGTCCAGGTAATCCACCACRTCCAGGGCAATRCTGGACGTCACCACCCAGTCCGCACGCGCCTTTACCTCCGCCGAGGTGTTYGCRTAGACCACCACSGTGCGRTCTGGGTTTTYGTYGCAGAAAKCAYTGAAATCATCMGCAGGACAGCCRATATCCAGAGARCAGGTKGCYTCCAGKGTAGGCATCARTACCGTTTTTTCMGGATTCAGAATTTTCGCSGTTTCRCCCATAAACCTGACRCCGGCCACGATCAGRGTGGAAGCCGGGTGATCATGGCCAAARCGGGCCATTTCCAGAGAGTCCGAGACCAGCCCRCCCGTCTCTTCGGCTAAAGACTGAATRACCGGATCTGTGTAGTARTGTGCCACGATAACTGCATTGCGCTCTTTCAACAGCCGCTTGATCGAAGTCCGATATGYGGCCTCTTGCTCGGGCGTGTAGCGAGGCTCCTCATGCARTTTRCCSARRTACTGCTCGACCACCTCACGGTGATCAGAATCGYTGGCAATATGGASTTTNGGATSNNTNNTTCATAAAAAAMYGAAWWAARWRCTRMRYAAGWRYYYKACMRTNGATWYTNNATCMCWSNTRCCGYMRMTYKMYSYTNGTSWRTNTNATCMWKWTGWCCCTKAYRAWSAAYSAYCSYKNCAMGAYSSMAAYCMKNCARGMMSWSYYRMMMTNAATKSAGCNATCWSNAMTCSGCYWSSYGAGAYWRSCKWYMRNNCCGRYMYNGCASGNGSTTYWWKCAYKWCTMYTYKCMAYSCWWYNGCASWRAMANNCAGAAWAGSYRGGWSMWGCCCRNCWTKKCTSWWYYYGSYKKRTYGYSYTSGMKWGACTSWNAACMGTYYRTYAYYGKYWTGWSCMMWWSKNGCTWMRMGKMMTKCRRMMKYKCSNGTCCRMNACTYCKCCAATGCCTCCTCGCCATTTACAGCAATTTCAGCCGTAAAGCCGAGCAACTCCAACTGACGAGTAATTACCTGCCTGTTGACGGCATCATCCTCTGCAATCAGTATCGAGGCAGCATCGCCGGACGCTGCAAGCGGCAGTACCGAACTATTAATAGCAGTATAGCTATTGCCCCAATGCACTTGGGGAGAAGAACGATTTACTGCAATTGCAATACTGCGCAAGAGTACTCCCCTAGAGAGGCTTTCTGCGTCCAGGATAACAATATCATCACCCACGATGCGCGGCTCATGCCGGCGCCCTTCGGCAATAACAACTTGTCGCAGATTGGTCAAACCAGCGAAATCATCCAAAAGATGCTTCACATCTGGCTTTGTCTCATCAACAAACCGCAGGATCACCCAGTCCGAACCGGTTTCAACCTGTTGCTGCACTGCGGCCAAATCTGGCGCGACCACCACGTTGATACCTGCTGACTTCAACTGACTCACCAGTTCTGGGTACTTCTCGTCACCTTTTGCGATAAAGAGGCAGTTCACCCCGTAAAGATCAATGTCTTCGAGCCCGTCATCATTGGTGTCTTCCTTGATCGGGATACAGGCCGTAAACCGTGAGCCTTTATCCAAGGCACTCTCAAAAGAAAGCTGCCCCCCCATTAGTTGAAGCAAACTTCTGGTAATGGACAAACCCAGTCCTGTACCACCAAAACGTCGGGTTATGGAGTTATCTGCCTGGGAAAATGGCTTTGACAGGTTCTCTATGGTATCAGGCGACATTCCGATACCATTATCGACAACACAAAACGTCAATACAGGCTTTTGCCCGGCACTGTCACAAATAGACACATCCACGGCAACCTCTGCAGTGATCCCAGGACGATTTGAAGAGAACTTCACAGCATTGCCAACTAGATTCATCAGAACCTGCCGGACCCGGGTCGGATCAAGCGATACCAAGTCTGGAACAGCAGCATCGACACGGCTATTCAATATCAATCTCTTCTCTTTCACCATGGCAGAGAAATTACTACAAACAGCGACAACAATATCACTCACCGAACAGGGAATGATGTCTAGACTTAAGTGGCCAGACTCAATTTTTGAGAAATCCAAAACATCATCAATAATGCTCAACAATGATAATGAAGAATCACGGATCACCTTGATATGGTCCGTATAGCACTCCGGGAATGCAGGGTCGTTCGATAACAGATCCGCCATTCCCACGACACCATTCATGGGTGTGCGGATCTCGTGGCTCATGGTGGCCAGAAATGCATCCTTGGCGCTATTGGCCTTCTCTGCCGCCCGGCGCGCATTCGTACTGGCTTGCTGAGCCCGTTTTTCTGCCAACTCCCGCTTTATCCGCTCACGACGAGCGCTGATAAGATTACCGTAGGTGGCCAGTATGGGTTTAACTTCGTTAACAACTGACCTGTCGTACCCGCCAGACCGGTTCGCTAAACCCACCATGCCGACAAATTGGCCTCCAACTTTAATCGGAATACCTAGAAATCTATCCAGAGGGGGATGCCCCGGTGGTAAACCACCGCGTCGCGGATCAGTGCCTGGTGAATTGGAAATCACCACATCTCCACTGGTCATTACGGCCCCAAATAGAGTCTTGAGATTGGTAAACTCCAATCCACTCGGAGCATTCTCTTCGTAGAATTTTCGGGTTGCCTCGTCCCAACTGATATTGGTTTGAGCGTGGGTCTTCAGATAAGGAAGCCCTTTATCACTATGTAACACCTCCCCAATAAAACCGTATTCACTGCCTGTGAAATCCAGTAATAGCTTCAGCAATTGGTCAAATGCTTCTCTATTATCAGGGCTGGCAATGAACACATCCTGTATATTCCGCAAGCCATTCAGCAGGTTGTGATTGCGGCTTATGACGTCGAGCGATTTTGCCAGTTCTTTTCGACTCTTGAACAGAGCCATCTCGGTTCTAACACGGCTGTCAACATCGGTATATGTGCCCGAAGCAAGCAACGGCTTTCCCTCTTTATCGCGCCTGATCACCTTGCCGCGGTCCAAGACCCATCGCCAACTGCCATCCTTTGCCCGAAACCGGTATTCGAAGGTATGATGATCTTGCCCCTCCTCCAGGGCCTCAAAAAACATACTCTCTACTTTTTTCTTGTCAACCGGATGAATCAACTTATCCCAACCGGCCAGTGAGGGGGGAATTTCCTCAGGCAAGTATCCCAGCATGCGCGCAAAAGAATCACTTGTATGGAGATACCCGCTCACCATATCCCAGTCCCAGAAGCCGTCTTGGCTACCGTCTATAATCCTGTTCAATTGTTCAAATGAACGCTGTGTTTCAAGATGGTCGAGAATACGCCGAGCCAGACCATACAGGGCAGTTACCTGGCCCGCCTCCAATTGACGGGGTAGGTAATCGAGCACACACAAGGTGCCTATATTGAACCCCTCCGACGTTGTCAGTGGCACGCCGGCGTAATAACGGATAAAGGGAGCCTGCAGAACCATTGCGTGCTCGAAAGTACGGGGATCTTGCAATGTATCGGGGATTTCAAATAACTCCTTACCACCGATGGTCATGGCGCATAATGAGGATTCTCTAGGCACCTCAGACAGATCCATACCCAGGCTGCTTTTAATCCAGGTGCGGGTTTCATCAATGAATGTAATGAGAGCAATGGGACAACCCGTGAGGCAGGAAGCAATCTGGGTAATATCGTCAAACTGGCTATCTTTGGCAGTACCTAAAATATTGTACTGGCGCAACGCCGACAAACGATGAGCTTCATCGCTAGTCGACGTGCATGAGGGAGAGTGACTAAAGAGCATGATGCACAAACTCGGTGGCAGAGATCACCACAAAAAACGAAAAAAACCCCCATCAACATCAACGGGGCAAAGGATTTTATTCAACTTGCTGACACTGAGGTGGAAAGAACTTACTAGGGCTTCCCACACAATGCCAACCAGCTATTTCACCGGCGAGGGCATAAATCGGCAAATATTTCACAGACACCGGAGTATTACTGATCCTGCCACTAAAACGGATCATTGGCTCTGAGGGAGTCACTACTACCTCCTGGAATGGCCCAGGACGGACTACCAGATGGCTGCAATCGTACCCGGCATATTGAGAACCAGCGCTATAGGATAACTGCAAGCATTCGGTTAGCGGTTCTACAGAAGCTAATGTTGCAGAAATCCTCAGCTTAGTGACATAGTCTTCAGACAATGGCACACACAGAGCCGCCAGGGTTAACGCCAGCGACATGACAATAAATATATTTGAAAATGAAAGACTATACTTTTCTTTCATTCGGGTGGAAGCAGTCACAAAACCGACCATCGTCTTACTCAAACAATCTCAATAAAAATCTTTCTCATGCCACACTCTATAGTGTGAAATGAATCACACTTTATCCTAATCACTTACCAACTACCTTTCTGTAACATTTTGTAACATTAGGCAGCAGCAGAACTGGATCAAATGTCAATTAGCTATAGAATGACCAATCTTAGAAATTGAGAAAAAGGGGTTCACTGTGGGCCAGCACAATTGGCCAACAAATACGAGATGCAAAACCATTTTTAGCTGTAAGCAGGCTTATCCAACAATATTTCTTTTTGTTTGCTTAATCATACTGAGCAGTACAATGGTGCTTGCGGAGGAATACACATTCGGTGTTGTACCACAGTTTGAAACGCACCAGTTGCACGCAATATGGAAACCGGTCCTTGAAGAACTCACATCATCGACCGGCCATACTTTCAAATTGTTGGGGAGCCAGAACATTCCCACCTTCGAAAAGAGTGTTGCCCAAGGTGAATACGATTTTATCTACAGCAACCCGTGGCATACAGTGGTTGCCTGGGAGGAACAGGGCTATATACCAATCATCCGGGACAGTTCACGTGATTTAACAGGGATTCTAGTGGTGCAGAAGAATGGGGCAATCCCTGCCATAAGAGATCTTCAAAATACAGAGATCGCACTTCCTGCGCCAAATGCATTGGGTGCTTCACTGTTAATGAGAAGTGAGCTCAAGCGAATACATGATATCGATATACACCCAGTCTACGTGGGCAGCCATTCATCGGTTTTCCTAAATGTCGTAGTTGGCAGCATCAGAGCCGGCGGTGCCGTAATGTCGACCTTTCTCGAACAGCCGAAAGAAATCAGAGACCGACTCATTGTGCTTCATGAGACCCGGGCAATAAGCCCACACCCGATCAGCGCTCACCCCCGCGTACCCAGTTCTGTTGTGGCTGATGTCAGTCTAGCATTACAACATATGAATACAGATCATCAGAAAAAACGACTGATAGAGCAGATACCAATGTATCAGGCGGGTCCGGCAAGCCTGGATGAGTATCTCATATTGAAAGATTGGGGCGTAAGTGACTTCTATGTCAAACCCTGAACGGCATTTGAGCCTCAGGTTATACACCATTGTTATTGCCATGGGAATTTGGGTTGGCCTAGCGGTATTTCAGACGAGCTATGTGGCTCCTAAACAAGGTCAGGCAGCGGTTAAACGTTTATCTGACCTAACAGATACCACACTTAAGCAGTTTAGCTTGTTACTGACAGGCCCTCTCCTGAAAAGAGATCTCGCCACAGTATACGAGATGGCTGACTCACAGCTAGCCTCAAACAAATACTGGAAACAAATCATTATCGAAGAAGTAAATGGCCGTCAGCTCTACCCATTAACAAAATCGCCATCTCCTTTATCAACCAATAGTTTTGTTTTTGAAACGAAGGTTATTTTTGAGAATACGGAGATCGCAAAAATAAAACTTTTCACAGATTATTCATCAGCATTGGAGAAGGTAAAAGAATTCAATCAACAGCTGGGTTACTTTCAACTCTTAATTGTTTTGCTCGGTTTAATCTGTGCTGTTTATTGCCTGGAAAAAATTGTCATAAAACCACTAAAGCGATTATCCGTAGCATTCTTGGAAATGTCTGATAACAATTATCAGTTTTCACTGCCCACCAGCCACGCCAGTGAAATAAAACAACTGATAAAGGATTTTTCGGACGCCAGGCACACCGTACACCAGGACCGACAGAACCTGGTGCGTCTAAAAACCGCTTCTGAACAAGCTAATGCAGCCAAGACAAACTTCCTGTCCATGATGAGTCATGAATTGAGAACACCTCTGAACTCTATCATTGGATTTTCAGATCTCTGTTTACATGATGAGTGCCTGCCAGATACTAGCCGCAACGTGTTAGCCACCATCAAAAATTCTGGTCAGTATTTGCTGGATCTCATCAGCCGACTATTGAATCTATCAGAGATCGAATCTGGCCGATTAACTCTCAGGAAATCCAGTGTTTCCATAAACTGGATTTTTAGGGACTGCAAAACACTAATTTCGCCAATGGCCGCCAAAAAACAGATATCGATCACCTTTGCAGAAGTGGCCCCACTTTATGACAAGGTCTTGGCTGACAAAACTGCTGTTATGCAAATCATGCTCAACTTATTAACCAATGCTATCAAATACTCTCCAACAAATAGTCATGTTCAAGTTAATTGTTATCCTGCCCAACAGAACAAACTGCACATATCCGTGAACGATAACGGTAACGGATTATCTTCTGAACAAGCTGACATTATTTTTCAGCCATTCACCCGGTTGCGGAGCAACCTCCACAATACCGAGGAAGGCGTAGGCATTGGCTTGTCGATTACCAAACTGCTTGTTGAACAGATGGGCGGCACTATTGGTGTCAGATCACAAGTTGGCAAGGGTTCAAGCTTTTGGTTTCAATTGTTACTTTGGAGAGATAACAACGATCTTTACCTATCGAAAAACAGTGCACTCGAAAAAACTGATATGGCTGCTGGCACAACCGATGTAAAAGAGAGCAGCCACGAACAAACAACAGATAACAAAACAATCACACCTCGTTATCACATACTGATTGCAGAAGACAACCTGTTGAACCAAAAACTGATCCAGAGACAACTGAAGTCTTTGAATTACGACTCTACACTGACAGAAAATGGGCAACAAGCATTCAAAAAATTACAATCGGGGAAGTTTGATCTACTATTGGCCGACCTGATGATGCCTGTGATGGATGGTTTGGAACTTATACAAAAAGTCAGAGCCATGGAAAAAGAGACCGGGGAGCATCTGCCAATTGTATGTCTGTCGGCAGATGGCATGGAAGCTACAAGAAAAAAAGCGATGGAATATGGCGCTGACATGTACATTACAAAACCGGTTGACAGAAAAGTCGTCGGAGAGTCACTACACCGCTGTTTAGTAGATAAATATTAGCAGGTGAAGACCAGAAGAGCCTAGATTGTATTTACCGCTTTATTTTTTTGAGGAAAAACCGGCTTAAGTGCTGGCAAAGTCTTTTGAAACCAATCGACAAGTCCCGGGTACGGGATAGGTTTTCCCAGATAATACCCCTGCGCAACATCACAATGATGTTCTTGCAACCATTCCAGAGTCTCCTCGCTCTCAACACCCTCCGCCACCACAATCATCCCCAGATCGTGTCCAAGCTGAATAATACGCCTAACAATCGCTTGGCTATCAGACGATCCCAGCAAACCTAAAATAAATGTCTTGTCTACTTTCAATTCATGGAAGTGATAACTACTCAATTGATCGAAACTTGAGTGGCCAGTACCGAAATCATCGATGGACAGTTTTATACCGCGCATTGCCAACCTGGCAAGAATATCATTTCTGACTGGTATATTTGAAGATAATGAACGCTCTGTAATTTCCAACTGAATTTTTTCAAACGGAAGCCCGGCTGAAGAGATCATAGAGAGGATGGTATCCGCCAACATCCAATCCTGAAGTACTGAGGGCGGAATATTGATAGAGACAAGTCCGGGGTAATCGATCTCATTGACCAGTTTACGAAGATCTCTCAACGCCAATCCGATCACCATGAGGGTAAATTCCGTTGCAAGCTCGGAGTTCTCGACAAGCTCAATAAAAGCATCCGGATAGATAATGCCACAAGAAGGATGACGCCAACGAACCAGCGCCTCTATACCAAAGCAAGAGAATTCACTGAGAGACAGTTGCGGCTGATACTCAAGAAAAAACTCCTTATTATTTAGCCCCTGCTTAATATCAGGCAGATCAATAGTGAATTTCTGAAATTGTGCAGACAAGGTTGGGATAATATTATCCTGCAAGTGACTAAATGCAAAAGATATTTTCTTTTGTGTAACAGGTTTTTTAATTACTTGAATATTGCAAAATCCGTAACTAACTGCTGTCGCTTTTGCCATGTCAAGAATTTTTGTCTCTAACCCACTTAATAGAATAAGGGATTTAGAAATATTAACTTCTGAGAATTTTCGCAATAATTCTATACCATCTATGTCAGGCATCATCAAATCAAGCACGACCACATCAATGTTCTCTATAGACTTCAAGTCGATCGACGAAGGATCATTTAGTTCCGTGGCGATCATTCCGTGTCTGGTTGCAATCTCAGATACGATTTTAGTCACAACCTGATCGTCATCAATAGTTATAAGTTGTAGCGGTTTTCTCAAGTTACCATCACCCATAGTTTTTAATTAAAGATACGAAAAATATTTTCTAGCTAGGAAAACCAATAAGTTTTCGGTTTCAATGGAATTCAATCTCTAGGGCGGCTTTCTAGGAAGACTTCAATACATTTATGTGATTTTCGATCTTTTCGAATATATCTTCAGCCAGCTGTGGTAATTCATGAAGGTATACTTGTAGTTCGGAAGCATTTTTGTCCCTGGCTGCACGCTCAATCGCTTCCAGCAAATTACCCATCGCTATTGCACCCACAGACCGCGAAGAGGACTTGATCTTGTGAGAAAGTTGTCCTAAATACTCAAAATCACGTTCTACTCTACACACCATCATGCTTTCAATAACCTTCGAGGCCTGCTCCAGATATAGGCCATAAAGTTCGACAAGAAACTCTACATCCTCCATTCCAATACTTTCGGAGAGAAACTTTTCATCAAACTGCAAGATAGCTGTCTTCAGTTCAGTCATCTGAATCGAAACTCCTTTCTTCTGTATTGAAAGGTCTGCGGTACATCATGTAGCCTTTGCCACGGACCGATTTGATAGAAAAATCCTTTGTTACGCTGGCCACTTTTTGTCGAAAGCGACCAGCCAATACGTCAAGGTTGCGACTGAGGGAATCAAATTCACGCTCATAAATAACACGGTACAAATATTCACGGCTGACTACAGAGCCCAATGCATTTAACATCAGCTCTGCAAAAGCCATCTCCTTGTCCGTCAGTCGAACTGATCCTTCTGAGGTACTGAGGTTCTGTTCAAGTGTGTTCAATTTGAAATCCCCGAAATCACTCTCACTGCCTACGCCTTCTTTTTTCTCATATAGACGTATAACAGCTCTTATCCGAGCTAACAGCTCCTCAAGCACATAGGGCTTCAGGACATACTGGTCAGCACCAGCGTCCAGGCAGGAGACAATAGTCTGGGTATTGTCATTCCCCGTTAGCATGATCACCGGTACTTCAGCCATGGTTTTAATCCGGAGGCATAGGTCAAGTCCGTTTTTCTCTTTGGGACCCAATGAATAATCGAGCAACACAATATCTGGTGTTGGATGCCGCCCCAACCGCACTAGGGCATCGGTAGCCGTGTTATAACTTTCACAAAAAAACTGATATCTCTTGAGACGATAAGCAAGGATTCTTGCAAAGACTGGATCATCATCTACGATTGCAATAGTCTTTCGTGTCACAAAAAATTCACCTGCCGTCATTCGCCGCCTTAATAAACCATAGCCTGTTACCTGAAGAGGTCAAATACCCCTATTGAGCTACACGCCAACGGACACCAAGAATTCAGCGTATAACATTCAGCTGTGTGGTGAGAAAAATACGCTGATGCGAAACGTTACGAATGAATTCCGAAGCCAGATCATGCTCATCATCCCCGACCCCATCCAGCACCAGATTACCAGTAAAACGATAAATGCCGGGTTTGTTAGGGAGCGGGCAGGGCCAAAGCACCATCTTTGCATCAAGACTCCGGATATCATCAATCAGTGTTTCGGAGCCCTCAGTTACAGACAGCACCACCGCATCACCGTTAATACCAATTGCAACCAACAGTGAAACATTACCGGGTTCTTGGTTGTCACTAGCTGTAGCTGCCACGTCACTGGCCAGATAATCAGGGATGACCATATCTCCTCACAGGCTATGTATTGACTTAAAAAACACGATTAACGATGCGCGTACCGTGAAATTCTCATGTCTAGTCTAACGAGAAAAAACAGGCATCTATGTAACGATTTGTAACATTCAATGTAAGTGGCAAATGGCTCGTTTCTACAGGACGAGAGTTACCTTGAACAAGGCTTCGACAATATCATTCTTGAGATAGGGCTTCTGAACGACTATCCACTGGTTAGCATTGCGCTCAACCAATTCTTCTGAGTAACCCGAGGTAAGAATGACAGGGGTCTGCGGATAGCACTCTACAACATGCTCTGCCAGCTCAATACCATTCATACCACCCGGCATGGATATATCTGAAAAAACCAGATCTATTGCCTGTTTTTCCAATACGTTCATCGCCTCCAACGCAGATACAGCTGGGATGGCTCGGTAACCAAGGCTTTCGAAAATCCGGCATGCTAGCCGACACAACAACACCTCATCATCGACGACCAGCACAACTCCCGCACCCAGTAGCGGAGCCGATATATCCCTATGAACCGGGGTCAGCGATTTTACGGTCTGCTCGACACAGGGCAGGTAGATACTGACAACAGTGCCTCTGCCCTTTGCCGTCTCCAGCTCCAGGCTGCCTTTTAACTGCCTCGCAAAACCATACACCATAGGCAAACCCAGGCCTGTCCCATGACCTCGCTCTTTGGTGGTGTAGAAGGGTTCAAGCGCATGCAGCTTGGTATCTGAATCCATGCCTTTACCGGTATCACCCACCTTCAATCTCGCAAATTTGCCTGGCACCAGGTCGGAGAATTGGTGCGCATTTAGTTCTACCCCATCTGTACTCAAAGTGATTTTTTTATTTGAGCAGTTCCGCATAGCATCACGTGCATTCAAAACCAGATTCAATACCGCACTGCTGAAGCTTCCAGGGTCAACCTTCACCATTAACGGCTCATGGGAAAGCTGCCACCGAACTTCTGCCAGACTGCCGATAGTGCTATGAACAAGCTGTTTTAGTCCAACCATGAGCTCATTCATATCATAAACTGCCAGTTCCATGGGCTCGCGTCGTGCAATTGCCATTAGGCTGCGGGTTACCTCAGAGGCTCGAATTGCAGCATCCATTGCATGCTGAAGATTCTCCTTTGATTCGCCAACCAAAAGTTCTTTATCCAGCATCTCGAGATTGCCGATGACAACACCAAGCAAATTGTTGAAATCGTGAGCCAGCCCAGCAGTTAGCTGCCCCATACTTTCAACCTTTTCCATTTCCAGCAGCCGGGCTTCTGTCTGCTTGCGTCGAGTAAGGTCGCGCACCAATCCCACAAACCGGTTGCCATCCGGGTGCTCGATATAGCGCGTAGTCAGCTCAACAGGGAAAAGGCTACCGTTCCCTCGAATCGCCTGAAGCTCCGATATCTGGTTCACAACTTCTGATCTACCGCTTTGCAGAAAACGCTGCATTCCGTCATGATGCGCAGCCCGGTTGCCCGGGGGAATAATCAAATCCGCAAGATTTTTACCGAGTGCATCTTCGGCTTTGATCAAAAATATGGACTCTGCCGCCGAATTCCAACCTGTAACACGACTACTGGTATCAATTTCGATAACGGCATCCCGCGCTGTATCGAGCACTTCAGAGATTTTGTAATCCTGAAGACGACGGGCATTTATAATATCCACCCTTTGTCGTTGTATCAGCAATGCAAGCAGCGTAATGATCAGCCCGGCCAGCAGGATCGCAAACGGCATGATTATGCTCTTTGCCTCCGCAAAAGCCTTGGTGGGTTGTATCTGAACAGTCAGCGTCCGTCCACCAATGTCCAGTGATTGAACCGAGGACATGGCCCGAAGAAACCATTCTGTAAGAATGTTTGGAGATGCGACATTCTCACCGCTTGAAAACAGCAACGTGCCAACCCCATTATCGGTTGCGGTTTTGTCCCAGAGGTTTACTTCAATACGATTACCCATGGAAGTAGGCAGCAACGATTCAATCAGACTTCGATAATATAAAACCCCTACGACAAGACCCATCCACCCATCGTCACCTGATTGGTTATCAAGACTATATACAGGCCACAGCAATAGCGCCCCGTATGGGTCTTTTGTCTGACGGGTTTGAACCAGGGCTATGGGGGACGTCAGCTTTGGCTCACCAGAATCCCGGGCTGCCAGGATCGCTGCCCTTCGCACCGGATCAGACAAAATATCGTAGCCAAGTGCACCGATATTTTTATCATGAGGGGCCAGATAATAGACGAACACATACTCATCCCGCTCCGCAGCAGCTTGCAGTTGTCCTCCACTACCCAGCTCAGTAACAGAAAAGGCCTCAAATCCGTCTTCACGAGCACGGTTTTCGTAGCGGTTACGCTGGGCGTGATAAATGTGGGGGTTCCATGATATGCCGTACAGACCGGGAGTCTTATAGGGACCACTTAATGCTTTCTCAACCAAGATGTGGAAATCTTTGCGCGACATTTCACCGGCAGTTTCAAAATAAACGGCTATTTGCTCCTGACGCTGAAACACCTGGTTTAATGCACTGGTCACGTTCAAAAAAAAGCGTTCGGCCTCATGATTAAATTCGCCATGAATCTGCTTAAGTAACAAATCGATAGACAGAACAAAAAGCAGTACCGACAGACCGACACCACCGCTGAGTATCACCAGCAAGTCCACATTCGGCAAACGCCTGAAATGTTGCTTGTCGAGCCACACAACCAACGGGGGTGTTAAGATCAAGATGCCCAGCAGATCACCCACCCACCAAGTTAGCCAGGTTAGCAAGCCATCCTGGGGGAAGGCGCTGCTGAGCATCATGGTAATGCTGCCTACCGTTGCTGCGACAACGGATCCAAGCATGGCAAGACCACAGAATTTGATTAACAATTCAAACCGCTTGGCACTACTGCCAAGCCGCAAAAACCGCCGAAACAGATAGGCCAGGAGATAGCCCTGCGCGGTTGATCCAGCGGCGATGATCAGACTGATTACCAATGGCGGCCAGTTAACACTCATCGAATCAATGACACTGAGATTGACTGCGGCAGCCCCCAGAAAAACTCCTATCGCAGCGGGGGTACCACGAGCCAAAATGGTGGCTGCAGCCAGACCAGATGGCAACCAGAACAACGTAATATTTCCTGGCGGAATGGCCAGCAGAAATCCCAGTCGTCCAAGCACATAGTACGCAATACAAACTAGAATCGTTGTTTGTAAGAGATGAGCAAAGTGACGGGGCTTGGGCGACATTGGCAGCAGTCTAATCGGCAACTCTCCTTTGGTGCAATGATCGAGCGCTCAATCGCACTTGCAACGCCAGTGCTGGGCCAACCCAAAGTCCAGCATTATCGGTAAAAATCCGTCTTCGCTGTAGTTAAGATAAAAAATACAGTAAAACCCATCTCAAATAACAAATAGATGATTTTTTGCATCTTAGCGGACCTACAATCCATTCAAAAACATTGGGCATAGCGGCTCACATGCCTGAACCCCATTATGGAGAGACGGTCTACACTATTCGTTAAGGATCTAATGATTCATCAAAGACGCAAGAAAACCGGGGCAAGCCCGGCATTTCTGTGTTGGGTGGGTCGTGCTGGATTGACTCAAAACAGTTTGTCACTGTTTTGACCCCTTGGGGGCTTCGCGGCCCTGCGGCCGCTCGGTCCAAACTCCTGACGGAGTTTGTCGAACCACGCTTTAACGAACGAGTCCACAACAAATCGCCTACAAATAAAAAGGCCACCCCAATGGGGTGGCCTTTTTATTTGTTTGGTGGGTCGTGCTGGATTCGAACCAGCGACCAATTGGTTAAAAGCCAACTGCTCTACCAACTGAGCTAACGACCCTCAGAAGAGGCGCATATCTTACTTATGGGGAGTCAAAAATCAAGTGTTTATTCTGTACCGATATAACGGGTGGGATCTGGTAACCCGGCTTCCTGAAATCCCGATATCCTCAACCGGCAACTATCGCATCGGCCACAGGCAAAACCTCGCTCGTTCGCCTGATAGCAGGAAACTGTTTCCCCATAATCAACGCCCGCCAACGTTCCCTGGAGGATAATTTCTGCTTTGGTGAGATTAATCAGCGGTTTGTTGATTCGGAGGTAATGTCCTTCAATCCCTGATTTGGTGGCAAGATTGGCCATTTTTTCAAAGGCTTCGATGTAGTCGGGACGACAGTCCGGATAACCGGAATAATCCACCGCGTTGACCCCGATGAAAATATCCTGGGCACCCAGTACCTCTGCCCAACCCAGTGCAATGGAGAGAAATACCGTATTGCGGGCCGGCACGTAAGTCACGGGAATACCGCTGGTCTGCTCCTCCGGCACATCGATACGGTCATCGGTCAGGGCAGAACCACCAATAGCCCTCAGGTCCAGTTTAATGACCTTGTGTTCCTCAGCGCCCAGTTGTTCAGAACAGCGTCGGGCGGCGACCAGTTCTGCCTGGGCCCGCTGCCCGTAATCAAAGCTCAGGGTATAGCAGCTGAACCCCTGGTTTTTTGCCAGCGCTAGTACCGTCGTAGAGTCCAGGCCGCCGGATACCAGTACCACAGCCCTGTTGTTTTCATTCTCAGTCATTCAGTGTCCCGGGGCATCTTTCCATAACAGTTTATGCAATTGAAGCTGAAACCTGACCGGCAACCTGTCATTCAGCACCCACTCTGCCAGCTCGGTGGCATCCTGCTGGCCGAAGCTCGGAGAAAAGAGGATGTCAGTGACACAGGCTGGCAGGTCAAACTCATCGAGCTTCATCCGGGCCCATTCGTAGTCCTGCCTGTCACAGATCACAAACTTAATCTGGTCGGAAGGTTTCAGGTAAGCAATATTCTCATACAGGTTGCGATTGACCTCACCAGAGGCGGGGGTTTTTAGATCCATCACCTTGATCACTCTGGGGTCCACCTCGGCCAGGGATAAAGCGCCGGCTGTTTCCAGGCTCACTTGGTACCCCTTATCACAAAGCGCGGTCAACAAGGGCAGGCAGGACTTCTGGGCCAGCGGTTCGCCACCGGTGACACACACCCGCGAAGCCTTAAAAGTACTCACTTCTTCCAGAATCTGCTCGATTGAGCGCCGCTCGCCACCGTAGAAAGCATATTCCGTGTCGCAATAATGACAACGCAGTGGGCAACCGGTCAGTCGCACAAAAACCGTCGGCAAACCAACCGCGGACGACTCACCCTGGAGAGAATAGAAAATTTCAGTAATGCGAACAGACGTTGGGTTCATGGGAGGTACTGCATGTCATCAATGCCGCAGTTTAACCGACATTTGCAAAATCAGAAGGCCGACCGATTAAAAGTGTTGATCCAGATAGCGTTTTGCTAGGGTCGCCGCGTTATCATTGCCTGCAGCGGAGGTCTCCAACAGGGATTTAGCCTTCGCTTTATCACCCATCAGGAAATACACCTGGCCGAGCTTGAAGGCGGCGTCGGAGGCCTTACGGTTCGCCGGATACTGTTCTACCACGGCAGAGAAAGCCTGACGGGCAGCATCCAGATCATTTTGTAGCAGATAAATTTCACCTAGCCAGTAATGTGCATTGGCCACCAGCTTGCCATCTGGATAGTCGGTGAGATGTTTTTTAAAAAGGGCAATGGCATTTTCAGTCTTACCCGCTTTTAACTGGTCATAGGCATTGCTGTAGTGCTTTGCTTCATCGGTACTGGAAGTGGCTCTTTCAGCAGTGGGACTGTTAGCAGAGGAGCTATCAGCCTGAGCTGGGACAACCGACGAGTCACCGGCTGCAACAGCACTAAGCCGCCGATCGAGATCCATGTAGTCATCCAGCTGACGGGATTTTAACTGACGGATTTCGTGGCTCAACTCTTCCACCATACCCCGCAGGGTTCGAACTTCTTCCTGCAACATTTGCATCTGGTATTGAGCCCCCCCATTAAAGGCGGGTGTCTGAGCGGGTTCGGCAGGTGGGACAGGAACGACCCTGGGGGAGGTATCTTGCGACTGTCTGCCAAGTTCAGAGACGGGCGCAGCGGCAAAACCAACAATCGGCAGGAGAGAGAAAAGAATAATACCAATTGCAGTCACACGCATGAGGATATCCTCTACTGTCGGTACGGAAAAACGCTACACTGGAAAGGCAATACGCCCGGTGTTTGTTGAACACCGGACGTTTGCAAAAAATAGCAACAGCGCCTGGGGCGCGATTACTTCATTTCTACGCGACGATTCAATGCCCAGGCAGTTTCATTGCTATCCAGGGAAGCGGGGCTTTCCTCACCATAGCTGATCACTTCGAGCAAATTGCCGTTCACACCCTCGGAAATCAGGAAATCGCGAACAGCATTGGCGCGACGCTCACCCAGCGCCATGTTGTATTCGCGTGTTCCACGCTCGTCAGCATGGCCTTCCAGGCGAACATTGACCGGATTGTCGCGCAACCATTCTGCATGGAGGCGCAACGCAGCGGTAGATTCGGCATTGAGAACCGCGCGATCAAACTCAAAGTAGAAAACCCGTGGCACAGCTGTATCCGTACCCAGTGTCGTGGCAGTAACGCCTTCAGTTGATACTGAACCTGTAGACACCTGACTGCTTGGCACTGAAGTACCGGCACTCGCTGTATCTGTTGTATCAGTGCCGGTTGAGGAACAGCCCGATAACAGCGCCATCACAACGGTAACCAAAGCGCCGTATTTGAGCAGTTGATTATTCATTTCTTTCTCCTGTAATTAAATAATGTAGCTTGTTTATTTTGGTGACCAAGCAGGCTCTCGGACATCGCCGACAGTTGCTGGCAGTAAAAATTTCACACCCGCATCCAGCGAAACAGCTGCCAGTACTCCCTTGCTGCCTTGTTTGGTTGCGTAAATCAACATAGCACCATTCGGGGCAACTGTAGGGGATTCATCCAGATACGTTTGTGTTAAAACTCTCAGGTCGCCCGTAACCAGGTCCTGTGAAGCGATATGAAAATCGCCTTTATCTCGGTGCACCATAACTAAAGTGCGCCCATCAGGAGCAAGTCTTGGTCTGGCATTGTACGACCCTGCGAAGGTTAAGCGTTCTACCTGTCCGCTGGCAATGGTTAACTTATAAATTTGTGGCGCTCCGCCCCTATCTGAGGTAAAAACCAGTGATTTTCCGTCCGGCATCCAGTTTGGTTCGGTATCAATCGCAAAATGCGTGGTCAAGCGCGTAAATTTTCGCGTTATCAAATCAAGCGTATAAAGTTCCGGATTGCCGTCTTTTGATAAGACCAGAGCCAGTTTTCGACCATCGGGTGACCAGGCGGGTGCGCCGTTGAGACCCCGGAAATTGGTCAACTGCTCGCGAGCAGCCGTGGCAAGATTTTGACGAAAAATGGCCGGCCGTCCTGTTTCAAAAGAGACGTACACCAACTCCTTGGCATCCGGGGACCAGGCCGGCGACATGATCGGCTCGTCTGATGCCAACAGCAAACGTTCTCTGGCGCCATCCGCATCAGACACCATCAGGCGAAATGACATTTTTCCGCTCTTGGGAATGACACTCACGTAGGCAATGCGGGTAGAGAAAGCACCGGGGATACCGGTGATAGTTTCATACACCTGATCGCTGATGTGGTGGGCGATATCTCGCAACTGTGCAGCCTTTCCATCCACCGCCTTGGTAAACAGCTTGCGACCTCCAGCCACTTCCATAAGACTGAACGTCACCTTATAAGTACCTCCCTGATCAGTCACGTCACCAACCACCAGGTATTCTGCACCGAGAATCCGCCAGTCACGCAAGTAGACATCATTCTCACGAGCGGGAAATGACAACATGTTTTGCCGGGGTATCGAACTGAACAGGCCACTACGATCCAGATCCGCCGAAACAATTTTACTGATATCTTCGGGCAACGCCCGACCGCCGAGCGTCATCGGTGAAATGGCGATACGGGTCGGATTGTCGACGCCCTGGGTAATTTCGATGGCGAACTCAGCAAATGCTGATGGCAGCCAGCACGTCGCCAGCACACACAAACTTAATAGAAACCCGGTTTTCCTCACTTTATAACCTCAAATCATCTGGCCTGAAAATTAATGGCAATTTACGAAAATAAGTCTCGAATACCTTCGGTGGCAGTTCCTGTAACTTTTCGAACCTGCCCACTCTAAGAACGGCCTGTTCGGCAGAACGATCAAATGCCGCATTACCGCTGGATCTGACAACAACTACACTAACCACTTGTCCAGTTGGCACCAGCTGCACCAACAACTCAACCTCCATATCACGACGGGCACTGGGGGGGCGACTCCAGTTGGCGGCCACACGCTCAAAAATGTAATCCGCGTAACTGCTGGCCAACTCCTCATCGTTCGCGGCCGCCAAGAATGCCTCCTCCTCGGCCAGGGCACTGGCCAGTGCCTGTTCAAGTTGCTGCTGGTCTATTTGCGGCTTGGGCTCCGGTTTCGGTTTTGGCGCGGGTTTGGGTTCCGGTTTTGGCGCCGGCTTCGGTGCTGGCTTTGGCTTTGGCTTGGGGGCCGGTTTCGGGGTCGGCTTGGGCGCCGGCTTGGGTGCCGCTTTAGGCACCGGGGGCTTCGGCTTGGGTTTGGCCTTTTCCTCCAGCTTGAGCAACGTTGCCTGAACATATTTCGGCTGGGCAATTTTTCGTTGTTTCCTCTCCGGTTCCCAATGCAGCACCAATAGCGCCACCATGCAAGCATGCAACAGCAGGCTCACCACAACAGCAACGGTAAACGAAGAGACTTTGCCAGCGAACACGGTAGCTAGTTTTTCCCTGGCGGCGGCTCGGTGACCAGCCCGACAGAGGGCGCACCGGCATTCTGCAGCTCACTCATCAACCTGACCACTGTGCCATAATCCACTTTTGCATCGCCCCAGACCAGCACGGGCGTCTTCGGCTGCACACCCATCACCTTCTGCACTTTTTCAATAATGGAGGTGAGCGGCTCTTCAATATTCTTGCCGTTGCCGAGATCCAGATAGTAAGTCCCATCGGCCTTCACAGAGACAATAAGGGGTTCCAGGTCCTTGTCATCAAGCGGTGCGGACGGCGCCTGCGGCAGCTCCACCTTGACCCCCTGCATCAACATGGGGGCTGTCACCATAAAGACAATCAGCAATACCAGCATCACATCAATATAGGGCACCACATTGATTTCAGCCACCAACCGCCTTTTATGCTTGGGAGTTCGGATAGCCATTAACCGTGTACCCGGCGGTGCAGAATACTGGAAAATTCCTCGGCAAAGGTTTGATAGCCGCTGTAGATACTATCCGCCGACGCTGAATAGCGATTGTAGGCCAGTACCGCGGGAATCGCGGCAAACAAGCCCATGGCTGTGGCGATCAAGGCTTCAGAGATACCCGGCGCAACCGTAGCCAGGGTGGCCTGCTGTACTGTTGCCAGTCCACGAAAGGAGTTCATGATCCCCCAGACGGTGCCAAACAAACCGATGTAGGGGCTCACCGACGCAACGCTGGCCAGAAAGGGTAAATTCCGATTGAGCCGCTCCTCTTCCCTGGACAGGGCAATTCGCATGGATCGCTCAGTGCCTTCGATGACCGTATCCGCATCAACATTAGCCTGCTGGGCCAGGCGGTTGAACTCGCGGAAGCCCGCACGGAATACACTCGCCAAGCCCTCGGCGGCACCTCTGCCACCAATATCCGTATAGAGCTGATTAAGGTCTACTCCGGACCAGAAGTTATCCTCAAATTTGCGCAGATTGATCCCCGCATTTCTCAGGTATAGCCCGCGTTGGATGATCATTACCCAGGAGACGATCGAAGCAAAAAATAACAGTGCCATGACAAATTGCACGAGCAGGGAAGCATCGGCAATCAGACTCCAGAGTGATAATTGTTCGGTCACCAGGTAACTCCTGTTTTCTTGTTAAATAGCGGCTTGCAATGTTTGCAACATCTCGGCCGGGATGGCCGTGGGTCGCTTCGTTTGATGATTGATGCAGGCCGCTTTCACGACCCCTTCGACCAGAACCTGCTCATCCCTCAGCACTTTTTGGGCGATGGTGAATGAAGTTCTGCTCACGGCGACCAGTTTTGCCGTGGCAATTACCTGGTCATCCAATACTGCCGGTTGCCGGTACTTCAATTCCACCGAACAGACCACAAACTGCATGCCCTCAAACAGCGCCGGCTTGTCATAACCCAACGACCGCATCAGCTCAGTGCGGGCGCGCTCAAGGTACTTCAGATAATTGGCGTAGTAGACAATCCCGCCCGCGTCGGTGTCTTCCACATACACACGGATCGGTAGACAATATTCGCTGGTCATTTCTCCATGAAATCCAGTTGTTGGTCAATTTTTTGTGGACTTTTCAGACCGAAGTGCTGGTAGGCAAGGTTTGTAACCATTCGACCCCGAGTGGTTCTCATCAAGTATCCCTGCTGGATCAGAAACGGTTCCAGTACGTCCTCGATCGTTCCCCGCTCTTCGCTGATCGCGGCGGCCAGACTGTCCACCCCCACAGGCCCCCCATCAAACTTCTGCATAATGGTTAACATCAGCCGTCGATCCATATGATCAAAACCATTGGCATCCACATTGAGCATATTCAATGCCTGATCGGCCACCTCCGCACTGATCTTTCCATCTGCCTTGATCTCGGCATAGTCCCTGACCCGACGCAACAGGCGATTGGCTATTCTGGGTGTACCCCTCGCACGGCGGGCAATCTCCATAGCCCCCTGTTGCCCCATGGCCACACCGAGAATATCCGCAGAGCGCGCGACAATCGTGCTCAACTCATCCACTGAGTAAAACTCGAGGCGTTGCACAATACCAAATCGATCGCGCAAGGGCGACGTGAGCAACCCCGCCCGGGTGGTTGCACCAACAAGAGTAAAGGGTGGCAAGTCCAGCTTGATGGAACGCGCAGCAGGCCCTTCACCGATCATGATATCCAGCTGGTAGTCTTCCATGGCTGGATAGATAACCTCTTCCACCACGGGACTCAGACGATGAATCTCATCAATGAACAGTACATCCCCCGGCTCCAGATTGGTCATCAGGGCCGCCAGATCACCGGCTTTCTCCAGTACCGGGCCGGAGGTGGTTTTCAGATCCACACCCATCTCATTGGCAATGATATGGGCCAGCGTGGTCTTGCCCAGACCCGGGGGGCCAAATACCAGCGTGTGGTCCAGAGGTTCACCGCGCCGGCGTGCAGCACCGATAAATATTTCCATCTGCTCACGAACCGCCTGCTGCCCGACGTAGTCGGCCAGACTCAGAGGACGAATCGCACGATCAAAGCGCTCCTCCTGGACGGAAGCTTCTGGGGAGATAAGACGATCATTCTCAATCATGGGCGCAGTATATCTTGCACGGGCTAGCTTTTAACCATGCTTTTCAGGGCAAGGCGAATCAATTCCTGACTGGATTGCCCTTCGCTGGCTACGGCCGTTATCATCCGAGCCGCTTCCTGGGGCTTGTAACCCAGTGCAATCAGTGCACTCTCAGCCTCCCTGACCGTATCGGTTTGTCGTCCTGCCTGGCCAGTGAGGGAGAAGTCCGCCGAATCGGTGGAAAAATGGTTGAGGCGATCCCGCATTTCCACGATCAGGCGCTCGGCTGTTTTTTTGCCGACGCCGGGTAATCGCACCAGGGTCGCGGTATCGTTATGTTGCACTGAATGGGCGAAATCAGCCGCCGTCATTCCGGATAAAATTGCCAGCGCCATTTTCGGCCCCACGCCACTGACCCTGATCAGGCTGCGAAATAACTCGCGCTCGACAGTATCGGCAAAGCCGTAAAGTTGCTGCACATCCTCCCGCACAACAAAGTGCGTATGGAGAGTCACGGTCTGGCCCGGTGCCGGCAAATCAAAAAATGTATTGAGCGACACCAACACTTCGTAGCCAACACCCTGCACATCAATTAGCAGTTCCGGCGCCTTGCGCTCCAGCAATGTGCCATGAATTCTCCCGATCACCTCGCAACCCCTCTCTTTATAGGACTCGCCATATTATTTATACCGCCCTCTGGCATAACGAACATCGGGGGGCAACCCGGCCGTGGTGCGGATTGTTTGCGCGTGGCAGAGCGCCACCGCAAGTGCGTCTGCGGCATCCTCAGAGGGCGCCGAAGGCAACTTCAGCAGTCGTGTGACCATATGCTGCACCTGCTCCTTGCCAGCCGCGCCACTGCCAACCACCGACTGCTTGACTGACCGCGCGGCATATTCAGCCACTGACAATCCCGCGGCAACACCCGCCACAATCGCGGCGCCACGGGCCTGACCGAGCTTCAACGCAGCCCTGGGATCACGGGCAAAGAAAACATCCTCAATGGCCATTGTCTCAGGGTGATGCTCTTTGATGATGCAGGAAAGACTCTCAAAGATCACTTTAAGACGATCCGGAAGCGTGCCATCCGGCAGGCGAATAATGCCACTGGCAACATACTCGGCGCGGGAACCAACGGCGTTGACAAGGCCAAAACCGGTCTTTCTCGAACCGGGGTCTATACCGAGAATCAGTGTCATGGGAACCGCCCGAAATACTGTATATTGTCACAGTATCCTAATCGCTTGAAAAAACAAGAGCCACCTGCTCCATCGTCACTATCCCCACTAAAAAAGGCGGCTGTTGCCAGCCGCCTTTTTGCGTTCACACAGCAACAACACTTATTTGGTTTCCTCATCTGCCGATTCAGCGGGAGCTGCTTCTGCGGGTGCTTCATCAGCAGGCGCTTCTTCTGCCACAGCCTCTTCTGCTGGAGCTGCTTCTGCCGGGGCTTCCTCAACGGGGGCCTCTTCAACAGCTGGCTCTTCTACGGGCGCGGGTTTGGCAACTGCCTGCTTGACGACACCCGCGGCAACCAGAATGCTGACTTTTTCGTCACCATTAATGAGCTTCTTGTCAGCGCCTTCAACGGCATAACGACCTGAGCGTTTTTGATAAATGGTGTACTCGTCAGTTTTCTGAAGTACTTTCATCCTGTCTCTCCTGTGATTACTCGTTCTGTTAACAATATCGGGATACACCCGGGTTTACTCTCTGGCCCAACCGATTATCAGCCGAGCTCAGCCATCACCGACGCGGGAATATCCGCATTGGTATATACATTCTGCACATCATCCAGATCTTCCAGATGGTCCACCAGCGCCAACAATTTCTCCGCACCGTCCAGGTCAACGGGTACAGTAATGGATGCCAGCATCGTGACCTCTGCATTTTCCGGCTCAAGGCCAGCTCCCAACAGGGCTTCTTTGACTGCACTGAAGTCTTCCCACGCGGTAAGCACGTCGATGGAACCATCGTCATTGGTCACCACATCTTCTGCGCCCGCTTCCAGGGCAACTTCGATTAACCGGTTTTCATCAACCCCGGCGGGATAACTGATTTGGCCGGTACGTTTAAACAGGTAGGCGACCGATCCGTCCGTGCCCAGATTGCCACCGCGCTTGGTAAATGCGTGGCGCACATCGGACACCGTACGATTGCGGTTATCCGTCATACAGTCCACCAGCACGGCGATACCACCGACACCATAACCCTCGTAGGTCACCTCTTCATAATTATCGCCTTCACCGGCACCCGCACCTCTGGCAATGGCTTTATCAATGGTGTCACGCTTCATGTTATTACCGAGCGCCTTGTCCACTGCGGCGCGGAGCCGGGGGTTGTCCTCCGGCAGAGGCCCACCGGATTTTGCAGCCACAACCAGTTCACGAATCAGTTTGGTGAATACCTTGCCGCGCTTGGCATCCTGTGCTGCCTTGCGGTGCTTGATATTGGCCCATTTGCTGTGACCTGCCATAACAAAAATCTCCCATACTGCCGGGCTGTGGCCATCTCGCCAACAGCCGTTTTTTATCGTGTTGCGCCGGTCAGCGCACTGCGGAATAAATCAGCTATCCGCCGGTTTTTTCTCCCGCAAACGAATATTCAGTTCACGCAATTGCCGATTATCAACCCCGCCCGGCGCATCGGTCATGACGCAGGCCGCTGTCTGGGTTTTCGGGAAAGCGATCACATCGCGAATCGAATGGCTACCGGTCATCAACATAATCAGCCGGTCCAGACCAAACGCCAACCCGCCATGGGGTGGACAACCAAATTTCAGGGCGTCGATCAGGAAACCGAATTTTTCATCCGCTTCTGCTTCACTGATACCCAGCACTTTGAAGACCGCATGCTGCATATCGGGGTTGTGGATACGGATCGAACCACCACCGAGCTCCGTGCCGTTCAACACCATATCGTAGGCAATCGACAGGGCTTTTTCCGGATCGGCCTCGAGCGTTTCCACCGAGCAGGCCGGTCGGGTAAAGGGATGATGCAGGGAGGTCCAACCACCCTCTCCATCTTCTTCAAACATCGGGAAGTCGACCACCCATAACGGCGCCCACTGACAGGTGTAGAGATTCAGGTCTGCACCGAGTTTGCAGCGCAGGGCACCCAAAGCTTCGGTCACAACACGGTGGTTATCTGCACCAAAGAAAATCAGGTCGCCATTCTCGGCGGCGGTGCGATCGAGTATGGCGGCACGCACGTCCAACGGCAGAAACTTGACGATCGGGGATTGCAGCCCCTCTTCCAGATCTTCCCTGTTATTGACCTTGATATAGGCCAGCCCGCGGGCACCATAAATACCGACAAACCTGGTGTAATCATCTATCTGCTTGCGACTGATCCCGTTGCCACCAGGCACTTTCAATGCCGTGACCCGGCCCTTTGGATCATTCGCCGGCCCGGAAAACACCTTGAAATCCACTTCTGTCATCAGATCCTTGATTTCCACCAGTTCAAGGGGAATCCGCAAATCCGGTTTATCGCTGCCATAGCGCATGATGGCTTCGCTGTGAGGCATGGAGGGAAAGTGGCCCAGATCCATCTCGAGCACTTCCTGGAAAACCGTGCGGATCATCTCCTCATTGATGGCCATGATCTCCGCTTCCGAGGTAAACGACATTTCCACATCAACCTGGGTAAATTCAGGCTGGCGGTCCGCCCGGAGATCTTCGTCACGGAAACATTTTGCGATCTGGTAATAACGGTCCACGCCCGACACCATCAGCAACTGCTTGAACAACTGTGGCGACTGCGGCAGCGCAAAGAACTTGCCTTCGTGGGTGCGGCTCGGCACCAGGTAATCGCGGGCGCCCTCCGGCGTGGCCCGGGTCAGGATAGGGGTTTCAATATCCAGAAACCCCCGTTGATCGAGAAAGTTGCGGATAATATTGGTCACTCTGGAGCGAAACCGCATGTTGTTGAGCATTTCCGGCCGGCGCAGGTCCAGATAGCGGTACTTGAGCCGCACTTCCTCGCCTACCTTGTTATGCTGATCCAGCGGGAAAGGCGGCGTTTCGGATGCATTCAGTATCTGCACAGCCAGCCCATAAACTTCAATCTGGCCGGTGGCCATTTCAGGGTTGACGGTTTCGGGGGTTCTGGCGCGAACCCGACCAGTCACCTGCAGCACGTACTCACTGCGAACCCGGTCGGCGAGGGCAAAATGCTCGCCGCAATCCGGATCAAACACGACCTGCACGATACCTTCACGATCGCGCAAATCGACAAAGATTACACCCCCGTGGTCGCGACGACGATCCACCCAACCACACAGGGTGACTTCCTGATCAATGTGTTCGGCGCCGAGCACACCACAATAACTTGTCCGCATTATGTCTTCCCGTTGTTAATCGATGGAGGCCGGGTAAGGCTTCCGGTGGTATTGGTTCAGGCGGCGGGGGTGGAACCGGCAGCCTCTTTGGGTTTTGCTTCAGGCTTTGCCTTGCTTTCCGAGGGCTGGTCGCCGGCAATATTCTTTCTTTTCTCTTTTTTGAAATCCGTTTCATACCAGCCGCTGCCACTCAGCCGAAAGCCGGCAGCCGTCAACTGTTTTTTCAATTCCGACTGATGACAAACCGGACAATCCGTCAATGGTTTGTCACTGATTTTTTGGAGTGCCTCCAGCGCATGACCGCAGGCCTGACATTGATAACTGTAAATCGGCATAACTAAATACCCTGATTCTAGAGCGGGCAGAACGCCCCTGATAAAAGCGGCGCATTATACCCCAGTAACCAGGGGGCTAGAAGATTGGATAAAGCCTGAATCCGCGCAATCGCCAACACAATATGCAAAAATCTGCCGCAAAAGCTAGTTGCGCAAGGCGGTGAAGCCGTCCCCAATCAGTACATTGATAACTGAATCAACCCGCGCAGCCAGCAACTCCCCGGTATACTCCTGTGCCGGCAACCGCCCCCAAATGGGGTCGGGCCAGGCGCCGTCCGTTTTATAGCGGGCGATATGATGTACATGCAGTTGGGCCACCCGGTTGCCCAGGGTCGCTATATTGACCTTGTCCGGGGAGAACACATTCACCAATGTCTCCGCCAGCAGAGAGGATTCCCGAATCAGCTGATACTGGTCCTGCTCTGACAAATGATAAATTTCCGTCACATCGGCAATCCTTGGCACCAGAATAAACCAAGGATAATTGGCATCGCGGTGAAGCAACAACCGGCACAACGGAAAGTCACCAATAATTACCGTGTCAGCCATCAGTGCAGAATCGAGCTCAAACATTTAACAACCTCTTGTCCTGTACCCAAAGCGGGCTCCACCGTAAAATAGCGGTTTTTACACTCACCTCCAAGACAAAGAATCAACTATGCGTGCCAGCCAGTTTTTGATCGCCACCCAAAAAGAAACCCCGGCCGATGCCGAAGTCATCAGCCATCAATTGATGATTCGCGCTGGCATGATCCGCAAGCTGGCCGCCGGGCTCTACAACTGGTTACCTCTGGGATTGCGGGTGCTGCGCAAAGTGGAGGCCATTGTCCGCGAAGAAATGAACCGGGCTGGCGCCATGGAGGTTCTGATGCCGGTGACCCAACCGGCGGAACTCTGGCAGGAGTCCGGTCGCTGGGAACAATACGGGCCTGAACTGCTGAGAATGAAAGACCGTCACGACCGCGCCTTCTGCCTCGGCCCGACCCACGAGGAAGTCATTACCGACCTGGTCCGCAACCAGCTGCGCAGTTACAAGCAACTGCCCGCCAATTTCTATCAGATTCAGACCAAATTCCGGGATGAAATCCGCCCCCGCTTTGGCATCATGCGCGCACGGGAATTTCTGATGAAAGATGCCTACTCCTTTCATGCCGATCAGGCCAGCCTGCAGCAGACCTATGACACCATGCACGCGGCTTACACCACTATTTTCAGCCGTCTCGGCCTCGACTTCAGGCCCGTCCTGGCGGATACCGGCAGCATTGGTGGCAACCACTCCCATGAATTTCATGTGTTGGCGGCCTCCGGCGAGGACGATATCGCCTTCTCCAACGCCAGCGACTATGCCGCCAACGTGGAAATGGCCGAAGCCATGGCACCGACCGGCAGTCGGCCAACTGCATCGACAGACATGCAGGAAGTGGCTACACCGGGCCAGCACAGTATTGAACAGGTCAGCCGGTTTCTCGGGGTAAAACCTGAACAGGTCGCAAAAACCCTGATCGTGCTGGGAGACCCCAATCAAAGCACCACCACACTGGTGGCACTGGTGCTGCGGGGCGACCACGAACTCAATGCTATCAAGGCCGAGAAACTGCAGGGCGTGGCATCACCACTGACCTTTGCCAGCGAAGCACAGGTAAAAGCCATATTGGGATGTTCTGTGGGATCCATCGGTCCGGTAGGGCTCAACATTCCGACCATTGTGGATCGCAGCGCGGCCCATCTGGCAGATTTTGTCTGTGGTGCAAACCGCGATGATTACCACCTCACCGGTGTCAACTGGGAGAGGGACTGCCCGCCGCTGCAAGTGGAGGACATTCGCAACGTGGTACCCGGCGACGCCAGTCCCGACGGCCAGGGCACACTGGAGATCAAACGCGGCATTGAAGTGGGGCATATTTTTCAATTGGGCACCAAATACAGTGAGGCCATGAACGCCCGGGTACTCAATGAAGAAGGCCGCGAGCAGGTCATGTTGATGGGCTGCTACGGTATCGGCGTGAGCCGCGTTGTGGCTGCTGCCATTGAGCAGAATCATGACGAAAAAGGCATCATCTGGCCCGATGCACTGGCCCCTTTCCAGGTCGCGGTAGTGCCGATCAATCTGCACAAGTCCGAACCGGTTCGCGATGCATGCGAAACGCTCTATTCCGATCTGCAACAGGCAGGTTTTGACGTATTGTTAATGGATGAAGAGAAAGCCCGGTTAGGGGTCATGCTGGCAGACATCGAATTAATGGGCATTCCTCACCGCATCGTCGTGGGTGACCGCGGGCTTGAACAGGGTCAGGTGGAATATTACAACCGTCGCAGCGGGGAAAGCTGCCAAATCGCGGTAACGGAATTGCCTGAATTTCTGGCACAGGCCCTCGGATGAGCGCTTCGGTCGGCCAGCGAATCGCGCGGTGGCTGACACTGACGACCACCGCTCTCTGGCTGAGCGCTTCTCTCGCGGGCGATGCGCAGGAAGTGGATCAGGCTCTGTTGACCCTCCTGAAAAAGACCGTGGAACAGGCCGACAGCTTTGAGGATCGTTTCGATGCCGAGGTATGGCTGATGGCAAAATCCACCCAGCTTGCCCGGTATATTCCTGACAGCGAGGAGCGACTTGATCTGCTGCGCAAAATCCATCAGGCCGCCACGCGGGCAGAACTGTCGCCGGAAGTGGTGCTAGCGGTCATTCAAGTGGAGAGTCACTTCGACTCCTACGCGGTCTCAAGTGCCGGCGCTCAGGGTATGATGCAGGTCATGCCCTTCTGGAAGCACGAAATCGGTCGGGCAGATGATAATCTGATCAATATCGATACCAATCTGCGCTATGGGTGCACCATTCTCAAGTATTATCTGGACAAGGAAAATGGCAATCTCGCACTGGCGCTCGCCCGCTATAATGGCAGCTACGGCAAAACCTGGTACCCCGAGAGAGTCATGGTGGCCTGGGATAACTGGCGCTAGAAACAAACAACAAAATGACAACCCGGAGGTTTTTTAAGCAAAAACCCCCGGATAAAACCTATAAAGAAAACACAAAAAAATGCCAGCTAAAGCTGGCATTTTTATCGGTTAAACTCAGGCATTTACCTCAGGCAACAACAGTCACGTTTTGTGCCTGCGGGCCTTTCTGGCCTTCGGTCACTTCGAAAGAAACCTGCTGCCCCTCATATAATGTGCGACGGCCTGTACCGTTAATAGCACTGAAATGTACAAAGACGTCCTTGCCACCTTCCTGGGCAAGAAAGCCATACCCTTTTTCTTCATTGAACCACTTAACGGTACCGGTAACTAAATCTGACATAAAATCCTCGTAAGCACTTAGTGCCAACCTCGGGTTGGCGGTGTAAATATACGGGCAGCCAAAGACCCGCAATTCCCACTTTAAAACGGCTTACAAAAACGCGCAAGCAAAAATACCTTGACATACTTTTCAAAGCACTGTCGCCGGACAGAAACCCTAGGGCAGCCCATCAAACTCTTCACCCTCTTTCACCTCGGGCGGCAACAAATTCTCTCTGGTCATCCGCAGAGCCATAAGCAGGTTTGCCGCCACATAGATAGAGGAGTAGGTACCGATTACCACACCAACAATGAGTGCGATTGCAAAGTTGTGAATCAGCTCACCGCCGAAAACAAACAGTGCCACCAGCACAAAAATTGTGGTCAAAGAGGTAAGCAATGTGCGCTGCAACGACTGCGTCAGGGATTCATTAATAACCTCTTTTGCCTCCGCCGTTCGCAACAGGCGAAAATTTTCCCGTATTCGGTCAAACACGACAATCGTGTCATTCAGGGAGTAACCGATCACGGCGAGCACCGCCGCCAGCACTGTGAGATCAAACTCCAGGCGGGTGATCGAGAAAAACCCGAGCGTGATAATCACATCATGAACCAGCGCAACAACAGCACCGATGGAAAATTTGTATTGAAACCGGATGGCCACATAGAGCATCACCACGGCCAGCGCAGCCAGCATGCCCAGACCGCCATCTTCGCGGAGCTCATCGCCCACCTGGGGGCCCACATAGTCCACCCGGCGCATTTCGATCTCGCTGTCGGTATTATTTTTCAGCGCAGCAAACACCTCATCGGACAAGCCGGCTGCCGGCTCACCCTGCAAACGGATCAGCACGTCACTTTCGGAACCGAAGTAGATTACAGTGGGGTTTTCAAAGCCGCTCTCCGTAAGCTGTGCACGAATCACCGATAAATCGGCTGGTTGTGGATAGCCCACCTCAATCTGGGTACCACCGGTAAAATCTAGACCCAGCACGATGCCTTTCACCGACAGGGAAACCAGCGAACCCAGCACCAACAAAATGGAGATGATCGCCGCCAACTTCCGCTGGCCCATGAAATCAATAACACGTAGCGTCGTCATGGTGAGCTCCTAAATCCAGACTTTATTAATGGTACGGCCACCATAGACCAGATTGACCAGCGCTCTGGTACCCAGAATTGCGGTGAACATCGAGGTCAAAATACCGATCGAGAGGGTAACTGCAAAGCCCTGCACCGGCCCGGAACCAACGGCGTATAGAATCACCGCCACAATCAGGGTCGTCAGGTTAGCATCCAGTATCGAGACAAAAGCCCGGTCATAGCCGGCATTGATGGCCGACTGGGGTGGCAGGCCGTTGGCCAGTTCCTCCCTGATTCGGGAAAAAATCAGCACATTGGCGTCCACTGCCATCCCCACCGTCAACACGATACCCGCGATACCCGGCAGGGTCAGGGTTGCACTCAACAATGACATGGCAGCGACCATAATGACCAGATTGAGAGCGAGTGCCACATTGGCAAAGATGCCGAAAACCCGGTAGTACACCAACATAAAGAGCAATACCATCGCCATACCGATGGTGACCGATTTAACCCCCAGGGCAATGTTCTCGGCACCCAGCGAAGGACCGATGGTTCTCTCTTCTACAAAATACATGGGTGCCGCCAGACCACCGGCACGGAGCAGCAGTGCCAGCTCCGAGGACTCGCGGGGATTATCCAGACCGGTAATACGGAAGGTCTTGCCCAGCGCACTGCGAATGGTGGCCAGGCTGATAATTTTCTTTTCAACATAGCGCTCGGACGTCGCAACCTGTTCGCCCTTCTCATTGGTGGTATAGGTCGTGTTGGTCTTGTACTCGATAAACAGCACACCCAGGCGACGATCAATATTTTTGCGGGAAACCCGGTGCATACGGGCGCCACCATCACTGTCCAGCGTGATATTCACCTGCGGAAAGCCATTTTCATCAAAGGAGGCTGTCGCGTTCGAGACATGATCGCCAGTTATCACCACCGTGCGTTCCAGCCAGGCATCGGGAAAGCGGGATTTGTCATTCAGAAATTCAAATTTTTCTGCCGTGACCACGTTCTGTTCTTCGGCCTCAAGACGGAACTCAAGATTGGCTGTCTTGCCGATAATCCGCTTCGCTTCAGCCGTATCCTGAACCCCAGGCAGCTCCACCATCACCCGGTTGCGACCCTGTCGCTGAACAATGGGCTCGGACACCCCCAGTTCATTCACCCGGTTTCTCAGGGTCACCAGGTTCTGGTTCAGTGCGTAATCCTCAACTTCCCTGATCGCAGATTCCGACATATTGGAGCGGATAGTGAACAAATCGCCTTCCGTGGTGAGCTGCGCGGTCAGATCGCGGAAGTCGCGACGGAGAATCTGGTTCGCCTCATCCCGCTCTTCTTCAGTGCGGAACTTGCTGACAATCGTCCCCTCCTCCAGCTTCACCGTGTGGTAGCGCAGTTTCTGCTCACGCATGGCACCGCGTATCTCCCGAACAGAAGATTCCATCCGCTTGCCAACCGCCTCATCAATATTGACTTCCAGCAGGAAATGCACGCCACCACTGAGGTCGAGCCCGAGCTTCATCGGTTGTGCCCCCAGCGCCGCAAGCCACTCCGGGGTAGTGGGTGCGAGGTTGAGCGCCACCACGTAATCGGAACCGAGCGCCCGCTGAATGACCCTTTTTGCCGGTAACTGCTGATCCCGCTCTTTCAGACGAATGAGGGCGTTTTCACCGGTGCTCTCTGCACCGAAGTACTCGATACCTTCAGCCTTGAGAGCCTGCTCCATCTGATCCAGCAACTGCTGATCGACCACGGTCGCACTACTCTGTCCGGAGACCTGTACGGCCGGATCAGGCACATACAGATTGGGAAGGGCATAAACCATTCCCAACAAAATAACAAAGAGGATCAGCAGGTATTTCCATAACGGATAACGGTTCATATCACTAGTCTTTTATTGAGTCCTGATCGAAAGGCTGACCATTATAGGGTGGAAGCAGCGCCCTTGTCAGAAACGGCGGAAAATATCGAGCACCCCTCACATATTGGGGCAAATGGGCAAACCTCAAGCAGGCAGCTCCAGCCCCTGCTGGGCATAGAAACGCACAGCGAATTCATCGAGATCACCATCGGTGATTGCCTGACGGATATGGGTCATCAACGTCTGATAATAACGCAGGTTGTGCAGTGTGTTCAGTTGAGCCCCGAGTATTTCACCACACTTTTCCAGATGATGCAGATAGGCCCGGCTAAAATTCTGGCAGGTATAGCAGTCACAGTTAGCATCGAGCGGGCGGGTATCGTGCCGGTGCACCGCGTTGCGGATCTTAACGACACCGGCGCTGGTGAACAAATGTCCATTGCGCGCATTGCGGGTTGGCATCACACAGTCAAACATGTCGATACCCCGCCGCACGGCTTCGAGAATATCCTGCGGCTTGCCCACACCCATCAGATAGCGGGGCCTGTCCTGGGGCATTTTCGGCGGCAGATAATCCAGAATTCGCAACATATCCTCTTTCGGCTCACCCACCGATAAACCACCGATGGCGTAGCCGTCAAAACCGATTGACTCGAGACCGGCCAGGGAGGCGTCGCGCAGGTCTTCATACATGCCGCCCTGCACAATACCAAACAGCGCAGAGGGATTGTCGCCGTGGGCATCCTTGCTGCGTTTCGCCCAGCGCTGCGAAAGCTCCATTGAGGCACGGGCCTGCTGTTCGGTTGCCGGGTAAGGGGTGCACTCATCAAAGATCATCACCACGTCCGCACCGAGCTGCTGCTGCACCCGAATGGATGTCTCCGGATCGAGAAACACGTCACTGCCATCGATAGGTGAACGAAAAGCCACGCCCTGCTCGGATATCTTGCTGATCGCCCCGAGGCTGAACACCTGAAAACCGCCGGAATCGGTCAGGATTGGTCCCGGCCAGTGCATAAATTCATGCAACCCGCCGTGTTCCATCACCACGTCTGTGCCGGGGCGCAGCATCAGGTGAAAGGTATTGCCGAGCAGAATCTGGGCACCAGTGGCCGCAACATCCCTCGGCAACATGCCCTTGACGGTGCCACAGGTACCCACCGGCATAAATGCCGGTGTTTCAACCGTACCGCGGGGAAAGGTCATTCTGCCACGGCGCGCCTCGCCATCGCGGCAAGCCACCTCAAAGGACATAAAACAACTGTTTCTCATTGGGGAATGTCCTCTGTGGCGGCGGGATTGCGGGTCAAAAACATGGCATCGCCATAACTGAAAAACCGATAGCGCTCCGCCACCGCCTGCCGGTAGGCGTTCATCATGTGTGTGTACCCGGAGAAGGCGCTCACCAGCATCAGCAGCGTCGATTCCGGCAGGTGGAAATTGGTCAGCAGCGCATCCACCAGTTTGAACGGATAACCGGGGTAGATAAAAATATCGGTCTCACCGGTCATCGGCTGTATCTGGCCACCGGCGGCGGCACTTTCCAGGCATCGTACGCTCGTGGTCCCGACCGCAATAACCCGACCGCCCCGGGCGCGGGTCTCCCGCACCTGCTGGCAGACCTCAGCCGAGACCTCGATCACCTCTGAGTGCATATGATGATCGTGAATGTGGTCAACCCGCACCGGCTGAAAGGTGCCCGCCCCCACATGCAACGTGACAAAGGCAAAATCCACCCCCTTTGCGCGAAGCTGGTCGAGCAGCGGCTGATCAAAGTGCAGCCCCGCCGTGGGCGCAGCTACCGCGCCGGGCTTTTCAGCGTACACCGTCTGATAGCGCTCCCGGTCAGCAGGGTTATCGGCGCGATCAATGTAGGGCGGCAAAGGCATATGGCCGTGGCTCTCAAGAATGTCCAGCGCCGTCCTGTCACCGAGAAAACACAGCTGGAACAGGTCACCATCGCGACCTTCCACCTCGGCTTCCACACCACCTTCGAACTGAAGCCGGGTGCCAGCCCTGGGTGATTTGCTGGCCCGCAGATGAGCCAGCAATCGCTGGTCGCCCAGTAGGCGCTCCACCAACATTTCAACTTTGCCGCCGGAATCCTTCTGACCAAACAGCCGGGCCGGTATCACCCGGGTGTTATTGAACACCAGCAAGTCACCGGGGTTCACCAGCGAACTGATCGCCGGAAACTGCAGATGCTGCAGCGCTCCCGTCACGCCATCCACCACCAGAAGACGGCTGCCACGGCGTTCGGCAGCGGGCTGACGGGCAATCAGCTCATCGGGCAGAGGGTAATGGAAATGGTCTCGGCGCATACTTTTTGGAGAGGCTTGTAAAAGGCCGCAAGGGTAATGGAAATCCACCGCCAGAGCCAGCGTACCCAGCAACCGGAACGACACCGCTCTATTGCTTCTCCGGGGGCCACTGCTATAATCGCGCCCCTGTGCCAGAGTGGTGAAATTGGTAGACACAGGGGATTCAAAATCCCCCGCCCTTAAAAGCGTGCCGGTTCGAGTCCGGCCTCTGGTACCACTTTAATATCAACACCTTATAAATATCTCACCACACCCCCACTCCAAAGCCATATTTTCAAAAGTAGACGGCTAGAGGTCTTTCTTACTCCTGACACTAACGGATGCCTTAAAACATCAGATTTGGCTTAACGCCCTTAGAACAACAACCTCCGTTCCGGTTCGACCCCGGCTTCGGGCACCATCTAAATTAAATAGGTATACACGCTCGATATACTGTTTTTGTATACAGTCTATCGAGATATTGTTAAATCCCCCTCTCGGTTTATACTCAGTCAATGCGCGTTATCCTGCCACACAGAAAAAATAACCCAAATAAAACAGAGTGTTGTAGATTCGCGGGAAAAGATAACGAGATCCTATTACTTTAGATAATAGGAAAAACTCGCTTTATTCAGAAGGGAATCGGATATGTCTCAATTTTCTATTCTGTATCAATTCGTTATCAAATAGGGCCGAATATCAGATTCGGCAAAGCGGGCGTGCGCAATATACAAATATTATCTTTTAGAGTTGAACTATGAAGTATGAAAATAGAGTTGTTGCGTTCATAGACATCCTTGGGTTTAAGTCTCTTTTAAACGAGACTATAAGAAAGGATGGCAGCGACAACAAAGAAAATATTGACGCGTTAATAAAGGCCTATGAAACTATAAAGGATGTCTGGGAGATCAATGAGATATACGATTCGCTCTCAAAGCCAACATCTAGAAAGGTGTCAATATTCTCTGATTCCATTGTCATTTCATTTGAGGTTGGGGAAGAAAGCCAGGTTTTTTCCACGTTACTTGATATCAAGCATCTGATAATGCGCTTAGTCTACCGAAAGATTCTATGCCGAGGTGCAGTCGCAATAGGAAAGTTTATCCATACAGATGAATACCTTTTCGGCCCCGCTTTAGTTGAAGCGTACACGTTGGAATCAAAAGCTGCTATGTACCCTCGAATAATTCTAGACCGAGATGTTATTGATGTTGCGGCAAGAAACAAGCCATCTCGGCACTCGTCCGATGATGAAATGAAATATGTAGAATCTCTTTTAGAGCAAGATTCGGACGGGATGTACTACATAGACTATTTTTTTAAAGCTCGTACTGAATTAGATGATCCAGAATACGATTTCCCAGAATATATTGAGCTCCTAGGTGACATTATCCGAAAGGGTTTAATGGGCTCCAGTCATCATGGGAAAGCTGATTTAAGAGTGAAATATTCATGGATGAGAGAGCGCTACAACCGAATGGTAGAGATCGTAACTGATAAGAAATCAGTTTCCGGACTTAATGATTCTGGCCTGAGCGAAGTCGCTGAATTTTATAAAAACCTAAAGAAAATCAGCCCCAATAAAGATAACAAGGCGTTGCACCGGACAAGCCGGTGAACGCGGCGTTATGGCTACTGAGGGATTTTCGTGGCACTGAAAGATTTTTTAAAAGAAATAGATGAAGAAGTCAAAACAGTAAACTCATCTGAATTTGAAGTAGAAATTATCGAAACTAACTTCGTACCTTCGTTTTCAGATCCGAATATTACATACGACAACCTTGATACAAATAAGAAAAAATGTAAGCGTCTAGAAAGCTGCGTACTTTATGTAGATATTCGGGGATCGGCTCAGATAAGTGCTGAAAGGCGGCCTAAGACTCTGGCAAAAATGTATTCTAGTTTTATTCGCAGCATGATTGCGTGTGCCCGTTACTACGGTGGGCACGTCAGAAATATCATTGGAGATCGTGTCATGGTGGTTTTTGATAAAGCAAATTGCTTTACCGACGCCGTGAATACAGCAGTTTTAATGAACAGTGTATGCAAGCATATCCTAAATAAGCAAATTAAATCATTTGAGTTCAGCGCGGGAATAGGCATCGATTATGGAAAAATGCTAATCACTAAGTCTGGCGCAATAAGGCAAGGTAACGAAAAAGAATTTTATAGAAGCTTGGTGTGGCTTGGAAAGCCAGCAAATGTTGCTTCAAGACTTACGGATTTAGCAAATAAAAAGGAGTCGTACTCTGTAAGAGGTGTTCGGCAAGGGGTGCACTATCCATTAACGGATGTGTGGTCGTGGACAGATGTACATTTTGAAGTATTCTTGGGCCGACTAAAGGAAACTTACTCCCCTAAGTTAATTCATGAAGAGGAGTATTTTAAGTGCTTCTATATCACCGACATGGGCTCATACTATTCAAACAATAGTCCTATACTGATGACCAAAGCCGTCTATGATGGCTATAAGTCTGAAAATCCTGACTCAGAAACTGTCAAAAATGGGTGGTTTTCCAAAAAGACCATTAAGGTTAACGATTATGATGGCGATGTGTATGGCGGGGATGTGATTAAAACTGCGGTGGAAAGTATTTAGCTATGAACAAAGATAGAACTGACCTGCTTGAAAATACGTTAAAACAAATTGTAGATTGGCTAAAGTTCGCAGAAGCCAAAAATGGGGCTCTAGTTGCCTTAGGATGCGCAACAATTTTCGGAGTGCTTAGACTTTACTCGTCTACATCAATAGAAAGCATCTTCATTACATCCTATGTGACTTCATTTTCAGTATGCGTTGCTGCTGCAATAATTTTATCACTTACATCGTTCATACCAAGGATAACCCCTCCTTTTTGGATAGAGATGCCAGAAAAAGAGCAAGCAGATAACCCTTTTTTCTTTGGGCATGCATGCAAGTACAGCAAAATAAAGTACCTTGAGTTATTCAATCGTTATATTGAATCAGATTCGAATAGAGAGTCCAAATTAGAGGTGGCACTTTGCGACCAGATCGTGAATAACTCTAGGATATCGTTTATTAAGTACCGAATGTTTAGTGCTGCTGTATATTTATTCTTGGCTGGAGTTCTAACTCCCTTTGGAGCACTTGTTTTGTTTTGGGTGAGGGAATGAGCCATAACAAAGCGCTGCTACGGAAAATTCCACCTCTGTTGCTAAATGAGTAAAAAATGGATAATTTATACTCATGAGCGACTTCGAGTATGATGACGACAAAAGCCGAGCCAATCTAGAAAAGCATGGAATTGACTTTCTGGATGCTCAGGCTCTGTGGAAGGACCCTAACCTGCTGGAAATCCGGGCTAAATCGGACGATGAGCCTCGATTTTTGGTCATAGGTCTTATAGGCCAGAAACACTGGTCTGCCGTCATTACTTATAGAAATGGAGCAATTCGGGGCGCTCTCGCATAAGAGAGGTAGAGCTGTATGAAAGCTAAAGATTTTGACAAGAAATTTGACCAAGGTAAGAAGGACATCATTGATGATCTTGACTTGTCCACGGCGCGTCGTGCCAACCAGGAACAGAAGCGCATAAATGTTGATTTTCCCTCATGGGTAGTAGAGTCGTTAGATCGTGAAGCGGCTCGTATTGGCGTTACACGGCAGTCGATCATAAAGGTCTGGCTGGTTGAGCGTTTGCAAGCTGAAGCTGCTAACAAACCGCTAAATGGTGACGCCGCGGGCAGCGCACATTAGCGGAGCGTTACGTTGAAGTTGTTTCACGGCCTATTATCCACTCGCTTAGCGTACAGTTATTGACAGAACTCCAAGGCAAGCGCCGGTGGCACTTGCCTTTGCGTCGAATAGTCCATTCAGGCTTGGGGTATGAGATTGCTTTGGGCTGGTGGTACGACCACAGGCCAAACACCTTTTTAATTGTGTCGCCGTATTGGCCGAGCTTTTTCTTAACCAGATACGCCAATTGCAAAGGGCAATGTAGTCTCTTGCAGACGGCTTCCCCATCCCTACAAAAAATTCCCCTTATATACTCAAGGGTAGATATTTCAGCATCCGCAGCTGATTCAAGGCAATATATCGTGAGGTTGCCAAATGCACCGCGCGGCTTATACTCGAGCGACGCTCATTATCCAGACAGTCACCCGGAAAATAATCAGAAAAACAGCAGGTTACCACCAATACAAGGACATCATCAGGTGCTAAACCGAATTCGGCCAGGTACAAAAGCGCAATGTAAAGCGGTTAATCCTATAACCCCACGCAGATCCGGCCAGGCTGGCAAACCATAAAAACAGGACCCCGAATGTTCGAACAAACCTTCAAGAATATCGACGACGTACTCTGGAAAGAAGCGGGCTGTACAACCGAGCTGGATTACACCGAACAGACCTCATGGATGCTGTTTCTCAAGTACCTGGACGACCTGGAGCAGGACAAGGCCATGCAGGCCGAACTGAAGGGAACAAGCTACGAATTTATCATTGATGCACCATACCGCTGGTCCAACTGGGCCGCACCCAAGGATGCAGCAGGTAATTTCGACCACAATACCGCCAAAACCGGCGACGACCTGATTGATTACGTCAATCGCGACCTGTTTCCCTATCTGCAGGGTTTCAAGCAACGTGCCACCGGCCCGGATACCATCGAATACAAGATCGGTGAAATCTTCGGTGAGATCAAAAATCGCTTCACCAGTGGCTACTCGCTGCGGGATGCACTGGAATACATCGACGCCCTGCGGTTTCAGTCACAGAGAGAAAAGCACGAGCTGTCGCATATCTACGAAGCCAAAATCAAAAACATGGGTAATGCCGGGCGCAACGGCGGTGAGTATTACACCCCGCGGCCACTGATCCGCGCCATGATTCAGGTGATTGACCCCAAAATCGGCGAACGGATATATGACGGCGCCTGCGGCTCGGCGGGCTTCCTCTGTGAAGCCTACGACTATATGCGATATGAGGGGCGCCACGGCGGTTTTGATGGCGTGGATGGCAAGGGTGCCAATGACATCACTGGGCTCACCACCAGCCAGCTCAACACCCTGCAAACCCGCACCTTCTTCGGCAAGGAAAAGAAAAGCCTGGCCTATGTCATTGCCATTATGAATATGATTCTGCATGGCATCGAAGCACCGAATATTATTCACACCAACACCCTGGCCGAAAATATCAGCGATATTCAGGAAAAAGACCGCTACGACGTGATTCTGGCTAACCCACCCTTTGGCGGTAAAGAGCGCAAGGAGGTGCAGCAGAATTTCCCCATCAAGACCGGTGAAACCGCCTTCCTATTCCTGCAGCACTTCATCAAGAACCTGAAAGCCGGTGGCCGTGGCGCGGTGGTAATTAAAAACACCTTTCTCTCCAATTCCGACAACGCCTCCAAAGCGCTGCGCCAGGAACTGCTGGAAAACTGTAATCTGCACAGTATCCTCGACTGCCCCGGCGGCACCTTTCTTGGCGCCGGGGTCAAAACCGTGGTGCTGTTTTTCGAGAAGGGCGCGCCTACCCGCAATATCTGGTACTACCACCTCGATCCTAAACGCAGCCTGGGCAAGACCAACCCGCTCAACGACAACGACCTGAAAGAATTTGTGCAACTGCAGAAAAGCTTTGCGGATTCCGATGAATCCTGGAGTGTGAGTATCAATGACATTGATCCGACCAGCTTCGACCTGTCGGTGAAAAACCCCAATAAGGTCGAAGAAGACCCGCTGCGTGACCCGGAAGTGATTATCAACGAGATTGAGACCCTGGATGCGGAAAGCGTGGAGATACTGGAAGGGATTCGGGGGATGTTATGAAGGAAGGTTGGGAAAATTATTTTTTGGGCGATATTGCCCATATCGGTGCTGGTAACTCTGCACCGCAGAAGAAAGAGCTTTTCCTTAATGGGACGATTCCTTTCGTGCGAACTTCAGATGTGGGGCAGATCCGAATTGGTTCGATCTCGGAAACTAGAGATAGGCTTAACGAGGAAGGCGTGCGAAAAATGCGGCTCGTGCCCGCAGGTAGTGTGTTAGTACCAAAGAGTGGTGCGTCAACATTCCTTAATCATAGAGTGAAGCTTGCTAGAGATGCTTATGTCTCAAGTCATTTGGCCACTATAAAAGCTCGGCCAGAGTTCGCGTTGGACTCATTTGTTTACTACTTTTTAATGACAGTAAGAGCGCAAGATTTAATTCAGGATCATAAGTATCCATCGCTAAAACTCAGTGATTTAAATAATATAGCTATAGATCTTCCATCTCCACGCGTGCAAAAACGCATCGTCGCCATTCTCGATGAGGCCTTTACCGGCATCGACACTGCGATAGCCAACACCGAAAAAAACCTCGCCAATGCCCGTAATTTGTTTGAAAGTTCTCTCAGCAACGTTTTTACCAAGCGGGACGAAGGGTGGAAAGAAACTAAGCTCAGAGATGTTTGTAACATCAAGCATGGCTTTGCATTTAAAAGTGAGTTCTTTGTCAAAGATAGTGATTATGTCGTCCTGACGCCGGGTTCCTTTTATGAGTCTGGAGGTTTTCGCGACCAAGGAAAGAAAACAAAATACTATCAAGGCGAAATACCTGATGGTTATCTGATGGACAAAGGTATGTTTCTTATTGCGATGACTGAGCAAGCCGCAGGTTTACTTGGAAGCCCGCTTATTGTTCCTGAGGCAAGCAAGTACTTGCACAACCAGCGACTTGGTCTCGTGCAACCTTTTGATGATGTCGAGTGGCATAATGATTTCTTTTTTCATCAGCTCAATACTCGTGAGTTTCGTGACGCAGTCCAGTTATCAGCTTCAGGCGTGAAAGTCCGTCATACATCACCGACAAAGTTGGGTGAAATTGATATTTGCTTCCCACCAACTATAGGTAAGCAGAAAGAAATAGCGGACAGGCTAAATGAGATTCAGGAGGAGGTTAGAAAGCTTGCATCCAGTTATCAACAAAAACTAAATTCACTTAAAGAACTCAAACAATCCCTGTTACAAAAAGCCTTCTCCGGTGAATTAACCGCAACCAAGGCAACAACTGAAGCAATCCTTAAGGAAGAGGAAATCGCATGAACCAGAAGAACGAAAACCCCATCATTATCTACGAAGATGCCGACCATGCCGTCGAGGTGCGGATGGATGCCCGGCACGATACTGTATGGTTGCGCCAGGAACAGATGAGCCAACTGTTTGGACGCGAGCGTTCAGTCATTACCAAGCATTTGCGCAATGTGTTTACTGAGGGAGAACTGGATGCGGATTCAGTATGTGCAAAAATTGCACATACTGCCGCCGACGGTAAAACCTATCAGGTCGAGCACTACAACCTTGACGTCATCATCTCTGTCGGTTATCGGGTGAACCCGTGAACAATGACACAGGACTGGCAGCCCTGACGCTTTTGGTGGCCGAGTCCGATCCGGCCAATAAAGACACCATGATTCGCCTGATTATGAATATGCTGGCAAACAACACTGAAGACTGACTGTGATGAACAAAACTGGCCTTAACGAAGCTGAAACTCGCGCCGAACTGATCGACCCCGCCCTGAAAGCCGCGGGCTGGGGCGTGGTGGACGGCAGCCGGGTTAGGCGCGAGGTGATTACCCTGGGGCGTTTGCAGGGGGCAGGCAAACGCGGCAAGCAGGACATTGCCGATTATGTGCTGTTTTACAAAGGCCAGAAGCTGGGTGTGATTGAGGCGAAAAAGCGAAGCCTGGCGGATACCGAGGGCGTGGCCCAGGCCAAGCGTTACGCCGAGCGCCTGCAAACCCGTTTCAGCTACTCCACCAATGGCGCCGGCATTTATCAGATTGATATGCAGACAGGCAAGGAAAGCCATGTGGATCGCTATCCCACGCCGGATGAGCTATGGGCGCTGACCTTTGCCGCACAAAACAACTGGCGTGAACGTTTCGGTGAGGTGCCGTTTGAGGACAAGGGCGGTTTCTGGCAGCCGCGCTATTACCAGCACAATGCGATCAATAAAGCCCTGGAAGCCATCGCTGAGGGCAAAGAGCGCATATTACTGACACTGGCCACCGGCACCGGTAAAACCGCGATTGCCTTTCAGCTGGCCTGGAAACTGTTCCACAGCCGCTGGAACTTGAGCCGCGAGCCGACTCGGCGGCCACGGATTCTGTTTCTGGCGGATCGCAATATTCTCGCCGATCAGGCGTACAACAGTTTCTCTGCATTCCCGGAAGATGCTCTGGTGCGCATCGACCCGGAAACCATTCGCAAGAAAGGCCAGGTGCCGAAAAACGGTAGTATCTTTTTTACCATCTTCCAGACGTTTATGTCGGGTCAGGACGAAGACGGCAACTCACTGCCCAGTTTTGGCGAGTATCCACCAGACTTCTTTGATTTGATTATTATCGACGAGTGTCACCGTGGCGGTGCCAATGACGAGAGCAACTGGCGCGGCATTCTGGACTATTTCTCGCCCGCGGTGCAGCTGGGTTTAACGGCCACACCGAAGCGCAAACACAATGCCGATACCTATGCCTATTTTGGCGAACCGGTGTATGTCTACTCGTTGAAAGAAGGCATTAACGACGGGTTTCTCACCCCGTTTCGCGTACAGCAAATTGCCACCACGCTGGATGAGTATGTGTACACCTCGGATGACACCCTGATTGAAGGCGAAATAGAGGAAGGCCGGCGCTACACCGAAGATGACTTTAATCGCGTGATTGAGATTAAAGAGCGCGAAGCCTACCGGGTTAAGCTGTTTATGGACAAGATAGACCAGCGCCAGAAGACGCTGGTGTTCTGCGCCACACAGGAACATGCCCTGGCAGTGCGCGATCTGATTAACCAGTATAAAACCAGCCGAGAGCCAAATTACTGTGTGCGGGTAACCGCCAATGACGGCGCCGAAGGTGAGCGTTTTCTGCGTCTGTTTCAGGATAACGAGAAAACCATTCCCACCATTTTGACGACCTCACAGAAGCTTTCCACCGGGGTGGATGCCCGCAATATCCGCAATATCGTTTTGATGCGTCCGGTGAATTCGATGATCGAGTTCAAGCAGATTGTCGGACGCGGAACCCGCCTGTTTGATGGCAAGGACTATTTCACCATCTATGATTTTGTAAAAGCCTACGAGCATTTCAACGACCCGGAATGGGACGGCGAGCCACTGGAGCCGGAAGCCTGCAAACGCTGTGGCAACATTCCCTGTAGCTGCGAAGTGACGCCACCCGAGCCTTGCGCGATTTGCGGCCAGACCCCCTGTGCGTGCGAGCGCCCAGAACCGGAAGCCTGCCCGGTGTGCGGTGAATATCCTTGTGAGTGTGAGAAGCGTGTTAAAACGAAAATCAAGCTGGCCGATGGCAAGGAACGCACGATTCAACACATGAGTTCCACCAGCTTCTGGGGACCGGATGGAAAACCCCTGTCAGCCACACAATTTGTCGAACAGCTGTTTGGTCAACTGCCTGAGTTATTCAAAAACGAAGATGAGCTGCGCAGCACCTGGAGCCAGCCACAAACCCGCAAGAAGTTGCTCGAGGGACTGGAGGAACGCGGCTTTGGTGTCGAGCAGTTGCGGGAAATCGGCAAGATGATCAATGCGGAGAAGAGCGATCTCTATGATGTGCTTGCCTATATTGCCTTTAATCATCCGCCCCTCAGCCGTACAGAGCGTGTCGATTCACACCGTGCGGCCATTTTTAGCCATTACAACGATTACCGGCAACAGGAATTCCTGCAGTTCGTACTCGGCCATTACGTCGAACGTGGCGTCGGCGAACTCGACCTCGAAAAACTGCCGCAGTTGATCGAGCTGAAATATCACAGCATACGCGATGCGGTAAACGAACTGGGTGAAGTAAAAAATATTCGGGATGTGTTTGTGGGATTTCAACGGGATTTATACTGATAACGATTTTTCTCGACCCTATTTTGGGCTAACAGGGCACTCGTTTGTGTCAGCATTGCGCGGCCCCGGATGATAAAGAATCGCTATGCGGTGTTTCACAGTAAAGTTGACACCGAGATCAAGTTATTGAAACGGAGACCGCGCAGTGTTTGAAGTTATCACCATCAGTTTCGCCTTCTTTTTCGGTCTGGCCGTCCGTCAGATTGGCTTGCCGCCCCTGGTTGGCTTTCTGGCAGCGGGGTTTGCCATCAATATCTTCGGGCCGCCGCTTGGCCTGCCCGCGTACACCGGGGAAACGCTGCACCATGTGGCGCATCTGGGCGTTCTGATGCTGCTTTTCACTGTCGGGCTCAAGCTCAAGCTGGAACAGATCGCACAGCCGCAGGTAGTGGGCGGGGCGCTGTTACATTTCGCGATTTCCGTCGCTGTCTTCCTGCCGGGGCTGAAACTGTTCATGGGGCTGGACTGGAACAGCGCACTTTTGCTGGCGATCGCCCTGTCGTTCTCGTCAACCGTGCTGGCCGCAAAACTGCTGGAAACCAAGCGCGAGCTGGGCGCCTTTCACGGTCGCACCGCCATCGGCATCCTGATCGTGCAGGACATTATCGCGCTGGTGGTGCTGGCGGTCTGGTCGGGCCAGACACCGAATATCTGGGCGCTACTGGTTTTTACTTTGCCGCTACTTCGCCCGGTACTGCATCAGTTGCTGGATTTCGCAGGCCATGATGAACTCTTGGTGCTGATGGGCATGATGCTGTCGCTGGTGATCGGCGGCATGGGGTTTGAGGCGATGGGCCTTTCATCGGAAATCGGCGCGCTGGTGATGGGGGTGCTGCTGTCCACCCACAGCCGCGCAAAGGAATTGGGCGAGTCGCTCTGGTCGCTCAAGGAAATTTTCCTTGTCGGGTTTTTCCTGCAAATCGGACTGACCGGTCTACCGGATTGGGACGCGATGGTCTTTGCCGTGGCCGTTGGTATCGTGCTTTCGCTTAAGGGGGCGCTGTTCTTCGCACTGATGGTGGCGTTCAAATTGCGCGCACGCAGCGCATTCCTGACCGCGCTTAGTCTGACCGCATATTCCGAGTTCGGGTTGATCGTAGCGGCGGGTGTTCTGCCCGAATACCTCGTGCCACTGGCCATTGCCGTATCGATTTCTTTCGTGATCTCGGCGCCGCTCAATCGCTTCGCACATCCGCTGTACGAACAGTACGAAGCCAACCTGCGTCGATATGAACGCGATACTATTCACCCTGACGAGCAACCAAAGGAAATGGGCGATGCCGATGTGCTGATCTTTGGCATGGGCCGGACCGGCAGCGCCGCTTACCGCCAGATCGAACAAGATGGATTCAAGCCGCTGGGGCTTGATGCAGACACCTACACTGCCAAAGCGCACCAAGAGGCGGGACGCAACGTGATGTTCGCCGATGCAGAGGACAGCAATTTCTGGCGCAGTTGCGATCTGGGACAGATCAAGGCAGCGATCCTGGCCATGGACGATCTTGAGGCCAAACTGATAGCCGCCCGATCTCTGCGCCAGCGCGGTTTCAGCGGGCCTATCGTCTCGCACGCCCTGCATGACACGCATCAGGAGCAGATCCGCGAGGCGGGTGCAAACTACACTTATTTGACGATGAATCAAGCCGGGATCAGCCTGGCAGAGCATACAGCGGAAGCAATGCGCAAGGGTGAAACGGGCTGATACCGCAAGGATAAGTAGGACTAGGTAGAACTCCCGAAAGGAACCAGACATGCCAAAACGTCTTATCAAGGCCCTACAAAAGCGAGTCCAGTATTGAATGTTGCACAACGTATTTACGTGATATAAAACCATTAACCACTAAATCACATTAAGGAGTTTTTGCTTTATGGAAAATAAGGAATACGCAGGTTTCTGGATTAGATTTGGCGCACTGCTCATTGATTTAGTGATCATGGCGATTGTTTTATATGTGCCATTAAGCCTTATTTACGGTGAAGAGTATTGGGTAGGGGACAAACTCATATACGGCTTCTGGGACGTTATGCTTGGCTATGTTGTGCCATTTGTCGCAACAATATGGTTTTGGCTACATTATCTCGGCACGCCCGGCAAAATGGCCATGAAATTACAAATCGTCGACGCATCAACCGGTGAAAAAATGCGAACCGGCCAGGCTATCGGCAGATACTTTGCGTACATTTTATCCGCTGTTCCACTATGCCTTGGATTTATTTGGGTGGGCATAGACCAGCGCAAACAGGGCTGGCACGATAAGCTGGCGAGCACTGTCGTTATCCGCAATACAGGCAAAGAACCCGTTCAGTTTGAAGACAGAATTTAACGCTGGAACTCGCTGCTGCCCGTCCTGTGTTGGTGGTGTTAACTTATTTTTTTTTCGCTCCTGGGACGGAGAACCCGATAAATCTGTTACGAATCCTACTGGCTGCGAGCAACAAGCCTCTAACTTCAACTGCGGACGCAGCCACCAGGGAAGAGCTGGCGCGCCGGAATATCCCAGCTACTCTCCTTGGCCTGAAATAAGTGAGCGGCGCACTCAGGCAAACTTTTCATCCAGATACTTGGTGACTTCTGACTCGATCATTCCTTTAAAGGCGCTCATCAATAGGCCAAGGGTTACATCCACTCTGACGGTTTTGTCATCAAAGCTCACTTTGGCATCAATACCGCTGTGTTTGTAATGGACCGTATCGCCCTCCCAGCAATAATCACCACCATGTTTGGCTTTCAGTTTTTGTCCCAGCTCTTCCGTCATGGTGCGAACCTGTTCTTTCTCCATGGTGTGATTGCGTTCCAACTGAATATGGCTCATCTACCCCTCTCTTTTTTGTGATTTGACTGGACTTGGCCGAATGCCGGATTACTGGCACTGCTTCTCGCGGAGAGAAAGCTCCGTACAGGCTTCCATAAACTGCAATTGCTGCTCACCCAGATAAGGCGCCAATAGTGCCATAATCTGTAAAATGGCACCCTGGATAAACTGGTGCTGGTCGAGTTCTTTTTTGCGAAGATTCTGAAATTGAAACCAGTGTGTGAAAATCAGCATCATGTTGTCGGCCAACTGATCAACACGACTTGCAATCATTGTTCTATCCGCCAGCAAACCTCCCTCAAGCAGGCTATCCAGCAACCCGTGTATCCACTGATACTGCTTTTCCACCAACTTGCCGAACCGCTTATCTATACCGCGGTACTTGTGCAAGAGGTCTGTGGTATTACGGAAAAAAAAGCGGTAGTTAAAGATATGCTCCAGCATCACATACAGGTAGAGCCAATGCTCCTCCAGACTGGCTTCTGCGCTGCGGGAGTCCTGTAGCAGGGTGTCGATACCGGCCTCAAACTGCTCATAGAGCTCCGTGACCATCTCCTCCTTTCCTTTGAAATGGTAATAGAGATTACCGGGGCTGATTTCCAGCTCATTGGCAATATCCACTGCAGTGAGGTTGGTTTCACCTTCGCGATTAAACAGGTCCAGACTCACCAACAGAATATGATCACGTCTTTTCATCAGCATCCCGACTGCGTTGCAAAATAAATTCCACTATTTCGTAAAAACCTGGTTTTTAGTATGCGTTTTCTAAAAATTATCACTAATGTGGCATGAAATTAAGCGTAAACACACGAATTCAACTGCTACCGGAGATATTACTATGGCAGAACTTAAAAACACTATCGACAAAACCGAAGAACTGGCACGCAAGATCTGGCTGGCCGGACTCGGCGCCTATGGTCACGGCCTCAACAACATTCATGATGGCTATGAAAAAATGAGCGATCAGACCCGTCGTTATTTTGACGACCTGGTTGCCCGCGGCACAAAAATTGAATCAGAAGCCAAGTCCAGACTGGACAAAACCGGCGACAGATTCAAGGAAGCAGGCGGCAAACTGAAAGCCAAAGGTGAAAAGCTCAAGAAACAGGGCAAGGAACTTCGCAAGGGCGGCATCAATATGAATGTCAGCTCCAGAATCGACGAGATTCGTGAAAAAGTCTCATCCAAAATGGTGATGCCGACAATTCCATCCATGCCTTCGTTCTACAGCAACGATGACAAGTTGGCCGAGCTGAATGCCAAAGTGGACGAGCTGATTCGCACCGTGAACAAGCTAACGGCCAAGTCATCAGCAACTGCTACGCCAGCGGCAAAGCCTGCGGCCAAAAAGGCACCCGCTAAAAAAGCGGCCGCCAAACCGGAAGCAGCTAAACCGGCTCCCGCAGCCAGCAAACCCGTCAGCGCTGAGACAAAACCAGCACCGACCACAACACCGAAAGCGGATAGCCCCACTACTAGCGCTTAATATTGTCTTACCCCCTTGCTCGCAAGAGCAACTAGTGCCCAAGGCCAATCCCATAGGCCTTATTGACAGGCTGCCCTCACCGGCAGCCTTTTTTTTGCGCCAAATCGCAGTCCGATGCCGAAGGCAAAGATCGTGTGCGCAAGGAAGTGGATTACCTGATCAGGTGAGTGGGAGAAATTGATCTCAGTTATCGATGTCGAGTTGATGGTGTTTTGCTAGAATGCGGCCRYTGAACATCAATGRTTAGCAGNCCTGAAGTGRTSATCATARACTCGCCAACACCCTAACTGACAWAAGTGAAGTGCTCCTTGACCKCTCCCACACTCGCCAYYCTCCCYTCCGCAAATCTGGCAAGACGCYTGATGGCAATGCTTTATGACAGTTTTTTGCTRCTGGGCATCAGTTTYGCSTATGGSGTTKTACTGTTATTGCTGCGCAGGYTRTTYGGTGACGACACCATGCASGCRCCACACAACTCKTTGCAATTATTAATYWTGGTGGGATGGTGGTTTTTTTSTGCGCTGTTTTTTGTATGGTGCTGGCGTCGTTCAGGMCAAACCCTSGGCATGAAATCCTGGCGAATTCAGCTCATCGSTSAAAATGRGGAYACCCCSCCCWRGCWARCCTGCTGGATACGCACGGYGTTAGCACCRCTRTCCTTTGCCGTGTTCGGCATTGGYTATCTGTGGTGCCTRGTGRRCCGTAACGGCGAYTGCCTGCATGATAAATGGAGCCATACMCGAACGGTTGTATTACCGAARCCGCCAAAACGGAGCAAAANAAAWMCSKSTSMCMRMYWRMSCWGGGGAAGCNCNCKMRCAATAGGRGRTCAGGCYGCYCTGCGCAGCAGRATCAACCCRATRGCAGCACACACCAGYGCCGGGATSACTACCGCCARTAGCGGGGRRAAACCGAASACCACACTCGCGGGYCCCAGCAGATCCTGGGCAGTRCTAAACACCAGCCCYACCAGAACWCCRGCAAAAATYCGGTAGCCCATCGTCACYTGCCKGAGYGGRCCAAAYACAAAGGAAATGGCAATCAATACCAGGCTGACWATCGTCAACGGCTGTAGYGCCTTGCGCCAGAACTCCAATTGATATTTCGAYGCATCCTGGCCCTGCCCTTCCAGATACTCGGTGTAATCGTAAAGACTTCGAATGGCCAGTGACTCCGGCGGGAGGATAATCAGATAGAGCAACTCCGGTGACAGCTTGCTATCCCAGAGACGTGTGGTGAATTCACCGGTTTCCACTTTGTCATCCAGGAAATGGGTGATTACTCCCCGCTCTTCCAGCCAATGATCACCCTGGTAAGTCGCCCGCTCGGAAAAACTCGCTCTCTGGAGCCGGTGCTCCTCATCAAATTCATAGCGGGTCACCCCGAACAAAACACCGCCGGGATACACTGCATTAAAATGCATGTATTCATTGCCTTCCTTGTTCCAGATACCAATATTGGTTTCCTGAGAGCTCTCCCCACCTTTCAGAACCATGCGTCGACTCTCGGCATATTGGTCCATATAAGGGACCACAAATTCACCCAGCAGTGCACCCAAAAAAATCAGTAACAAGATCGGGCGGCTTACAAACCAGACAATGCGTAGCAGGGAAACCCCGGCCGATCGCATCACTACCAATTCAGAATTATTGGCCAACACACCGAGACCAACCAGGCAGCCGATCAGGGATGCCATTGGAATGTGTTCGTAAATGCGTGCTGGCAGGGTCAAGGCAACATAGATAACCACCTGAGAAAAAGTGTATCTGTTACCAATATCGTCCACCCCGTCGATGACAGCACCCACCGCATCCAGCGTCACGATAACCAGCAGAACCATGGCAATCGCCGACAACACCGATGCCATCACATAGGAGGACAGACGCCTCATCGACTGATAGCCTGCATTTAACTTCATGACTGCATGCCCACCGGTTTTCTGGCAAAACCTGAAAGACGTGCAAACAGGGCGCTTACTGCAGACCAGTTAAACAGCAGCACAGCGATACCCAGAAACAGGATATGGATTCCCCACATCAATACGAGTGCCGCGGTGTTGCCGTCCTCCACCAAGCCTCTGGCACCACTTAGGGAAACCAGGTAAACCATGTATAGAATGACCGCCGGCAGGGTCTTGGCAAATCGGCCCTGGCGAGGGTCTGTCTTACTGAGGGGAACTGCCAATAATGCCACCACCAGAACCAGCACCGGCACAGACAGACGCCAGTGAAGGGTGGCAACATGGGACGGAAGCGTCGAACTCAACAAAGCGCCAGTTGCCAACGTATCCACCTTGTCCCGGCTCCTTGGTTCTTCAGGCTTGCTCAACCGCTGACCATATTCCTCAAACCGGGTGATCTGGTAATCGGCATTGCCCGGAACACCCTCAATTCTGTAGCCATTCTCAAGGACCAGGAAATTCGCCTCTTTCGGGTCGGGACTTACACGGACGTGCCCGGTGGGCGCCACCACCAGTACCAGCTGTTTACCTTCCACGGCATCGGGATTGTTTTCCGCCAGGAACACGTCCCGCATTTCTTTCTGCTTGGTCACTTCTTCGGTGTAGGTAACACCCCGACCACCCTGCAGGGGATGAAAGTGCCCTGCAATCAAACCGTCCAGTTCGCCGCGTTCCTTTTGAGCAAGCAACAGGGCTTCGGCTTTTTGCATCCCGGAGGGACTGACATCCAGGCTCAGCCAGGCAACAATAGACGCGACGAACACCGCCGGAATCATGGTATAAACCACCAGCCTGCGCACGCTCATACCACAGGCTCGCATCACGGTCATTTCACTCTGCACGTAAAGCCGACCGTAACTGAGCAATATGCCAAGAAAGAAAGCCAGTGGCAGAATCAATTCGAGAAAACCGGGCAGGCGGTAGCCAATAATGGCCAGTAGCACACCAGCATCCATTTCACCCGCTGCCGCTCTTGCCAGGTACTTCACAAATCGGCCACTGGCAACCAGGATCAGCAAAATCCCACTGACAGCAAATGTAGAGATCAGTAGATCCTTGGCAATGTAGCGAAATATCAGCAAGTGTGGGTTCCTGTTATGCTCGGCGGACTAGCATTGGAGTTGTTCATCCAATTATCCAGAATTACACTGCTATTGTCTCGCACTCCCTACCCCTCAATGGAGATATCATGGAATTTAACACCTTTGTCGGTCAGCTCACCACCCGCAAAACCGAATGTCTCGTGCTGGCCTATGGCCCGAAGGGGCTCGACTGCCCTGACCTTCAACAAATCGACCAGGCTACGGAAGGGTTGATCGCGCGACTGATCAAAAAAGGCGATATCAAATATGCCGACGGCGGCATGCAGCTGATCAATGAACCAAAAGGCCTGGCAGCGGAACGCCTGCTCATCTTCAGTGCCGGCAAAGAAGCGCTCAACGAACAAACCTGCCTCAACACCCTGTCTAATCTGGCCAGCCAATTGACCAAATTGCCGATAAAGTCTGCCTCCATATCACTGGAAGGCATCGCCGTAAACGAGCGAGAGCGTCCCTGGCTGGCTCAGCAGCTGGCCCGCAAACTGGGCGAAGCGGCGTATCTGTTCAACCCGTTCAAAGCCCGGGAAAAGAAACCTGCGAGCCTGAGCAAGGTTTCCCTGATATGCCCGTCCAAACAGGGACTCGGCCCAGTGAAACAGGCCCTGCTCCTCGGCGGCGCCATCGCCAACGGTGTCAATCGCAGCCGGGAACTGGGCGACTTGCCCGGCAACATCTGCACCCCCAGCTACCTTTCCAGTCAGGCTAGGGAGCTGGCGGGCCAATACCCCAACCTTGACTGCAAGGTCCTGAGCGAGAAACAGATGGAAACGCTCGGCATGGGTTCACTGTTATCGGTGACCGCGGGCACTGAACAGCCAGCAAAAATGATTGTGCTGGAATACAAGGGGGGCAAAAGCCGCGGCAAACCGATCGTGCTGGTGGGCAAGGGGGTGACCTTTGATTCCGGTGGCATCAGCCTCAAACCCGGGGCCGGCATGGATGAAATGAAATACGATATGTGCGGTGCCGCCAGCGTTATTGGCACGCTGTCGGCAATTGCCGAATACAAGCTGCCCCTGAATGTCACAGGCATTATCCCGGCGGTCGAAAATATGCCCAGTGGCACTGCCACCAGGCCGGGTGATGTGGTGACCAGCATGTCCGGACAAACCATTGAGGTGCTCAATACCGATGCCGAGGGCCGCCTGATTCTCTGTGATGCGCTCACCTACGCCGGGCGCTACAAGCCCTCTTTCGTGATTGATATTGCAACACTTACCGGCGCCTGTGTCATGGCGCTGGGCAGTCATGCCAGCGGCCTGCTGAGCAATGACGATACCCTGGCACAGGCACTTGAAAACGCTGGCCAGACCAGCGGTGACCGGGTTTGGCGACTCCCCCTGTGGAATGAATACGACAAACAGCTGAAAAGCAATTTTGCCGATATGGCGAATATCGGTGGGCGGGAAGCGGGCACCATCACCGCAGCCTGTTTTCTGGGACGATTTACCAAAAATTATCGCTGGGCGCACCTGGATATCGCCGGTACAGCCTGGAATAGCGGCACCAACAAGGGTGCTACCGGTCGTCCCGTTCCCCTGTTGGTGGAATTTCTGGCTGAACAGGCCAGCCAATGACCAATATCAATTTCTATAAAATTAATGGTGGCTTCAATGAGTCGCTGATGCTGGCCTGCCAGTTGACGGAAAAAGCTTTTCAGCAGGGCCTGCAAGTATTGCTTCACACGGGTGACAAGGATGTTTCCCGTCAACTCGACGACCTGCTCTGGTCATTTCGGCCGACCGCCTTTCTGCCCCACGCCATAGAATCAAAACCGGCCTCAGCCATCGCCATCAATCACGATGATGACCCGGGGGAGCACCACGGATTGCTGATCAACCTGGCGAAAGAGACACCGGGATGGTTTTCGCGCTTTGAGAAAGCCATTGAGATCGTCTACGATGACCAACGGGTGATAGAATCGAAACGCTCACGTTTCAGCTTTTATAAACACCGCGGCTATCCACTAAACTTTCACGACCTGAGCAACAAAAAATAGTGTTGATCACCAGGCATACGGATCACTTTGCTGGCGGCCAGAGGTAGGCGCCATGAATCATGAGCCCAAAGACCCGCGCAAGACGTTGATCGARGARCTCGATCAGYTGCGTTACACCCTCCACGACAGTCCYGAGGTTCAGCAGAATATTCCCATGCTGGATGAGGCYCTCGACGACCTYGACGACCCGTTCGAGCTGGACATCCCGATTCTCACTGARCCATTACTAGAARGTGAACAAAATCCACCTSAAGCGKCCAGCCACCCSGCWACKCTGCAAMCCCMTCAAACCCCGCTGCCGWCASCGRCCGARCCTGCCGSTCAACCGAKSYAYTCGRCCCCKRCAKCAGCCAGCRYGGAGCTGGAGGATTTGCTGGATGARCTGATTGCAGAWTACCTGCCCGTCCTGGARCRCCRGCTACGGGAAAAACTGCGCCTGGCRCTCAGYTCSGATTCCSCRGAAGGYGACGAAAACCACGTCGACGCAGGCTAGCTGGCCCTTTATAATCCCCGCCTTTACGTTTATTTGCCCCGCNNTATCCGCCATGGGGTGTCATGTTCTRCCAAAAACCCCTACGAGWGCGCATGGAAAAGACCTACAGTCCCCAAGATATTGAATCCAAGYGGTACCAGACCTGGGAGCARCAGGGTTATTTCAAACCCGGCTCAGATCCCCAGGCAGATCCCTACTGCATCATGATTCCKCCACCGAATGTCACTGGCAGCCTTCATATGGGCCACGGCTTTCAGGAAGCCATCATGGATGCCCTGATTCGCTATCATCGCATGCTGGGCAACAACACGCTCTGGCAAGTAGGGACCGATCACGCGGGCATTGCCACGCAAATGGTCGTGGAGCGCCTGCTGGAGGCTGAAGGTGTCTCCCGGCACGACCTTGGCCGCGAAAAATTTATCGAAAAAGTCTGGGAGTGGAAAGCCCAGTCCGGCGGCAACATCACCCGGCAGCTCCGCCGCCTGGGCGCATCCCCGGATTGGTCCCGGGAACGTTTCACCATGGACGACGGCTTCTACAAAGCCGTTCAGGAAGTTTTCATTCGACTCTACGAGGACGGTCTGATCTACCGCGGCAAGCGACTGGTGAACTGGGACCCGGCATTGCACACTGCCATCTCCGACCTGGAAGTGATTGCCGAAGAGGAAAACGGTCACCTCTGGCACTTCAAATACCCGCTGACCGACGGCAGTGGCTTTCTGATTGTCGCCACTACCCGTCCGGAAACCATGCTGGGTGACACTGCCGTGGCAGTGAATCCCGACGATGAACGCTATACCCATCTCCTCGGAAAAACCGTCACCCTACCCCTAGCGGATCGCGAAATCCCGATTATTGCCGACGACTACGTAGAACGCGAATTCGGCACTGGCTGTGTCAAAATCACCCCAGCCCACGACTTCAACGACTACGCAGTCGGCCAACGCCACGACCTGCCAATAATCAACATCTTTAACCACGATGCCCAGCTCAACGACCAGGTGCCGGAAGCCTATCGCGGCCTCGACCGGTTTGAGGCCCGCCATCGTATCATCGCTGACCTGGAGGCTCTCGGGCTACTGGAAAAGGTCGACGACCACAAACTGAAAGTACCCCGGGGCGACCGCTCCGGGGTGGTGATCGAGCCCTACCTCACCGACCAGTGGTACGTAAAAGCTGTACCATTGGCAGAAAAGGCTATCAGTGCCGTGGAAGACGGCAGTATCCAGTTCGTGCCCAAACAGTACGAAAACATGTACTTCTCCTGGATGCGCGATATTCAGGACTGGTGYATTTCCCGGCAATTGTGGTGGGGCCACCGCATTCCCGCCTGGTATGACGATCAGGGCAATGTTTACGTGGGCCGCAGCGAAGAAGACGTGCGCGAACGTCACAATCTCGSCGAGACTGTCCTGAAACAGGACGAGGATGTACTGGACACCTGGTTCTCTTCCGGCCTGTGGACCTTTGGCACCCTGGGCTGGCCCAATGCCGATAACGACCCGAATGTCACCGAGCTCCTGAGGACTTTCCACCCCAGCAGCGTGCTGGTCACCGGTTTCGATATCATCTTCTTCTGGGTGGCCAGAATGATCATGATGACCCTGTACTTCATGAAGGAAGTGCCATTTCACACGGTCTATGTACACGGTCTGGTGCGCGACAGCCATGGCCAGAAAATGTCCAAGTCCAAAGGCAACGTGCTCGACCCTATCGATCTGATCGACGGTATCGACCTTGAATCGCTGGTGAAGAAGCGCACGGCCGGACTGATGCGCCCTAAAGACGCCGCCAAGATCGAAAAGCAGACCCGCAAGGAATTCCCGGACGGGATTGCCCCCTATGGCACAGACGCCCTGCGCTTCACCTACTACTCGTTGGCCTCCACCGGCCGGGATATCAATTTCGATGTGGGCCGGATTGAAGGATTCCGCAATTTCTGCAATAAAATGTGGAATGCCGCCCGCTATGTACTGATGAATACCGAGGATCAGGACTGCGGTCAGGACAACAGCACTGACTATCAACTGAGCCTGGCGGATCGCTGGATCATCGGCCGATTGCAGCAGGCCGAGAAGGCCGTTACAGAGGCTATCGACCATTACCGGCTCGATCTGGCATCACAGGCTATCTACGAATTTTTCTGGAACGAGTACTGCGACTGGTACCTGGAACTGTCCAAGCCGGTATTGTGGGACGACGACGCCGCTCCATCCCTTAAAAAGGGCACCCGTCGCACTTTGGTGAGGGTGCTGGAGGCCACCTTGCGGCTGGCCCACCCGCTGATGCCTTTCATCACCGAAGAAATCTGGCAGCAAATCAAAGTGCTGGCTGGCGCCGAGGGCGACACCATCATGCTGCAGCCCTATCCCGAGGCCGATCGGAGTCGCATCGACGAAACTGCTATCGCAGATATCGAATGGCTGAAGCGGGTAATCATCGGTATCCGCAACATCCGCGGTGAAATGAATATCACACCGGCAAAGCATCTGCCCATTTATTTCAACAATGGTGGCACCGATGACTTGCGCAAATTGAACGACAACCGCCAGTTTCTCACCAAATTGGCAAATCTCGAATCCATCACCTGGCTGGAGCCGGGGGAGGAGGCACCCATGTCGGCTACGGCGTTAGTGGGCAGCATGGAAATTCTGGTACCCATGGCAGGACTGATCGACAAGGACGCCGAACTCGCGAGACTCAACAAGGAAATTGACAAACTGCAGAAGGAACTGGAAAAAGTACAGAATAAACTCGGCAATGAAAACTTCGTCGGCAAAGCACCGGCCGAGGTCGTTGCCAAAGAGCGGGAAAGAATGGCCGACATGGAAGCCACACTGGGGAAACTCTCACAGCAGTGCGCCACCATCAAAGCACTCTGAAGCCCTCTATCCTCAACTGCCGTCTCAGGTATTCACCGGATCCGTGGCCGTCACCGGTGAATCCTGACGGGTTCCACTTTTCATGTTCGATGGCAACTGGCTCGCCATGACCACACTGTTTTTCCCCCGACGCTTGGCCTCATACATCGCAATATCGGCAGATGTCAGCAAAGCCGATAAAGGAGCATCCTGTTGTTGGGCAGCAACCCCCAGGCTCATGCTCAGGTCAATCGACTCGCCATCCACCAGAATTTTACTGGTCGCCACACAGTCACGAACCTTCTCGGCCAGCACTTTGGCCCCCCCGGCATCGGTATCTGCCAGTAACAACAAAAACTCTTCACCACCCCAACGAGCGGCGAGATCATCAGCCCGGGCCAAACTGCTGATAAGTTTACCCACGGTCGACAACACCTGATCCCCAACATCGTGGCCGTACCGGTCATTAATTTCTTTGAAATCGTCCATATCGCCAAGAATCACGGCATAACTACCCTCTCCCTGGGCGCTGCGTTGCTCCTGCTTGCCCAGATATTCCCTCAAGCCACGTCGGTTGGCCAGACCGGTCAATTCATCCGTACAGGCCTGTATATCAAGCTCACGCCAGGTGGCCTGCAATCGTTGTCGGGTCTGGTGACGGATATACTCCACTGAAAAGGAAATCCAGGCCAGTATCAGGTAAGCAGCCCAGAACCGAAACAGAATCTCTGTCGAGTGGGGAGATGAATGAAAAGTAGTTGGCCAGAACAATAGCCATGTGGTGCCACTGATCAGAAGCAATACCAGAATTGAACCGCGTTGGTAGCCGAGTAGATGAAAAAACAGCGGCAACATCACCAGACACCAAAGCAGCCCGGACCACTCTACATCTTCAACCAACAACCAGAAGAAATGTAAAAAGACCATGATAATCAGAGTCAACCGAAGTATGACGACGGTCAGTCGAACACTGGTGCCACCTTTGTTGAGCAACAGGATATAGAAGAAGGTGATGATCAATCCGGCTGCCAGGGTAACCAGATTTGTCCAGACCGGACCCAGGTCCGCATAGATATCCCAGAGCGACAGGGCCGTCATCACCAGCCCGCCGGTCAGCATCAGAACACCGATGATCACTGACTGCCACTGGGCTTCCGCGACGGCCGCAGCACGCTGCGGGTCGCGATTGGTTTTATCGCACCAGTCCAGGTTTTCTCGA
>NVUM01000012.1 GCA_002733125.1 Porticoccus sp.
GCCGATTGCGATGGAAGACGGCCTGCGCTTTGCGATTCGTGAAGGTGGCCGCACGGTCGGTGCCGGCGTGGTCGCTAAAATTATTGAGTAATGATGCGCGTTTTTTGAATGAACCTGTGGTTGAAGTGCGTTTTTGCAGTTTCGGCCCCATGGTCAAGTTAGTTTTGTTTTAAGGTGACGCGACAGGCCAGTAGTTCAATTGGTAGAGCACCGGTCTCCAAAACCGGCTGTTGGGGGTTCGAGTCCCTCCTGGCCTGCCAATCTTAAACCTGTGTGCCCTCTGCAAAAAGCGGGCCCGGTCAGTAGGGGTGCTATCCGAGAATGAGTTCGGCAACGGAAGAAAAGCAGTATCGATTAGATGGCCTCAAATGGCTGCTTGTCGTGCTGCTGGTCAGCGCCGCTATCTACGGCAACTATTATTTTGCAACAGAGTCGCTGTTATATCGGGTTATAGCGATACTGGCAGTAGCCTTAGTGGCTGGCTTTGTTGCACTGCAAACCCGTAAAGGTGACAGTTTTATTACCCTGTTGCGCGGTGCCTACACGGAATCGCGCCGGGTGGTCTGGCCAACACGGCAGGAGCGTAATCAAACAACCCTGATGGTGGTTGTGGTGGTGCTCGTGATGTCGCTGATTCTCTGGGGTCTCGACACACTATTCGGTTGGCTCGCCACAATGGTCATTGGCTAAGAGGTTCAGATGCGCTGGTATGTCGTTCACGCCTATTCAGGCTACGAAAAGAAAGTTGCCGCTGCTCTGAGAGAGCGTGTGGCTCTGTATGGTATGGAAGATCGTTTTGGCGAAATCCTAGTTCCCACTGAAGAGGTGGTGGAGATCAGGGGCGGTCAAAAACGCAAAAGTGAACGAAAGTTTTTCCCGGGATATGTGCTGGTACAGATGGAGCTCGGTGACGATACCTGGCACCTGGTGAAAGAAACGCCCAGGGTCATGGGTTTCATCGGTGGCAAGGCAGACAAGCCCGCACCGATTACGGACAAAGAGGCAGAGATGATCCTGCAGCGCGTGCAGGACTCGGAAGACAAGCCGAGACCAAAAACCGTGTTTGAAGCCGGTGAGGTGGTCAGGGTAACTGACGGGCCATTTAACGATTTTAACGGTGTTGTTGAAGAAGTTAACTACGATAAGAGTCGACTGAGGGTTTCGGTGTCGATTTTTGGTCGTTCCACGCCTGTTGAGCTGGAGTTTACCCAGGTAGAAAAAGCCTGAGGCAATAATTGTATTGTCGCTTCCCATGGGGGGGGGTGACGGGGAGCCGGAGACGGACGTCAAAATCCTGAGGCGTTAATACCCATTAGAGGAGAAACCAAGATGGCAAAGAAAATTGATGCTTACATCAAGCTTCAGGTGGCCGCTGGACAAGCTAATCCCAGCCCGCCGGTAGGTCCCGCGCTGGGTCAGCGCGGCGTTAACATTATGGAGTTCTGCAAGGCGTTCAACGCCCAGACCCAGGGAATGGAGCCCGGCGCCCCGGTGCCTGTTGTAATTACTGTCTATAGTGACCGCAGCTTCACGTTTACCATGAAAACCCCGCCAGCTTCTTTTTTGCTGAAAAAAGCCGCGGGTATCAAAAGTGGTAGCGGTCGGCCCAATACAGCCAAGGTGGGCAAGGTGACCCGCACGCAACTTGAGGAGATCGCCACTACTAAAATGGCTGATCTCACCGCAGCCGATATGGATGCTGCCGTTCGAACCATTGCCGGCTCCGCCCGTGCAATGGGTCTTGATGTGGAGGGTGTGTAAATGGCTAAGCCGTCCAAGCGTGTTCGTGCGATCCAGGAAAAAGTACAAGTTGGTAAGCTGTATCCCATCAGTGAAGCCATTGCATTGCTGAAAGAATTCTCCAGCGTGAAATTTACTGAAACCGTTGATGTGGCTGTAAATCTGGGAATTGATCCCCGTAAATCCGATCAGGCGGTACGCGGTGCAACCACGTTGCCTAATGGCACGGGCAAGACCGTACGGGTGGCTGTATTTGCTCAAGGTGATTCTGCCGAAGCGGCCAAGGCTGCCGGCGCCGATCTGGTCGGAATGGAAGACCTGGCTGAGCAGATCAAAGCCGGCAATATGGACTTTGATGTTGTGATTGCAGACCCTGCGGCAATGCGGGTGGTTGGTCAGCTCGGTCAGGTGCTCGGTCCCCGCGGCCTGATGCCTAACCCAAAAACTGGCACAGTGACCCCCGATGTCGTGACTGCAGTAAAAAATGCCAAAGCCGGGCAGGTGCGTTTCCGTGCTGACAAGAACGGCATTATTCATGGTGGCATTGGCAGCTTGTCTTTTGAGGCTGGTGCGTTGAAGCAGAACCTTGAAGCATTGATTGTCGATCTGAAAAAGATCAAGCCGGCTTCTGCCAAAGGCATCTATGTGAAGAAAGTAACAATCTCCAGCACTATRRGRCMAGRATTGNNTMTTRMKCWKRMSTSWYTSGASGCYTKATRNNACARRRGKCAKNGAKAMWAGCSYYYWWATAACKTTRGGRWMTRKNTKGCGAGCTTTATTGCGCGCGCCCGGGCCGTCAAAGACCGTAGGTGCCCCTTGGGGTCTAATGTGMTTTTCAGGTTCMTGTAACCGCCGTTGAAAAAAACGCCTACGCAGACGGTGTGACCCGGTTCAGTATATTTTRGCTGGATTTGATCACCGAAACGGTATCGATAGTGRTTTTATCGATGCTTAAACCAGTAGARAGCTNCCCCCNGGGGGTGATCTATTAAATCCAGGAGATAATCTCGTGGCATTGAATCTCGAAAACAAAAAAGCGATCGTCGCTCTAGTTAACGAGACTGCTGGCAATGCATTGTCACTGGTAATCGCTGACGCTCGCGGCGTCAACGTGACGAACATGACTGAGCTCCGCGCGAAGGCTCGCGAACAAAATATCGACCTGCGTGTCATTCGCAACACACTTGCGAAGCGTGCATTTCAGGGTACGGATTTTGAATGCGTGACTGATGTGYTGACTGGTCCGTCACTGTTCGGTTTCTCTATGGAGGATCCGGGTGCTGCCGCTCGCCTGTTCAAAGAATTTGCCAAGACCAATGACAAATTTGAGATCAAGGCGCTGTCCGTCAGCGGACAACTGTTGAGTAAGGAACAAGTTGACGTTCTGGCTACCCTGCCGACCCGAGAGCAAGCTCTGGGAATGCTGGTCAGCGTAATGATTGCTCCAGTTACCAAACTGGCTCGCACGTTCAACGAAGTCCCCACCAAAGTGACACGTGTTGTAGCGGCTGTTCGCGATCAAAAGCAGGAAGCTGCTTAATCGGCGACATCGTTTACTTTAATTTACTTTTTATCAGGAGATTGAGTCATGGCTCTATCAAAAGATGACATTTTGAACGCAATTGCTGAAATGAGCGTCATGGACGTTGTGGAACTCGTATCAGCTATGGAAGAAAAATTTGGTGTATCTGCCGCTGCTGCTGTTTCAGTTGCTGCTGCACCGGCTGCCGCWGCTGCTGCAGAAGTTGAGGAAAAAACCGAGTTTGACGTTATTCTGAACGCYGCAGGCGARAAGAAAGTCAACGTGATCAAGGTTGTTCGTAGYCTGACTGGTCTGGGGCTGAAAGAAGCCAARGACYTGGTTGACGGTGCGCCCTCCGCTATTAARGAAGGYGTTTCCAARGCGGATGCRGAMGCAGCCGTGAAAGAACTGGAAGAGGCTGGCGCAACTGTCGAACTTAAGTAAGTTCTACGGGTTTGACGCGCTGGTTGTCTGATAATGTATCAGGCGCAGGCTGGTGGGCGATTTCGCCCTCCGGCCTTTTCCTGCTTATGGCAGATGCCTAAAGCGGRATCRACAAGGCCTTTTTGTTAAAAGGCCGGACGGCTGYAAAGCCGGGCAATGCTGGATGGTCGATTGGACCAAGTGAACGTGCTGGGGAATATGATGGCTTACTCGTACACTGAGAAAAAACGTATTCGCAAGGATTTTGGCAAATTGCCACAGGTAATGGACCTGCCTTTCCTTCTTGCGATTCAGCTCGACTCCTACCGAAATTTTACACAGAAAGGCGTTCCCGTTGAGCAACGGATGGACGCCGGTCTGCATGCTGCATTTAATTCTGTCTTTCCGATTGTGAGCTACTCAGGTAATGCGAGTCTCGAGTATGTTGACTACGTGCTGGGCAAGCCATCCTTCGATGAAGAGGAGTGCAAGTTGCGCAGTGTTACYTTYGCTGTGCCGCTCAGAGTTCGTGTGCGTCTGGTTATTTATGACAAGGAGTCTGCCAACAAGGCAATCAAGGATATTAAAGAGCAGGAAGTYTATATGGGGGAAATYCCCCTGATGACGGATAACGGTACCTTTATCATCAATGGTACCGAGCGGGTTATTGTTTCCCAGCTACACCGYTCGCCAGGYGTGTTTTTCGATCACGATAAGGGTAAAACYCACTCCTCCGGCAAGCTGCTGTATTCCGCRCGGATTATTCCCTACCGYGGTTCCTGGCTGGAYTTCGAGTTTGATCCGAAAGACYTGGTGTTTGTGCGTATTGACCGGCGCCGTAARTTGCCGGCAACTATCCTGTTGCGTGCGCTKGGGTTCAGCTCAGAAGAAATGCTGGGMATGTTTTTTGAAACCAGCACATTCAACCTGGCTAAAGACGGYAGTTACTCRCTGGATCTGGTTCCCTCCCGTCTGCGGGGYGATATTGCCGCATTTGATATCAAGGGCAAGGGCGGCAAGGTTATTGTTGAAGAGGGGCGTCGGATYACGGCGCGCCATATTCGTGAGCTGGAAAAAGAGAATGTCAGCAAGCTCGARGTGCCCACYGACTACCTTTACGGTCGTCCTCTGGCAAAGGATYTGGTGGATCCAAACACCGGCGAGCTGCTGCTTGAGTGTAATACTGAAATTACCCAGGAAGCWCTCGATAAGTTGCGCGAAGCCGGGCTGAAGTCGGTTGAGACGATCTATACGAATGATCTGGACTGTGGTCCATTTGTTTCTGACACYTTGCGCAGTGACAGTAGTCGTACCCAGCTTGAAGCGCTGGTAGAAATTTACCGRATGATGCGTCCCGGCGAACCRCCGACCAAGGAATCTGCTGAAAACCTGTTYAATAATCTGTTTTTCAGTCTGGAGCGTTACGATCTRTCCGGTGTAGGGCGGATGAAGTTTAACCGTCGCCTCGGTCGYGAAGAGGAAGTGGGTGAAGGCACCYTGAGCCGCGAAGATATTGTCGACGTGATGAAGGTTCTGATCGACATTCGCAAYGGTAAAGGTGTGGTGGATGATATCGATCACCTGGGTAACCGCCGAATTCGTTCAGTGGGGGAGATGGCCGARAAYCAGTTCCGCATTGGTYTGGTTCGTGTYGAGCGTGCGGTCAAAGAGCGCCTCTCYGTAGCRGAATCCGAAGGWTTGATGCCCCAGGATYTGGTCAATGCCAAGCCRGTGGCTGCKGCCATGAAAGAATTTTTTGGCTCCAGCCARCTGTCYCAGTTTATGGACCAGAACAACCCGTTGTCGGAGGTCACCCACAARCGTCGCGTGTCGGCRTTGGGCCCAGGYGGTCTGACCCGGGAGCGYGCCGGTTTTGAAGTTCGTGACGTACACCCYACGCATTATGGTCGTGTGTGTCCYATTGARACRCCCGAGGGTCCAAATATTGGTTTGATYAACTCCTTGGCAGCCTATGCTCGTACCAACAGTTAYGGYTTTCTCGAGACACCKTAYCGGAAGGTGATTGACCGCAAGGTRACTGATCAGATCGAATACCTGTCGGCGATTAACGAATCCAATTTTGTTATCGCYCAGGCCTCTGCCTCTGTYAATGAGAARGGTGAGCTCAACGATGAGCTTGTCAATGTTCGTCAYATTGGTGAATTTWCGGTTAAACCRCCGGAAGATGTTCACTATATGGATGTGTCTCCMCARCAGGTGGTGTCGGTWGCAGCAGCACTGATTCCRTTCCTGGARCACGATGATGCCAACCGSGCATTGATGGGTTCCAATATGCAGCGTCAGGCAGTGCCGACRYTRGTGGTTGAAAAACCRCTGGTGGGAACCGGTTTTGARCGCCATGTGGCATCGGACTCCGGTGTCTGTGTGGTCGGTCGYCGCGGTGGTGTCATCGAGAACGTTGAYGCCAGCCGGATTGTTGTGCGWGTCAATGACGATGARGTTGAATCTGGYGATGCCGGTGTTGATATTTATAAYCTCACCAAGTACACCCGTTCCAACCAGAATACCTGTATCAATCAAAGACCGATTGTCCGYCAGGGCGATGTTATAGCTCGCGGTGATATTCTYGCCGATGGCCCGTCTGTGGATATGGGTGAACTGGCGTTGGGCCAGAATATGCGTATCGCCTTCATGCCCTGGAATGGCTACAACTTTGAGGACTCGATTCTGATTTCAGARCGGGTGGTTCAGGAGGATCGCTTTACCACTATYCATATTCAGGAGCTKACCTGTACYGCSCGTGATACCAARCTTGGGGCAGAAGAGATTACTGCYGACATYCCYAATGTCGGYGAGGCGGCGCTRTCCCGTCTCGATGAGTCCGGAATTGTCTACATTGGCGCCGAGGTTTCGGCCGGHGAYATTCTGGTGGGCAAGGTCACGCCRAAGGGYGAAACYCARCTGACGCCKGAGGAGAAGTTGCTYCGYGCCATCTTTGGTGARAAAGCCTCTGATGTGAAAGACACHTCYCTGMGRGTTCCCTCAAGYACCAAGGGTACKGTKATTGATGTRCARGTRTTCACCCGYGACGGGYTGGAAAAGGATCAGCGCTCCCTGCAAATCGAGAAGGCTGCRCTGGATCAGTTCCGTCAGGACCYGAATGATGAATACCGCATTATGGAAAATGCCACTTTTGAACGGYTGAGTGCYGCATTGGTAGGGCAGCCTGTGGTTAARGCCCCSGGTCTCAAAAAAGGCGAAAAGCTGACGGAAGAAATCGTCGCTGCCTATACCAGTGAAGAATGGTTCAAGTTGCGGATGAACGAAGACGCTCTGAACGAACAGGTTGCCAGGGCAGAGGAAYTGTTGACCGAACGCCGCAAAATACTTGATGAGCGTTATCAGGATAAAAAGAGCAAGCTGCAAAGTGGTGATGATCTCGCYCCCGGTGTGCTGAAAACYGTCAARGTGTATCTGGCYGTCAAACGTCGCATTCAGCCTGGCGATAAAATGGCAGGCCGTCACGGTAACAAGGGTGTTATCTCCGTGATCATGCCCGTGGAAGATATGCCTTTTGATGAAAATGGTGTGCCTGTCGACGTGGTTTTGAACCCACTTGGCGTGCCATCAAGGATGAATGTCGGYCAGATCCTTGAAACGCACATGGGSCTCGCTGCCAAGGGGCTGGGTGAGAAAATCGATCGTATGATCCAGGCTCAGCAGMAAACTGYCGAGATTCGCAAGTTCCTGCAGCAGATCTACGAYGTGGGTCTCGGTACCAGTCCGGTCGAGYTGAATACGCTTTCAGATAAGGAARTMGGTGAGYTGGCCAACAACCTYCGCAAAGGTGTGCCGATGGCGACRCCCGTRTTTGATGGYGCMCAGGAGGAAGARATCAAGGCYCTGCTGGCTYTGGCCGAYCTGCCGGAAAGYGGGCARATGACRCTYTATGACGGACGTTCCGGTGAYCAGTTTGAGCGACCTGTAACCGTCGGTTATATGTACATGCTGAAACTGAATCACYTGGTRGACGACAAAATGCATGCCCGCTCAACGGGRTCCTACAGYYTGGTCACCCAGCAGCCACTGGGCGGTAAAGCCCAGTTTGGTGGTCAGCGCTTTGGTGAAATGGAAGTGTGGGCGCTCGAGGCWTATGGCGCTGCCTATACCTTGCAGGARATGCTCACAGTCAAGTCCGATGATGTGAATGGTCGTACCAAAATGTATAAAAACATTGTGGATGGCGATCACAGCATGGAGCCCGGCATGCCGGAATCCTTCAACGTGTTGGTKAAGGAAATACGCTCGCTTGCTATCAACATCGAGTTGGAAAACGAGTAACGGTCATTATTAGGTTGGGGGCGGACCTAATGTCCGCCGCGCAAAGCTAGCACCCACTGGAGAAAGGCATTGAAAGACTTACTGAATCTGCTCAAGTCACAGGATCAAACCGGCGAGTTTGACGCCATACGTATTGGCCTGGCATCACCGGACATGATCCGGTCCTGGTCATATGGYGAAGTGAAAAAGCCGGAGACTATTAACTACCGYACCTTCAAGCCCGAGCGKGAAGGTTTGTTTTGCGCCAAAATTTTTGGTCCTGTAAAGGATTACGAGTGTCTYTGCGGTAAATATAAACGCATGAAGCACCGCGGTATYGTTTGTGAGAAATGTGGTGTCGAGGTCACTCTGGCSAAAGTGCGTCGGGATCGTATGGGCCACATTGAGCTGGCCTGTCCGGTAGCCCATATCTGGTTCCTGAAATCGCTACCYTCCCGCATTGGTTTGATGCTGGATATGACCCTGCGTGAAATCGAACGTGTTCTCTACTTCGAATCATTTGTGGTTACSGACCCRGGTATGACGACGCTTGAGCGCGGCAACCTGCTGACCGATGAAGAATACTTTCAGGCYATGGAAGATTTCGGTGAYGACTTCGARGCCACGATGGGTGCCGAGGGCATYCAGAAGCTGATGAAGGATCTCGAYCTGGAGCAGGAAATTGCAGATATTCGTGAGGARATWCCCAATACCCGTTCCGAAACGAAAATCAAGAAACTGTCCAAGCGGYTGAAATTGCTGGARGCTTTYCTGCACTCTGGCAATAAACCGGAATGGATGGTGATGGAGGCGYTGCCGGTGTTGCCGCCGGACCTGCGTCCTCTTGTGCCTCTGGACGGYGGRCGTTTCGCCACMTCGGACCTCAATGACCTGTATCGCCGGGTTATTAACCGYAACAAYCGYTTGAARCGCCTGCTGGAGYTGAATGCCCCCGATATCATYGTGCGCAATGAAAAACGYATGCTGCAGGAGGCYGTCGACGCCCTGCTGGATAACGGKCGTCGYGGYCGKGCTATCACCGGTTCAAACAARCGTCCSTTGAAATCGYTGGCRGATATGATCAAGGGTAAGCAGGGTCGTTTCCGTCAGAACCTGYTGGGCAAGCGCGTGGACTATTCCGGGCGTTCGGTGATTGTTGTTGGCCCGACCCTGCGTCTTCATCAATGCGGCCTGCCAAAGCGTATGGCGCTGGAGCTGTTCAAGCCCTTTATCTTCTCGAAGCTGGAGTTGCGTGGCCTGGCAACCACCATTAAAGCGGCCAAGAAAATGGTTGAGCGTGAAGAGTCGGTGGTTTGGGATATTCTTGATGATGTGATCCGTGAACACCCCGTGTTGCTCAACCGGGCACCCACGCTTCACCGTCTCGGTATTCAGGCGTTTGAGCCGGTACTGATTGAAGGTAAAGCCATTCAGTTGCACCCGCTGGTCTGTGCGGCCTACAACGCCGATTTTGACGGCGACCAGATGGCGGTCCATGTTCCCCTGACCCTGGAAGCGCAGCTGGAATCCCGGGCGCTGATGATGTCCACCAACAATATCCTGTCTCCCGCCAGCGGTGAGCCGATTATTGTGCCGTCTCAGGATGTCGTGTTGGGTCTCTATTACATGACCCGTGAGCGGATCAATGCGCAGGGTGAAGGCCGGGTGTTTGGCACCCTTCAGGAAGTTTCGCGTGTCTATTACGGCAAGCACGCGCACTTGCAGGCAAAGGTAAAAGTTCGTATCCACGAAGTTACTTTCAGTGAAGAAGGTGAGCGTCTGGCGCGTACCTTCATTGCTGACACGACAGTCGGTCGTGCACTGCTCTGGGGTATCGTCCCGGAAGGTCTGAGTTTCGATCTGGTCAATCAGCCGATGACCAAAAAGGCGATCTCCCGCATTATCAACCGCTGCTATCGCGATGTCGGCCTCAAGGCAACCGTTATTTTTGCCGACCAGCTGATGTACACCGGTTTCGATTTCTCCACTAAATCCGGGGTTTCCATTGGGGTTAATGATTTCACTATTCCCGAAGCCAAGGGTGAAATTATCGCCCGGGCCGATGCCGAGGTGTTGGAAATTGAAAGCCAGTTTTCTTCGGGTCTGGTGACCCAGGGTGAAAAATATAACAAGGTGATCGATATCTGGTCTCGTGCGAATGACCAGGTCGCCAAGTCCATGATGGATGTCATCAGCACCGAGCCGGTCATCAACCGGGATGGCGTCGAGGTGGAGCAGGAGTCATTCAACTCTGTCTATATTATGGCCGACTCCGGGGCGAGGGGTTCTCCCGCCCAGATTCGTCAGCTGGCAGGTATGCGCGGCCTGATGGCTCGTCCGGATGGTTCGATCATTGAAACGCCCATCACTGCAAACTTCCGTGAAGGGCTGAACGTGTTGCAGTACTTTATCTCTACTCACGGTGCCCGGAAGGGTCTTGCCGATACCGCTCTGAAAACGGCTAACTCCGGTTATCTGACGCGGCGGCTGGTGGATGTGTCTCAGGACCTAGTGGTGGTTGAGCATGACTGTGGTACCAGCGAAGGGCTGCTGATGACTCCGGTCATTGAAGGCGGTGACATTATTGAATCACTCGGTGACCGCATCTTGGGCCGGGTGGTGGCAGTGGATGTGATGAAAGCCGGATCCAATGATATCGCCATTGAAGCTGGCCTTATGATTGACGAAAAATGGGTTGATCGCATCGAGGCAATGGGTATCGATGAGCTGGTCGTTCGCTCCCCCATTACCTGTGAAACCCGTTTTGGTATTTGCTCTGTCTGCTATGGCCGTGATCTCGCCAGAGGCCACATGGTCAATCCTGGAGAAGCTATCGGGGTTATCGCAGCCCAGTCCATCGGTGAACCGGGAACCCAGTTGACAATGCGGACCTTCCACATTGGTGGTGCGGCGTCACGCGCCTCTGCTGTGGACAGCATCCAGGTAAAAATGAGTGGTACTGTGCGGCTTGTTAATATCAAGGTGGTCGAGCGTGAAAACGGCGAACTGGTTGCCGTTTCCCGGTCGGGTGAATTGGCTCTGGCGGATGAAAACGGCCGCGAACGCGAACGCTATAAGCTGCCCTATGGTGCTACGATCAATGTGAAAGAGGGCGCCAGAGTGCAGGCGGGTGAAGTGGTGGCCAATTGGGACCCTCACACCCACCCGATTATTACAGAAGTGGCAGGCCATGTAGCGTTCTCCGGGATGGAGGAGGGGCTCAGTACCCGCACGCAAACAGATGAGTTGACCGGCCTTTCCAATATTGCCGTGCTGGATCCCAATGAGCGCCCATCTGCAGGCAAGGATCTCAAACCGATGGTGACCATGCTGGATGACAAGGGCAAGGAAATGACCTTCCCCAGCTCGACTGTTCCAGCACACTATATGTTGCCTACCCACTCCCTTCTCAGTGTCAGCAACGGGAGCCGGGTCGGTGCGGGCGATGTTATCGCGCGGATCCCTCAGGAGGGATCAAAAACCCGTGATATCACCGGTGGCTTGCCCCGGGTAGCGGATTTGTTTGAGGCGCGTCGTCCCAAGGATCCCGCTATTCTCGCCGAGGTGACAGGTACTGTTACCTTTGGCAAGGAAACTAAGGGTAAGCGCCGTTTGGTTATTACCCCGACGGATGGCCAGACATTGCCAGACGGAAGTCCCTTCTATGAAGAGCTGATTCCCAAATGGCGTCAGTTGGGCGTGTTCGAGGGTGAGCATGTCGAAAAAGGGGAGGTGATAGCCGACGGGCCTGCCAACCCTCACGATATTTTGCGTTTGCAGGGTGTGGATTCGCTGGCGAAGTATGTCGTCAATGAAATTCAGGACGTCTACCGTCTCCAGGGTGTAAAAATCAATGACAAGCATATTGAGGTCATTGTTCGCCAGATGCTACGCAAGGTCGAAATTAGCGATATGGGTGACTCATCGTTTGTAAAAGGTGAGCAGGTGGAATACAACCGTGTCCTGGAAGAGAACGAGGCGCTCTACAACGATGGTAAAACGCCGGCTAAATTTGAGCGTCTGTTGCTGGGTATAACCAAGGCTTCGCTGGCTACAGAAAGCTTTATTTCAGCCGCATCCTTCCAGGAGACAACGCGAGTCCTCACCGAAGCCGCTGTTACTGGTAAAGCTGATTTCCTGCGCGGCTTGAAAGAAAATGTGGTGGTGGGGCGTCTGGTGCCTGCGGGTACGGGTCTTACCTATCACAAGCAGCGTCGCGAAGCCCGGGAAGTTATTGGTGAAACAACGGTGAGTGCCAGCGATATTGAGGCAGCATTAAGCGAGGCGCTGAATTCGAGCGACGAATAAAATTTGCTTTGCAAGCGGCCCGTACGGGCCGCTTGACTCGCAGGTTCTCTGTCTTTAGAATGCCGCCTCCCTAAAGTGGGGTCCAGCTATCTGGATCTATTTATTGGAGCCTTCTGCGCGAAGGCGTTTTTATATCTGGAGTTAATGAATGGCAACGATCAATCAGTTGGTTCGTAAGCCGAGGAAACGCAGAGTTGCCAAGAGCGACGTTCCTGCATTGCAAGCTTGTCCCCAGCGTCGCGGTGTCTGTACCCGCGTTTATACAACAACGCCAAAAAAACCAAACTCGGCATTGCGTAAAGTTTGCCGGGTTCGCCTGACAAATGGTTACGAAGTCAGTTCTTACATTGGCGGCGAAGGGCATAACCTGCAAGAGCACAGCGTGGTTCTGATTCGTGGCGGTCGTGTCAAGGATTTGCCGGGTGTTCGTTATCACACCGTGCGAGGCAGTCTGGATACCGCTGGCGTGAATAATCGCAAACAACGCCGTTCCAAATATGGTACCAAGCGTCCCAAAAAATAACGGACGTACTGTGTGTCGGTAAGAAGAACTGAGTAAGGCCGGGTGCGCGTCAGCGCTCAGTGAATCCCGGATAGCCCTGAAGAGAAGAGCAGACTATGCCTAGAAGAAGAGTTGTCGCCAAACGCGAAATTTTACCTGATCCAAAATTCGGTAATGTAACGTTGGCAAAGTTTATGAACCACGTCATGGTAAGTGGCAAAAAATCTGTTGCCGAGCGTATCGTTTACGGTGCGCTGACAGTGGTTCAAACCCGTTTGAAAGAAGATCCTGTGATGGCTTTTGAGACGGCGCTGGATAATATTGCGCCGATGGTTGAAGTTAAGTCGCGCCGGGTCGGTGGTGCAACCTATCAAGTGCCTGTTGAAGTGCGTCCGTCCCGCCGTGTTGCACTGGCAATGCGCTGGATGGTGGACTACGCCCGTAATCGTGGTGAGAAATCCATGTCCCAGCGTCTGGCTGGCGAGATAGTCGATGCCTACCAGAACAAGGGTGGTGCTGTGAAGAAACGTGAAGACGTCCATCGTATGGCGGAAGCCAACAAGGCGTTCTCACACTTCCGGTTCTAGTTCCGGTTGGTGTGCTTTCGTTTTGCAAAAGGGTAGCTGGCATACAGCTACCTTTTGTAATTTTTAAGATAAATTGTTTGTTGGGGAAAAATTGTGGCTCGTAAGACTCCCATTGCCCGTTACCGAAATATTGGTATTTGTGCGCACGTAGATGCTGGTAAAACGACTACGACAGAGCGTGTGTTGTTCTACACGGGGCTGTCACACAAGCTGGGCGAAGTGCATGATGGTGCTGCCACCACAGACTGGATGGCTCAGGAGCAGGAGCGTGGTATCACGATCACCTCGGCGGCTGTCACGACTTTCTGGCAAGGGATGGATCAGCAGTTCGATCAACACCGAATCAATGTGATCGATACACCCGGCCACGTCGATTTCACCATTGAGGTTGAGCGTTCGCTGCGAGTGCTGGATGGTGCAGTGGTCGTGCTCTGTGGCTCTTCCGGCGTTCAGCCTCAGACTGAAACAGTCTGGCGGCAGGCCAATAAGTACGAAGTGCCGCGCATGGTGTTTGTGAACAAGATGGATCGCGCTGGCGCTGACTATATGATGGTTGTCCGTCAGCTTAAGGAGCGTCTTGGGGCCAATGCTGTGCCATTGCAGATGACCATCGGCTCCGAAGAGAACTTCAAGGGTGTGGTCGATCTGGTCAAAATGAAGGCGGTACTCTGGAACGAAGCCGACCAGGGTATGACGTTTCAATATTCCGAAATACCGGCAGAGATGGCTGACCAGTGTCAGGAGATGCGTGAATTTATGGTTGAGGCCGCTGCCGAAGCCAATGAGGAGTTGATGAACAAATACCTCGAGGGCGAAGCGCTGAGCGAGGCAGAGATCAAGGCCGGATTGCGTGCTCGTACACTGGCTAACGAAATCGTGCCGGTTCTCGGTGGTTCAGCCTTCAAAAACAAAGGTGTTCAGGCCGTGCTGGATGCGGTGGTTGAATATCTGCCTGCGCCCACGGAAGTGAAGGCCATTGAAGGTGTGCTGGATGATGGCGAGACAGTGGCGGTGCGCAAGGCCGATGATGATGAGCCCTTCTCTGCGTTGGCGTTTAAAATTGCCACCGACCCCTTTGTCGGTACGCTGACGTTTTTCCGTGTTTACTCCGGTACGCTGAATTCTGGTGATACGGTTTTAAACCCGGTGAAGAGCAAGAAAGAACGTATCGGCCGTATGGTGCAAATGCACGCCAATAACCGCGAAGAGATCAAGCAGGTGCTGGCGGGTGATATTGCAGCGGCGATTGGTCTAAAGGATGTGACCACAGGTGATACGCTCTGTGATTTGAACAATATTATTACACTGGAACGCATGGAGTTTCCGGAACCGGTAATCTCGGTTGCCGTGGAGCCAAAATCCAAGGCCGACCAGGAAAAAATGGGCATTGCATTAGGTAAGCTTGCCCAGGAAGACCCCTCCTTCCGTGTCAAAACGGACGAAGAGACAGGTCAGACCATTATCTCTGGTATGGGCGAGCTGCATTTGGATATTCTGGTAGACCGGATGCGTCGCGAGTTTAATGTCGAGGCCAATATCGGTAAGCCGCAAGTAGCTTATCGCGAAGCCATTCGCAATACCTGTGAGATTGAGGGTAAATTTGTGCGTCAGTCCGGTGGTCGCGGTCAGTATGGCCACGTCTGGATCCGGTTTGAGCCGGGCGAGGATGAGAATGCTGAGGGGTTGGAGTTCGTTAATGAGGTTGTCGGTGGTGTGGTCCCCAAGGAATATATTCCGGCTGTCCAGAAGGGTATCGAAGAGCAGATGCAGAATGGTGTGCTCGCTGGTTACCCTCTGTTGGGTTTGAAGGCAACAGCCTATGACGGTTCTTACCACGATGTCGATTCGTCTGAAATGGCGTATAAAATTGCTGCGTCCATGGCGACCAAGCAACTTGCCCAAAAAGGTGGTGCTGTCCTGCTTGAGCCTATCATGAAAGTTGAAGTCATTACGCCCGAGGAAAATATGGGCGACGTAGTCGGTGACCTCAACCGCCGCCGTGGCATTATTCTCGGTATGGACGAATGTGTTTCAGGAAAAGTTATCAATGTAGAGGTTCCCCTTGCAGAGATGTTTGGTTACGCAACCGACTTGCGTTCAGCCACTCAGGGTCGCGCTACATTTGCTATGGAATTTAACAAATACGCCGAGGCGCCGCGCAATATTGCCGATGAAGTCATCGCAAAAAACCAGCGCTAATTTTTGAAATATTAAAAAGCATATCTTTAAGAGGATCTAGACAATGGGAAAAGCAAAGTTTGAACGTAACAAGCCCCACGTAAACGTTGGCACGATTGGTCACGTAGACCACGGTAAGACGACCCTGACAGCGGCGCTGACGCGGGTTTGCTTCGAAACTTGGGGCAGTGGCTCGGCGATGGCCTTTGATGGTATTGACAATGCGCCGGAAGAGCGCGAGCGCGGTATCACGATTGCGACATCCCATGTTGAATACGATTCTCCGAACCGTCACTACGCACACGTTGACTGTCCGGGTCACGCCGACTATGTAAAAAACATGATCACCGGTGCTGCGCAGATGGATGGTGCGATTCTGGTGTGTGGCGCGACGGATGGCCCGATGCCGCAAACCCGGGAGCATATCCTGCTGTCCCGCCAGGTGGGTGTTCCCTACGTTGTGGTGTTTCTGAACAAGGCAGACCTGCTGGCTGAAGATTGCGGTGGTGTTGGCTCTGAAGAATATAACGAGATGATCGAGCTGGTTGAAATGGAGCTCCGTGAGCTGCTGGATGCCTACGACTTCCCGGGAGACGATACGCCTATTATTGCCGGTTCAGCCCTGATGGCGCTGAATGGTGAAGACGACAACGAGCTGGGTACCACGGCGGTCCGCAAGCTGGTCGAGGCACTGGATGCCTATATCCCTGAGCCGGAGCGTGCGATTGACCAGCCGTTCCTGATGCCGATCGAAGACGTATTTTCGATCTCTGGACGCGGCACGGTAGTGACCGGGCGCGTTGAGCGCGGTGTTGTCAAAGTGGGTGAAGAGATCGAGATTGTGGGTATCCGGGATACCACCAAGACAGTCTGCACCGGTGTTGAGATGTTCCGGAAGCTGCTGGACGAAGGTCGTGCTGGTGAGAACGTTGGTGTTCTGCTTCGCGGAACCAAGCGCGATGACGTAGAGCGCGGTCAGGTTTTGTGTAAGCCGGGCAGCATCAAGCCGCATACCAAGTTTGAGGCAGAGGTTTACGTGCTGTCCAAGGATGAGGGAGGGCGTCACACGCCGTTCTTCAAGGGCTACCGTCCCCAGTTCTACTTCCGCACCACGGACGTGACAGGCGCCTGTGAGCTGCCTGAGGGCGTGGAGATGGTTATGCCGGGCGACAACATCCAGATGACAGTGACGCTGATTGCGCCGATTGCGATGGAAGACGGCCTGCGCTTTGCGATTCGTGAAGGTGGCCGCACGGTCGGTGCCGGCGTGGTCGCTAAAATTATTGAGTAATGATGCGCCTGTCTTGTTTGCGGGGGTCCCTGTGGCCCCCTTTTTATCGCGATGCTGTTGATCGTTAGCCGATAAAAATCGCCTGGTGTAACAGGTTTTTGCTTGACAGGGGTTGGGGGCAGACTTAGAATCTCGCCTCCATTTTTCCGGGTCCCGATGTGCGGGATTCGATGGCTCTTTAGACAGTTGGAGTTTGATTCCATGCAGGATCAGCGCATTCGTATTCGCCTGAAGGCTTTTGATCACAAGCTGATTGATGCTTCCACGCAAGAGATTGTTGAGACGGCAAAGCGTACCGGGGCCCAGATTCGTGGACCGATTCCCCTGCCAACTCGCAAAGAACGTTTTACCATTTTGATCTCGCCGCACGTGAACAAAGATGCGCGTGATCAATATGAAATCCGTACCCACAAACGGTTACTGGATATTGTTGAGCCGACAGAGAAAACTGTTGATGCCTTGATGAAGCTGGATCTGGCCGCAGGTGTTGAGGTTCAAATTAGCCTGACATAAGCGGTATTGAAAACCCATGTCCTGCCAACGCAGGGCGTGTGTAACGCTCTGAAATGGGCGGCCATAGCGGGTAATAGCCCCGTACACTATGAGGTTAGACAAATGACTATTGGTATAGTCGGTCGCAAATGCGGCATGACACGTGTGTTTACTGAGGATGGTGCCTCTATTCCGGTCACTGTGATCGAAGCGGAGCCCAATCGCATTACTCAAATCAAAACCGATGATACTGACGGCTATATGGCCGTGCAGGTGACTACTGGTGCCCGTCGGGCTTCCCGGGTCAGTAAATCCCAGGTTGGTCATTTCGCCAAAGCCGGCGTTGAAGCGGGCAGGGGTTCCTGGGAATTGCGTGTCGAAGGTTTGCCCGAAGACTTGCAGGTTGGTGGCAACATCACAGTTGAGCAATTCGAGGCGGGTCAGAAAGTCGATGCTACCGGCACTTCTAAAGGCAAGGGTTTTCAAGGTGTCATCAAGCGCTGGAACTTCAGCATGCAGGATGCCACGCACGGCAACTCATTGTCACACCGTGCTCCCGGTTCAATCGGTCAGTGTCAGACGCCTGGCCGGGTATTCAAAGGCAAAAAAATGTCTGGGCACATGGGTGCTGAGCGTGTTACTACGCAGAATCTCGAAATTGTCCGTATAGACGCTGAGCGTAACCTGCTCCTTATCAAGGGTGCTGTGCCTGGTGCGCCAGGTGGTGACGTGATCATTCGTGCTGCTGTGAAGGGCTGAGGGGATCGCCGATGGAATTAACGATAGCTACTCCCAAAGGCAGCGCAGGAACCATAGAGGTTTCTGAGGTCGCGTTTGGTAAAGAATTTAACCAGGATCTGGTGCATCAGGCGGTGACTAGCTACCTGGCAGGTGCCCGTCAGGGTACGCGGGCGCAAAAAACTCGCGCAGAAGTCAGCGGTGGTGGCAAGAAGCCTTGGCGCCAGAAGGGTACGGGTCGTGCCCGTGCCGGCACTATTCGTTCGCCAATCTGGCGTACCGGTGGTGTGACATTCGCTGCCAAGCCACAGGATCACTCGCAAAAGCTGAACCGCAAGATGTATCGCGCTGCGCTCAGATCCATACTGTCAGAGCTGGCCCGTCAGGATCGCCTGGTGGTGGTGGAATCCTTTGATGTGGATCAGCCAAAAACCAAAGCCTTGATTCAGAAGCTGGGTGAGTTTGGCGTTCAGGATGTGCTGATTGTGACTGAAGAGGTGACAGAAAATCTGTACCTGTCCTCACGTAATTTGCACAAGGTCGATGTGCGTGATGCAGTTGGTGTTGATCCTGTCAGTCTGATCCATTTTGAAAAAGTGTTGGTCACAGTGCCTGCACTGAAAAAAATTGAGGAGATGCTGATATGAATCAAGAGCGCATCTTTAAAGTGTTGTTGGGGCCGCATATTACGGAAAAGACATCCCTTGCTGCCGATCGTCAAAATCAAGTCGCTTTCAAGGTTGCTACCAATGCGACCAAGCTTGAAATAAAGGCAGCTGTTGAAAAACTGTTTGATGTCGTAGTGATGGATGTTCGTGTCGCCAAGGTCAAGGGTAAAACCAAACGCACACGCTTTGGTTTGGGTAAACGCTCTGACTGGAAAAAAGCGTATGTACGCCTTGCGCAGGGTCAGGACATTGACTTTGCAGTAGCTACTGAATAAGGGGTTGTTGAGATGCCAGTCGTAAAGAGAAAACCAACGTCTCCCGGGCGCCGATTTGTTGTCAGTGTTGTCAACCCGAACCTGCACAAGGGCGAACCCTATGCGCCGTTGCTGGAGAAGAAAACCAGAACAGGTGGGCGCAATAACAATGGCCGTATTACAACACGCCATATTGGTGGTGGTCATAAACAGCATTACAGGCTGATCGATTTTAAGCGTAGTAAGGACGGTATTCCGGCAAAAGTCGAGCGCCTGGAATACGATCCCAACCGTACACCCTATATTGCGCTGGTTTGTTATACCGATGGTGAGCGCCGCTACATTATTGCTCCCAAGGGTTTGAAAGATGGCGATCTGATCCAGTCCGGCGTCAGTGCGCCGATCAAGGTGGGAAATACGCTCCCTCTCAGGAACATACCGGTGGGTAGTGTTATCCATTGTGTCGAGATGAAACCCGGTAAGGGTGCACAGTTGGCGCGCAGTGCAGGTACTTCTGTGCAGCTGGTCGCCCGTGAAGGTCAATACGCCACCTTACGCCTGCGCAGCGGTGAAATGCGTAAAGTGCCGGTAGATTGTCGTGCGACCATTGGCGAAGTTTCCAACAGCGAGCACAGTCTGCGCTCGCTGGGTAAAGCCGGCGCATCTCGCTGGCGTGGTGTTCGCCCCACTGTTCGCGGTGTGGTTATGAACCCGGTTGATCACCCCCACGGTGGCGGTGAAGGTCGTACATCCGGCGGGCGTCATCCTGTGACCCCATGGGGTATCCCGACCAAAGGTTACAAGACCAGAAAAAACAAGCGCACAACTAATATGATCGTGCGCCGTCGCGGCAAGTAATTGATAGAGAAGAGGAAAATATAGTGCCACGCTCTCTCAAGAAAGGACCTTTTATCGACCTTCACCTTGTGAAAAAAGTTGATGAAGCCCAAGAAAAAAATGACAGACGTCCGATCAAAACCTGGTCGCGCCGTTCGATGGTCAGCCCGGATATGGTTGGCTTGACTATTGCCATACACAACGGTCGTCAACACGTACCAGTGTTGGTGAATGAGGAAATGGTGGGGCACAAATTAGGTGAATTTGCCCCTACTCGCACTTATCGCGGCCACGTAGCGGACAAAAAGGCCAAGCGTTAAGCTGGTGTTTAAGAGGTAGATGACTGTGGAAGTAGCAGCAAAATTACGCGGAGCCAGATTGTCGGCGCAAAAGGCGCGTCTGGTGGCTGATCAGGTGCGTGGCAAGCCTGTAGAGGAAGCGCTGGATATACTGGCTTTTAGTGCCAAAAAAGGTGCGGCGATTATCAAAAAAGTGCTCGAGTCTGCTATTGCAAATGCCGAGCACAATGAAGGCGCGGATGTTGATGAACTTCGTGTATCGACAATTTTTGTCGATGAAGGCACCACCATGAAACGCATCAAACCCCGTGCCAAGGGTCGTGCTGACCGCATATTCAAACGCTCTTGTCACATTACCGTGAAAGTTGCCGATGAGGAGACCGTTTAATGGGTCAGAAAGTACATCCAACAGGTATTCGTCTGGGTATTGTTAAAAAACATACCTCTATCTGGTACGCCGGACAGAAAGATTATGCAGACAAACTGAATGCTGACTTGAGTGTTCGCGAGTTTATCAATAAAAAACTTGCCCATGCCTCTGTCAGCCGAATTGAAATTGAGCGCCCCGCACAAACGGCGAGAATTACTATTCATACTGCCCGTCCAGGCATTGTGATCGGTAAGAAGGGCGAAGATGTTGAGGCGCTGCGCAACGAGGTTTCTGCCCAAATGGGTGTTCCCGTGCATATCAACATTGAGGAAGTTCGCAAGCCCGACCTTGATGCAACCCTGGTGGCTCAGAATGTCGCTCAGCAACTGGAGCGTCGCGTTATGTTTCGTCGCGCCATGAAGCGGGCAGTACAGAATGCCATCCGGCAGGGTGCAAAGGGTATCAAGATTCAGGTCGGTGGACGTCTTGGCGGAGCTGAAATTGCACGCTCAGAATGGTATCGCGAAGGTCGTGTTCCCCTGCACACCCTGCGGGCCGATATAGATTATGGCACTGCAGAAGGTTCAACTACTTACGGCATTATTGGCGTAAAAGTATGGATCTTTAAGGGCGAAGTGATTGGTGGTGAAGAGGCGGCGCAAGTGCCAGCCAAGAAAACACCGACTAAAAAGAAGTAAGTTTGCGAGTTAAGGGTCAAGCGAGATGCTGCAACCGAAACGTACAAAATTCCGTAAGCAACACAAAGGCCGCAACCGTGGTCTGGCATTGCGCGGTAGCAAGGTAAGCTTTGGCGAATTTGGTCTGAAGGCCATAGGTCGTGGTCGTTTGACTGCGCGTCAGATTGAATCTGCCCGTCGTGCCATGACCCGTCACATCAAGCGTGGTGGCAAGATCTGGATTCGGGTTTTCCCGGATAAACCGATCACCAATAAACCACTTGAAGTGCGGATGGGTAAAGGTAAGGGGAGCGTTGAATACTGGGTCGCTCAAATTCAGCCCGGCAGAGTGCTTTATGAAATGGAAGGTGTTTCTGAAGTAATCGCTCGCGAGGCCTTTGCGCTCGCAGCAGCCAAGTTGCCGGTTCAAACTACCTTTGTTAGACGGTCGGTAATGTAATGAAAGCCATTGAATTACGTGAAAAAACAGTTGAAGAACTGAATCAGGAATTGAGCAAGCAGCTAGAGCAGCAATTCAAGTTGCGCATGCAGGCTGCCACTGGTCAGTTGGGTCAGAGCCACAAGGTCAAAGAGGCGCGTGTCAATGTTGCGCGCATCAAGACTGTGCTGAACGAAAAAGCGGGTAACTAAGATGAGTGAAGCAGAAAAAAATGCTCGCACGCTCACTGGTCGAGTTGTTAGTGACAAGATGAATAAATCAGTCACTGTGCTGATCGAGCGCCGGGTCAAGCACCCGGTTTATGGAAAAATCGTTAGCAAATCCACCAAGGTTAAAGCTCACGATGAAAGTAACGATTGTCGTCAGGGTGATCTGGTGACCATTGCGGAAACTCGTCCACTGTCCAAAACAAAGTCCTGGACGCTGGTCAAGATTGATGAGCGTGCGGCCGAAGTTTAATCGGCGCGCAGCAGTAACGGGTTCGGAGAGAGACAATGATTCAGACAGAAAGCTATCTGGATGTGGCTGATAACAGTGGTGCTCGTCGGGTGATGTGTATCAAGGTTCTGGGTGGTTCACACCGCCGCTACGCCAGCGTGGGTGACATTATCAAGGTAACTGTCAAAGAAGCCATACCCCGTGGCAAAGTAAAAAAAGGTCAGGTTATGAATGCAGTTGTGGTGCGTACCCGTAAGGGTGTCCGTCGCCAGGATGGCAGCCTGATCAAGTTTGATGACAATGCAGCTGTTCTGTTGAATCAGCAGCTCGCGCCGATTGGTACCCGTATTTTTGGGCCGGTTACACGTGAGCTGCGCGGCGAACGTTTCATGAAAATTATCTCACTGGCGCCTGAAGTTCTGTAAGGCCGGGGGCGAGGAAAGGGTTATGCGCAAGATTAAACGTGATGATGAAATCATCGTGACAGCCGGTAAAGATAAAGGCAAACGTGGCAAGGTGCTCAAGGTGCAGGGCGATGGTCGTCTGTTGATCTCTGGTGTGAATATCATCAAAAAACATCAGAAACCAAATCCTCAGATGAATGTTCCTGGTGGAATCATTGAGAAAGAGGCACCGATTCAGTCCTCCAATGTTGCAATTTATAATCGTGCGACCAGTAAGGCGGACCGTGTGGGCTTCAAAGTGCTCGAAGATGGTAAGAAAGTTCGTATTTTTAAATCCAACGGCGAAGCCGTTGACGCCTAATTTGACAGGAAACTGACATGGCAAGGCTGAGAGAAGTCTACAAGAGTGAAATTGCTTCCAAGCTTAAAGAAGAGCTGGGGCTGGCAAATGTAATGCAGGTGCCAAAGATCACTAAAATCACACTAAATATGGGTGTGGGTGAAGCGCTGGGCGATAAAAAAGCCCTTGAAAATGCGGTGGCGGATATGACGTTGATCGCTGGTCAAAAGCCGGTTGTCACCAAAGCACGCAAGTCCATCGCCGGGTTCAAGGTTCGTGAAGGATGGCCAATCGGTTGCAAGGTAACCTTGCGGAGCGATCGTATGTACGAGTTTCTCGAACGTTTGATTTCTCTGGCGATCCCAAGAATCAGAGATTTTCGGGGTATCAGCCCGAAATCCTTTGACGGCCATGGCAATTTCTCCATGGGTGTTACCGAGCAAATCATTTTCCCCGAAATTGAGTACGATAAAGTGGATACGTTGCGTGGACTGGATATCACCATTACCACCACCGCCCGCAATGATGATGAAGGCCGGGCTCTGCTCCGTGCATTCAGTTTTCCGCTGAAAGGTTGAGGTAAGTTATATGGCAAAGACATCCATGATCGAGCGCGAGAAAAAACGTGCACGTATTGTTGCGAAATACGCTGAAAGGCGTACCGAGCTGAAAGCAATTATTTCCAATACGACGCTTTCTGATGAAGAGCGTTGGGATGCTCAGGTGAAATTCCAACAATTGCCACGTAATGCCAGCCCTTGCCGCCAACAGCGCCGTTGTCGTCAAACCGGTCGTCCCCATGGTGTCTATCGTAAATTTGGTCTGTGCCGCAACAAGCTTCGTGAAGCTGCCATGCGCGGAGATGTTCCAGGCCTGGTTAAGGCCAGTTGGTAAGCAGCGTCGCGAATTAAGGAATTAATCAGATGAGTATGCAAGATACCCTGGCAGATATGTTGACCCGCATCCGTAACGCGCAGATGTCGGCAAAAAAATCTGTCATTATGCCGTCCGCAAAATTGAAAGTGGCTGTTGCCCAGGTTTTGAAGGACGAAGGTTACATTACTGATTTCAGTGTTGTGGATGGTGCCAAGCCGGAATTGACCCTGGTGCTGAAATACTTTGAAGGTAAACCGGTGATCGAATCGATTACCCGTTACAGTAGGCCGGGCCTTCGTCAGTATTCAGGTTCAGACAAGCTGCCAAGTATTCGAGCTGGCTTGGGTGTTGCCATCGTCTCCACAAGTAAAGGTGTGATGACTGATCGTGCTGCCCGCGCTGCCGGTATCGGCGGTGAGGTTCTCTGCACAGTTTTCTAATGGGATAGTCGAGATGTCTAGAGTTGCAAAAAACCCGGTTACCATACCGGCTGGTGTGGAAGTAAAACTCGGCACTAATGAGATTTCGGTCAAGAGTGGTTCGAATGCCCTCTCGTTGGCTGTTAATCAACAGGTGGAAATCAAACAGGATGATAACCTGTTGACCTTTGCTGCGCGTGATGGAAGTAAGCAGGCGAATGCCATGGCCGGAACGACTCGCTCATTGGTCAACAACATGGTTCTGGGTGTCGGTGAAGGTTTCGTTAAAAAACTACAGCTGATTGGCGTCGGTTATCGTGCCCAGGCGCAGGGTGGCAAAATCAATTTAACGCTGGGCTTTTCCCACCCCGTTGAATATCAACTGCCTGACGGCGTTTCAGTAGAGACACCGAGTCAGACAGAAATTTTACTGAAGTCGGCAGATAAGCAGCTGCTTGGACAGGTAGCATCAGAAATACGTGCTTTCCGTCCACCTGAGCCCTACAAAGGCAAAGGAGTTCGCTATGCGGATGAGCAGGTACGTCGTAAAGAAGCGAAGAAGAAGTAGGTCAAGATCATGAGCGACAAGAAACAATCACGTTTGCGTCGTGCACGTCGTGCCCGCTGCAAGATACAAGAACTGGGCGCAAATCGTCTCTGTGTGAACAGAACGCCGCGTCACATTTATGCGCAAGTTATATCACCTTGTGGCGGCTTGATTCTGGCCAGTGCTTCAACGCTGGACAAATCACTGCGTGCTGGTAAAACCGGCAATACGGATGCGGCCAAGGGTGTCGGCGCTCTTATTGCAGAGCGTGCCAAGCAGGCAGGTGTCACTCAGGTTGCATTTGACCGGAGTGGTTTCAAGTATCACGGACGCGTTAAAGCACTAGCCGATGCCGCTCGTGAAGCCGGTCTGGAATTCTAAAGGTTTATTGTTATGTCTAGAGATCAGAGAGATACATCAGCCGGTGAAGAAGGGCTGCAGGAAAAACTGGTTGAAGTTAACCGGGTTGCCAAAACTGTAAAAGGTGGTCGGATATTTGGCTTTACCGCGCTGACGGTGGTTGGTGATGGTAACGGCAAAGTGGGATTTGGTCGCGGTAAGGCACGCGAAGTGCCTCAGGCCATCCAGAAAGCCATGGAGGCTGCTCGTCGCAATATGATCCAGGTGGATTTGAAAGGCACGACTATTCAGTACCCCACCAAGGCCAACCATGGTGCATCCAAGGTCTATATGCAGCCGGCCTCTGATGGTACTGGCGTCATTGCCGGTGGCGCTATGCGCGCAGTGCTTGAAATTGCCGGTGTACAAAACGTATTGGCAAAATGTTACGGCTCGACCAACCCTGTCAATGTGGTGCGCGCAACGTTTAAAGCGTTGCAAGAAATGAGTTCGCCAGAAACAGTGGCAGCTAAGCGCGGTAAGAGCGTAGAAGAGATACTGAATTAAGTACGGCGGTTGCCGCGTTAAGTACAAAACGGAAGCTTTACCATGACAAAAGCTAAGAAAATCAAGGTTACTCAGGTGCGCAGCGTACATGGCCGGCTTGCAGCTCATAAGGCGTGTGTCGCAGGTCTGGGTTTGCGCCGCATCAACCACACTGTCGAGGTCGAAGACACTCCGTCAGTTCGTGGCATGATTAATAAAGTTCACTATATGGTTAAGGTTGAGGGAGTATAGACATGCGTCTGAATACGCTAAGTCCCGCACCAGGCAGAATCAAGGAAGGCAAACGTGTCGGCCGAGGTATTGGCAGCGGCTTGGGCAAAACTGCTGGTCGTGGCCATAAAGGTCAGAAAGCACGTTCCGGTGGAAGTGTTCGTCCGGGTTTTGAAGGCGGGCAGATGCCCTTGCAGAAACGTTTGCCGAAGTATGGCTTCACTTCCCGTATTTCCCGTGTTACGGCTGAAATCCGCCTGAGTGAATTGAATAGCGTCTCCGGTGATCTGGTCGACATCGCAACATTGCGTGCTGCAGGTTTGATTAATGCGTCAATTACCCGCGCCAAGGTTTTCATGTCCGGTGAAGTGGATCGGCCCGTTACTGTTAAAGGCTTGCGTGTAACCAAAGGTGCTCGTGCTGCTATTGAAGCGGCTGGCGGCAAAGTTGAAGAGTAAAGCCTGATGGCAAAACCCGGAAACATGCCGCAGGGCAATACTAAAGGTTTGGGCGAGCTTTGGGCTCGCCTTCGCTTTTTGTTTGTAGCGCTGGTAATTTACCGTATCGGGACTCATATTCCGGTGCCGGGCATAGACCCGGACCGACTGGCTGACCTGTTCAGTCAGAATCAGGGAACAATCATCGGCATGTTCAACATGTTTTCCGGTGGTGCCTTGGAGAGAATGAGTATCCTGGCACTTGGCATCATGCCCTATATTTCGGCATCGATTATCATGCAGTTGTTGACAGCGGTAACGCCGTCGCTGGAGCAGTTAAAAAAAGAGGGTGACGCTGGTCGACGCAAAATTAACCAGTACACACGTTACGGCACCGTACTGCTTGCTACTGTTCAGGCTATTGGTATGTCAGTTGGTCTGGCGGGCCAAGGGTTGGCTTTTTCCGCTGACTTTAGCTTTTATTTTATTGCTGTAGTATCGCTTGTGACTGGTGCCGTGTTCATGATGTGGCTCGGCGAGCAGATCACGGAGCGCGGCGTAGGTAACGGTATATCAATGCTGATTTTTGCCGGCATTGCAGCAGGCATCCCGTCTGCAATTGGTCAGGCGTTTGAATCATCGCGGCAGGGTGAGTTGCATATCCTCGCCTTGCTGGTCGTGGGTGTTTTGGCAATCGCCGTGGTTTATTTTGTTGTGTTTGTCGAGCGTGGGCAGCGCCGCATCACTGTGAACTATGCGCAAAGACAACCGGGAAGAGGTCCGGCACAAACCAGCCACCTACCTCTGAAAGTGAACATGGCAGGTGTTATACCGGCAATTTTCGCCAGTAGCATTCTGTTGTTCCCTGCGTCTATTGCGCAATGGTTTGGCCAGGGGGCAGATAGTCCGGATTGGTTGCAGGACGTGGCATTATTTCTCGGACCAGGCCAGCCATTGCATGTACTGCTCTTTGCCGGGTTGATAATTTTCTTCTGTTTTTTCTATTCGGCATTGATGTTTAACCCGAAAGAGATGGCGGATAACCTTAAGCGGGGTGGCGCGTTCTTACCCGGTATTCGTCCCGGCGAACAAACTGCGCGTTATATCGACGGTGTCATGACAAAGTTGACCCTGGTCGGTGGTTTGTACATGGCGGCTGTGTGTTTGCTGCCGCAATTTTTGAATATTTATTTTAATGTGCCCTTCTATCTGGGTGGTACCTCATTGCTGATTGTTGTCGTTGTAACCATGGATTTCATGGCTCAGGTCCAATCTCATTTGATGTCACGTCAGTATGAATCGCTAATGAAGAAATCGAATCTGAAAGGTTTTGGCAGCGGAATTCGCTAGTTGAAGTTGAGGTGTTCCTATGAAAGTGCGTGCTTCGGTAAAAAAAATGTGCCGCAACTGCAAGGTTGTTAAACGCAAGAGTGTTGTGAGAGTGATTTGTAGTGCAGAACCCCGTCATAAACAACGGCAGGGTTAGTGGTAGACAGTTATTGATTTTTTGTGCCTTCAGCGCTATCCTTTTGCGCCTTTTTGGCCAGCCCTGTGGGCTGTTAAAGCAAGTTGACGGCAGTTAAACATAAAAGTGGAGTAAAGTGATGGCCCGTATTGCCGGTGTCAACATCCCAGATAATAAACATGCGGTGATTTCACTTACCTATGTTTTCGGGATTGGTCGCAGTTCAGCCCGTGCCATTTGTGCCCAGGTTGGTATTGCCGAGGACGTTAAGATTTCCGATTTGAGCGATGAGCAGATGGACGCTGTCCGTAATGCTGTTGGCGATCATACAGTTGAAGGTGATCTGCGTCGCGAAGTCAGCATGAGCATCAAGCGTTTGATGGATCTGGCCTGTTATAGAGGTCTCCGTCACCGCCGTGGTCTGCCGCTGCGCGGTCAACGCACCAAAACGAATGCGCGTACCCGTAAAGGCCCTCGCAAGCCCATCAAGCGATAGGAAAGACAAATGGCAAAGCCTGGACAAAAAACGACTCGGAAAAAAGTCAAAAAGACGGTTGTAGATGGTGTGGCGCATATTCACGCTTCATTCAACAATACGATCGTAACGATTAGTGATCGTCAGGGTAATACCCTGAGCTGGGCTACCTCTGGTGGTTCTGGCTTCCGTGGTTCACGGAAAAGTACCCCTTTTGCTGCTCAGGTAGCTGCGGAGCGTGCTGGCCTTGCTGCACAGGAATACGGATTGAAAAATCTGGATGTTCAGGTGAAAGGCCCCGGGCCCGGACGCGAGTCTGCTGTGCGTGCACTGAACAATGCAGGCTTCAAAATTACCAATATCACCGACGTGACACCGATCCCGCACAACGGCTGTCGTCCGCCGAAAAAGCGTCGGGTATAAGAGGATAGTTAACTAATGGCAAGATATCTTGGACCGACTTGTAAGCTTTCTCGACGCGAAGGCACGGATCTTTTTCTCAAAAGTGGTATCCGTCCACTGGAGTCAAAGTGTCGCGCAGAGAGTGCACCCGGCCAACACGGTCAACGTCGTGGTCGTCTTTCTGACTATGGGGTTCAGTTGCGCGAAAAACAAAAAGTACGTCGACTTTACGGCGTATTGGAAAAGCAATTCCGCAATTACTACAAGGAAGCGGCCCGCATAAAAGGTGCGACGGGTGAAAACCTGCTGCAGCTGCTTGAGCGCCGTTTGGACAACGTTGTTTACCGAATGGGCTTTGGTTCCACGCGTGCAGAAGCCCGTCAACTTGTTGCTCACAACTCTATTCAGGTGAATGGCAAAAAGGTCAATATCCCCTCATACAGAGTGATGGATGGCGACGTGGTGAGCATTCGTGAAAAATGCAAAAAACAGTTACGTATTCAGTCTGCGATGCAAATTGCTTCGCAGCGAGGATTGGTTGACTGGATGGAAATAGATGCGAATAAACTGGAAGGTGTGTTCAAGCGCAATCCGGTGCGCAGCGATCTCCCTGCTGAAATCAATGAAAACCTCATTGTTGAACTTTACTCGAAGTAAAGAACTGAAGGCTGAAAACCAGTTAAGCGACCCCATCTAACAGGTACAGATATGCAGACATCAGTAAATGAGTTTTTGACACCACGCAACATCGACGTAACTGAGCTCGGGCCAACCCGCGCCAAGGTCGTTTTAGAACCATTGGAGCGTGGATTTGGTCATACACTGGGTAATGCACTGCGCCGCATTCTGTTGTCATCAATGGGTGGTGCGGCCATTGTCGAGGTCGAGATTGACGGTGTGCTACACGAATACAGCAGCATCGAAGGCGTTCAGGAAGATGTTATTGAAATACTCCTGAACCTCAAAGAGGTTGCTATCGTTCTGCACGATAAGGACGAGGTCACGCTGACCCTCAGTAAAAAAGGTAAAGGGGTTGTGACTGCAGGTGATATCCAGGTAGATAACTCTGTAGAAATTAAAAACCCCGATCACCTGATTGCCACGATCACGGGCGATACGGCTTTGAATATGCAGTTACACATTACGACAGGGCGTGGTTATCAGCCTGTTGATAGCCGTGGTAATGATGAAGATGAGACTCGCTCTATTGGCCGCCTCCAGTTGGATGCCACCTTTAGCCCTGTTCGCCGAGTGGCCTATGTTGTTGAGAGTGCCCGGGTTGAGCAGCGTACTGACCTCGATAAACTTGTGCTGGATCTTGAGACTAATGGCACCATTGATCCTGAAGAGGCCATTCGTCGTGCAGCTACCATTCTACAACAGCAACTGGCCGTATTTGTCGATCTGGAAAGCGAAAATCTTGCCGAGCCGGTAGAGAGAGAGGAAGAAGTGGATCCGATCCTCCTGCGTCCTGTTGATGATCTGGAACTGACGGTCCGTTCAGCAAACTGCCTGAAGGCAGAGAGCATCTATTACATTGGTGATCTTATCCAGCGCACAGAAGTTGAGCTGCTCAAGACACCAAATCTTGGTAAAAAGTCACTCACTGAAATTAAGGACGTATTGGCATCCCGAGGACTTTCCCTAGGCATGCGCCTGGAAAACTGGCCACCTGCCAGCCTGCGTTCTGACACTGAACAGGTTTAATTGATTAGGGTTGCAGATTTAGTCTGCCACTGTTGCATAGAATACTTGCTGGGTTAACAGCAACATTATTTTAAAGGAAGTATAAAATCATGCGTCATCGTCTTAGTGGCCGCAAATTAAGTCGTACAGGTGCCCACCGTCGCGCCATGTTTCGCAATATGACGACCTCCCTGGTTGAGCATGAACTGATCAGGACTACGCTACCAAAAGCAAAAGAGTTGCGTCGTTTTGCCGAACCGCTGATCACCCTGTCAAAACAGGACAGCGTTGCCAATCGCCGTCTGGCATTTGACCGTCTGCGTTGCAAGTCAGCTGTGGGTAAATTGTTTGCCGAACTCGGCCCGCGCTATGAAAGTCGTCCCGGTGGCTATATTCGCATTCTTAAATGTGGATTGCGCTCTGGTGATGCTGCACCGATGGCTTACGTAGAACTGGTAGACCGTCCGGATGTGGAACCGGTTGATGTTGATGACGATGAATAATTGACCACGATGATTTGGTCAGATAAGAGCCGGACGAATGTCCGGCTTTTTTATGCCTATTTCCCGGCAAACTAAAAAGTGCATGATAGCCTTTTTGGGCTACTGAATAATTACTGATAATTTTAGATACAGGGTATCGCAATGAAAGTACTGGTCACCGGAGGTGCAGGTTATATCGGCAGTCATGCCTGTGTCGCGCTACTTGATGCAGGCCACGACATTGTTGTGCTGGATAACTTCTCAAACAGTTGTATGACGTCGCTGGACCGGGTCATACAGATTACCGGAAAGGGCTTTCCTGTGGTGGAAGGCGATGTCAATCACCATCGGGTTCTGGACAGTATTTTTAACAGTCACAAGATCAATGCAGTGATGCATTTTGCGGGCTATAAAGCCGTCGGTGAGTCCTGTGAAAAGCCACTACTCTATTATCGTAACAACGTTGCCGGCACGCTAACCCTGTGTGAAGCAATGCAGAAACATCAGGTTACCCTGTTAATTTTCAGTTCTTCAGCTACCGTCTATGGTGATCCGCCTACCGTGCCCATCAAAGAGGATTTCCCGCTCGCCGCCACAAACCCCTACGGCCGTTCCAAGCTGATGGTGGAGGAAATTTTGCGCGATTTAGTGAGAGCTGAACAGCTTGTAGGACCCGGGGCCTGGCAAATTGGTCTGATGCGCTACTTCAACCCTGTGGGTGCCCACCCCAGTGGCTTGATCGGTGAAGATCCCAATGGTATTCCAAACAATTTATTACCTTACATTTCCCAGGTGGCAATTGGTCGATTGCCTGCCTTATCGGTATTCGGTTCAGACTACCCGACTATCGATGGAACGGGTGTTCGGGACTATCTTCACGTGATGGATCTGGCCGAAGGTCATGTCCGTGCATTGGACTACCTTTCCCAGGGTAAAAGCACACCGGGATGCCACACCTGGAATCTCGGTACCGGTAAAGGCTATTCTGTGCTGGAGATGATAAGGGCATTTGAATCTGCCAGTGGAAAGACTGTGGCCTTCAAAATGGCTCCGCGCAGGGCGGGAGATATTGCGGCTTGTTGGGCGGATACATCCAAGGCTGAAAGTGAGCTCGGCTGGACAGCATCGCGTGGCCTGTCCGAGATGATGGAAGACAGCTGGCGCTGGCAGCTGGGTAATCCCCAGGGCTATAGCAGCTGATACTGGCATGGCAGGGGGTTATGTCTATACCTATGCCAGGGGCAGCTGGATATGGAAGGTGGTGCCGACATTCATGTCAGAGGTAACTGCGAGCTGCCCTTTGTGTTGTTCCGTGATGATGAAGTGTGAGAACGAGAGGCGCTTGCCCGCGTCATAGTCTTCTGCGGATGACTTGCCCGTTTTATTGGTGAAGAAGGGTTCAAATATATACTGTTGTTCATCATAGCTGATGCCCAAGCCGTTGTGTTGGACCTTGATCCAGAGCATGTCATAACAAACAATGACCTGAATGCGAATAATCGGTGTGTGTCCCGACCTGTTCACCTGGCCGAGTGCGTGACAGGCATGGCGGAACAAGCTGAGAAATACCTGCTGTAATTCTGATGCGTAGCAGGGAATATCCGGGAGATTTCGGCTGTAGTGTCGTTCTATTTTGATTTCCCTGAAGCGCAACCCGGACGGTACCGAAAGCACATCATTGGCCAGTTCGATCGTGTGCTCGATAAGTCCAGTGATGTTTGCCAGTCGTTTCTCGCCACCGCGACTTTTGGAGAAGTCCAGCAAGTTGTTGATAACGGCCAGCGCCTGCTGTCCCTGATGATCTGCCTCTTCCAGTACGTTTGTGACATCATCTGCCCACGGCGAACCCTCCCGATTTGTTTGCAATAGCCTGTACGCGGTCTGAAGGTCGTTTAGAATAATTTGCAATGGGGCATTAATATCGTGGGCCATGGTCGCTGCCAGCTCGCCCATTGAAGACATTTTGTCGCGCTGAATCAGCATGTTGGATGTAAGAATGTGTTGTGTGACATCGTCAATCAGGATGACCGCATCGGTTTCCGCCTGATTGCGCAATGGGTAAATGGTTATATCAAAATGGTATTGGCCCCGCTGGCTGTGTTTGATAGTCACTGGTTTTTTATCACTTAACGCCTTTTTTACCTGGTCTCTCGACAATGTGATCGTTGGGTAGGTTTGCCACAGGTTTTTTGACAGCGCCTGTGCTGCGGGGATACCGGTGATTTCTTCTGCGCGGCGGTTCCATTGTGTGATGCTGCCCGTTTCTGTTAAACCGATTAGCATCAGCGGCATCGAACTCAACACATCTTTTATGTAGGCTTCAGAGGATCGCAGTCGACTGGTGGTTTCCCGGTGCTGGACAATTTCACCCTGTAGCAGGACATTGGCCTTTTGTAGTAAGCGGTTTGACTCATCCAGCGTTGCCGTGCGTTCCTTGACGCGCTGCTCAAGCTCCTGGCGGATGACTTCCAGTGCCTTGTTGGCGCGATGTGCCTGCCGGCGACTGAAAAAAAGCGTAACCACAGTGATGGAAAGGAGAATGATAAAGATACCACTGGACCAGTTGGCAACGTACTGCCAGTTGGTGTGACCATCTTCCAATCTGAAATAAGGAATTATGCTGGCTGTGGCGGGACAGCTTGCCAGCATAAAAAAAAGCGCGGTCGCGTAAATCTTCATAATGTTCGATAGTGCTCTTGCAGAGATTAATGTGCGCTGAGTGGAAACCGGGTTATATGATACCAGTGAACGAACAACGGGTTGTTGAAATCATCAAAGCGATAGTTTGGTTCCTTGTCTGTCAGCACCGTTCCCGGGAGGGACATTCGTTTCTACTGGTCTTTAAACTGACAATATGTGGCAGGAGATACGGCGAATCAACCTGATAAACAGCAGCCCAAGTCCCCTGTTTTTGATTTACTTATTGTCTGCTAACTGGCCCTGAATGGAAATACACGGGCGCCCTGACCTTACTATCTATTTGACCGGCGGAGAACGCCCTATCAAGCCAGTCAGAATAGCAGCAATAGTGCGACACTATAGACGAGGCCTGACCAGAGTAGCGCCACCGTGCAGTAACCCATAATATCCTTGATGCCCAACCTGGCTATGCCCAGTAAGGGAAGGGCCCAGAATGGCTGAATCATATTGGTCCAGGCATCACCCATGGCGACAGCCATGGCGGCCTGATTCAGTGGTATCCCCAGTGATTGTGCGGCGGGAATAACGATGGGTGCCTGGATTGCCCACTGTCCGCCCCCGGAAGGGATAAAGAAATTTACTATCCCGGCACTGAGGAATGTAAACAGGTTAAACGTGTGTTCATTGGAAATGCTGATGAACCACTCGGATACGGATGCAGCCAGCCCGGATTGTGCCATCATGCCCATGATTCCGGCATAGAGGGGGAACTGCAGGACAATGCCGGACAGACCTTTTACCGCCTCGTTGACAGCAGAGAGGTAGTTACGGGCGGAGCGGTGCAGGAGTAGCCCCGTCACCAGAAACACAAAATTGACAGTGTTCAGTCCGATGCGGCCGCCGTCACTGAAAAACTCGAACAGGTAGGCGCAACCCAATAGGCCGAGCATCAGGGTTGGCAGTCGGCTGTGTTCAATCCGGTCTGCCGGCGTATCGATTCTGATGGGAATCTCTTCGGTGATACCCATTTGTTGTGGGGTGACTTCGCGGACGGCGTCGGGTGGTGGCATCATCAATCGAAAAATAACGGGTAATGTCACTAGCATCACAAAACAGATGAGCAAAACTTCCCAGCTGAAAATGGTCTCTGCCAGTGGGATCGTGATATCGCCCATCAAGTTGCTGATGATATCGCCGTCGGCCACGGCAATCTTCAGTGGAATGGAGCCAGATAATCCCGCGTGCCAGATGACCATTCCCGAGTAAGCGGATGCCACCAGAAGTGGGTAGTGAACCCCCTTAACATGGCGTGCAATTTCTCGAGCCATCAGGGCACTGGTGATCAGCCCGAACCCCCAGCTGATCCAGCCACAAACCAGTGCGATTGTGGTCATAAGAATGATGGCCTGGCCCGGTGTTTTGGCAAGACAGGCTAGCGATCTCAGCAGTCTTTTTACCGGTGCTGTTTGCGCCAGCACACTGCCGGTCACCAGTGTCACAGTGACCTGCATGGAAAATACCAGAAGGTTCCAGACACCATCCCCCCAAAAGCGAATCATATCAGACGGGCGTTGTGTTTCCCCAAGGATACCCGCCAGCAGCACAATGAAGGTCAGCAGGATGGCAAAGATAAAGGCATCAGGCATCCAGCGCTGCATAATACGGGTAAACAGGTTGGACAGAGAGCGAATCATTTGCGTCACCTTGTAATTATCAATTATGGGTTGGTTGCAAAATTAAGGCGTTATTCTATCGGCTTCACGGTTGATTCGAAACGGGATACCGCGAGGCGGTATTTACAAATGTTGGTGAAAACAGGTGCCGGTGTCGAGGTTCATCAATCGCATGGGGCCGCCCCAGACACAGCCGGTATCCAGAGGAAACAGGTTGCTGCCACAGGGTTGTCCCTGTAATGCGGCCCAGTGGCCAAAAATGATTTTCCACTGACGGGTTTTTCGATGCGGGTGGCTATACCAGGGCGCATAGCCCGCCGGTGGCTCATCCGGTGTGCACTTGCTGCGAAGCTCCAGCTTCCCCGTAACCGAACAAAAACGCATTCGCGTGAAATAGTTGGTAATCAAGCGCCAGCGTACCGGCCCGGTGAGTTGGTCGTTCCACTGGTCGGGTTGGTCGCCATACATGGCTTGAAAGAACGCGTATGCCTGTTCCGGTTCACGCAAAACGTTGCTGATTTCTCTTGCCCGTGTCAGGGCGTCATCGCGCGTCCACTGTGGCGGAATTCCCGCGTGGACCATCAACCAGTCGCCCTGTGAGACCATCAGCGGTTGTAACTGCAACCAGTTAAGCAATTGATCCCGGTCCGGTGCTTTCAGGATAGCTTCCAGGGTATCGTTGCGGCTGGGAGCGCGCACGCCGTGAGCGATGGCCAGTAAATGCAGGTCGTGATTGCCCAGCACCATTTGCAGGGAATTTCCCAGCTGGTGGCAGAAGCGCAAGGCTTCGAGGGAGTCCGGGCCGCGGTTAACGATGTCTCCCACCGACCATAGGCAATCCTTGCCGGGCTCAAAGTGGACTTTCTCCAGCAACTGTTGCAGAGGCTTCAGACAGCCTTGCAAATCACCTACTGCATAGGTGGTCAATGCACTCTTCCTGGTACGGAGAGCAGAAAGGCAGGTATTTGGGCATCAAACGTTTCTCCTTGGTCACTGACCATTTGATAGCTGCCCTCCATTGTACCCACCTCGGTATCCAGGACGACCCCGCTGCTGTATCGGAAAGACTGGCCAGGGGCAATCAGCGGTTTTTCACCGACTACCCCGGGGCCCTGGACTTCTTTAATCTTGGCATTGCCATCCGTGATGACCCAGTGACGGCTGATCAGTTGGGCTGTTGTGTCGCCGAGGTTGCGTATCGCGATATGGTAGGCGAACGTAAATTTATTATTGTCCGGTTCGGATTGGCCGGGGAGATACTCTGGTGTGACCTCAACGACGATCCGGTTCATTGCAGGGCTCCTATCTGGTTGCTGAGATGGACAAAGTCCACCACGCTGAGATTTTGAGGGCGAAGTGATATATCAATATCAAGTTGTTCAAGCTGGGTGGCATCAAGCATATATTTCAGTGTGTTGCGCATGGTTTTCCGCCGTTGCTGGAAACTGGCACTCACCAGTCTGGTCAGTAATTCCAGGTCGTTCGCGGGGTGGGGTGGCTGGCTGTAAGGTAGCAGTCGAACAATGGCGGACTCTACTTTGGGTGCCGGCTTGAATGCCGTTGGCGGCACCCTGAACAACGGCTGAACACTACTGTAATACTGAACCATTACACTGAGCCTGCCATAGTTCTTGTCACCGGGTGAGGCAGCCAATCGGTCCACCACTTCTTTTTGCAGCATGAAGTGCATGTCTTCGATCTGCGGACTGAAGCCCAGTAGATGAAAAATTAGTGGTGTTGAGATGTTATACGGCAGATTGCCAATAATGCGCATTGGCCGACCAGCTTGATAGAACTGGCTGAAATCAATTTTCAGTGCGTCACCCTGATGAATCTGAAAATCTGGGTAACCGGCAAGTTTTTCTGTGAGTAGAGGAATAAGATCACGGTCCAGCTCCACCACTTTCAGGGAGGGGCATTTGGCCAGTATGGGCTCAGTGATGGCTCCACGGCCGGGTCCAATTTCGATGATGTTCTGCTCTGGTTTTGGTGCAATGGCCGCGATAATTTTGTCGATCACATGGTGGTCGACCAGAAAGTTCTGGCCAAATCGTTTGCGGGCCTTGTGTTGGTGCGAATCATCCCGGTTCATGGATAGGTGTGTGCCTTTGCCATACAGGTGGCTGTTGTGATAGCTGCGATCAGGCTGCCTGTGCTGGCAAGCCCCGTTCCCGCCAGATCCAGTGCAGTGCCATGGTCAACTGAGGTACGGATAATGGGTAGGCCGAGCGTAATATTGACGGCTTTGCCAAACCCTATGTATTTGAGTACGGGTAAACCCTGGTCATGATACATGGCCAATACCGCATCACATCGCTTCAGATACTTTGGTGTGAAAAGTGTGTCTGCCGGCAGGGGACCCTCGATGTGCATCCCCAGACTGCGCAGCTGCGCCACTACGGGTTCTATCACCTGAATTTCCTCCATGCCCAAATGTCCGTTCTCGCCTGCGTGGGGATTGAGCCCACACACCAATATCCTTGGCGCCTGTAGACCAAATTTTTGCTGTAAATCCGTATGCAGAATATCAATTGTCTCGGTCAAACCTGCTTGCGTAATCTGAGCTGGCACTTGGCTAAGTGGCAGGTGTGTCGTGGCTAATGCAACCCGAAGCCCTTCGGTAGCCAACATCATGACTACCTTTGGGGTATGGGTTTTCTCTGCGAAAAATTCGGTGTGTCCCGTGAACGGAATGCCTGCATCATTGATGATGCCCTTGTGTACAGGGCCGGTTACCAGTGCCCGACAAACATTTGCTTGGCAGTCTGCAAGTGCAGTGGACAAGGTCTCCAATACATACGGGGCATTACGCGAATCGAGTATGCCGGGCCTGGCGGGCATACTCAGTTCAATCGGCCTGATAGTGAGTTCGCCAGCCGTCAATGGGGAGGGTGGTGTCTCGGTCGAGAGCTGGCGTAGCCGCAGGGGAAGATTTAGTTCTCTGGCCCGGGCCCGGAGCAATTCAGGATCAGCGTACACCACCAGTTCTGCAGCATTTGGACGCTGTGCCAGTTTGATAATCAGGTCGGGACCAATACCGGCTGGCTCACCTGGTGTAATGGCAAGTCGAATCACAATTTAATGTCTACAAATGCCTCGTCGCGTATTTCCCGCAGCCAGATTTGCTGCTCTTCGTCGAACTTGCGTCTCCGGATGATGTTTTCAGCCTGACGCTGTTTTATCTCATCACTGAAATCCTGACGACGACGTTCGGTTACCTGAAGAATATGCCAGCCGAACTGGGTGCGGAAAGGTTTACTGATCGCCATTGTGTCAAGACTGCCCATGATTTTCTCAAATTCCGGCACGAACTGTCCCGGCAGAGACCAGCCGAGATCTCCGCCACCCAGAGCAGTACCAATATCCTCCGAGTGTTTTCTGGCTAATTCGGCAAAGTCGGCGCCACCGAGGATATCGGTGCGCATCCCTTCGAGCATGGTCCTGGTATCGTCTTCACTGCGAATCTCGTTGGGCTTAAGCAGGATATGGCGGACTTTGTGTTGCTGCACAATTTGTTCGCCGCCACCTCGGCGATCATAGAGTTTGAGTAAATGATAACCGGCATCACTGCGAATCGGCATGCTGACCTCGCCCGGGGACAGTTTATCCACGGCACTGACAAAAATACTGGGTAACTGGGTTGTCTTCCGCCAGCCCAGGTCGCCACCCTGAAGCGCGTCCTGTGCACCGGAGTTGGCGATTGCGAGGCTTTTGAAATCTGCACCATTCTGCAGTTCTTCGTAGAGTTTTCGAACTTTCTGTTCTACCTCGGCAACGTCCTCGCGGGAAGCGCCTGAGGACAGGGGCAGCAGAATATGGCCGAGGTTTACATCCGGTGATGACCACTGTTGGCCCTCTTCGGAGGCCAGGAAATTATTTACCTCCTGCTCGCTGATGTAGATACGGCGATTAACGGCACTTTCCTGTACCCGGTTTATGGTAATCTCATTGCGTAGCTGTTGTCTCAACGACGTCAGGTCGATCCCGCTCTGACGGGCGTCCTCGATCATTTGCGCAACTGTCTGTTCCCGGCTCTCCGCCATTCTTTCCATGGCCTGGGTAACTTCTTCGTCGCTGATGCGTATCCCCATCCGTTGTGCCCGGTTGAGCTGCAGACGCTCCAGGATAAGGCGCTCCAGAACCTGTGGAACCAGTACCGACTCCTCAGGAATTTCGGTTTCACTGTTTTTCAGTCGTGCATAGATGTCCGCTACCCGCTTCTCCAGCTCGCTGGCCATGACCACATCATCGTCAACCACGGCGACAATATGGTCGAGCGCTATTTCTTCTGAGCTTGCCGGCAATGCCCAGGCAAGCCCCAGCAGGAGCAGGCTGAAGAAAATATTCGTTTTACTGCGTGTGCTCATAATCCGGCTCACCTGCATTAGTAGTTGCTTTGTGGTTCATATCCGTAGATGCCATCCTGCAGGATGGAGTCCACTTTGCTGCCACTGCCGGCTAGGCCTTTGAACTGGATTTGGAAGAACACGCCATTGTCGTGCTCCAGATCTTCATCCGGCAGCAGAATATAGTCATTTCGGTCGAGCCAGCGACGACCGATGATGCTCATCTTCCAGCAGCAGCTCTCATACTGGAGCCCGAACAGGGTTTCCAGGTCCCGGCTGTTGGTCAGATCATAATTGTACCGTCCGATCAGGCTCCAGCTTTGTGAAATCGGCAGAAGGGTGGAAAAGTCTGCCTGCTCGATATCGCTATCAATCTCAATAAATTGATTTCCTATATCGGAAAGGCGGGGCACCCGGCGGTTATACCGATAGCTCAAATTGAATATCTTGTTGTTGCGATCGTTATAACGAAGGCTGGCGTTACCCCGGTCGAGTTCACTGTCGTCTTCATCGTAGAGCACGTCAGCCTGGAAGCGGAGGTGTTCGCTGAGCCGCATGGCAAATTCCGCCGCGTACGCGGAATCATCACGCAACAGGTCGGCGGCGATATCTCGCTGTAGGCGATTCAAATCATCGGGGTCATCCAGGCCTTTCAGGAAAGATTTGCTCAGGTTGGGGTTCAGGGAGACGTAGCGGTCACTCAGGTAGAAAATCTGGCCAATGCTGGCTCGCAACCACTCAATCCCGGTGGATTGCGCTACCAGACGACTGGTTAGCCCCAGAGAAACTTGCTCGGTATCGCCGATGCGGTCACCGCCGATAAAACGATCTTCCCGAAACAACTGGTTATAGGTAAATGTCATCTGCGATGTGTCAAAGTCCGGCAAATCACTTTGATCTTCATACTTGGTATGAACCATGTACAGGCGCGGCTCAAATGTTTGGGTAAACCCCGTCAGCATAGTGGTGTCGCGCTCCATAAACAGACCGGTATCGATAACACCAACCGGTACGGTGACCGAGGGGCTGTCATCCGTCTGTCCCAGCACTGGATTGTCCAGGTTGTAGGACAGATGCTTGAGAGTGACCGAGGGTCGGAAGTAGCCCCATGCCCATTGTTTGTCCCAGGTTAAACCGTAATCGAGGCGCAGCCGGTCGCCAGTCACGAAGGTATGTTTGTCATCTTCAAAGAAGGTTTCACCCTGGAGATAGCCGGGCAGGGCGTCGTTCTCGTCATCGTGGTCGAAAGCGGTGAACTGGTTCTGCAGGTTAAAGATAAAGTCGCCGAGGCGATAATTGCCCCGGGCTTCCAGGCGGGGCAGCATCTGGTACTGGTCAATCCGGTTGGGATCATCGGTGATGGTCTGGAATTCCTGCCCCTTGATACCAAACAGCCAGTGGTCCGTCCGGTAACCGGCCGAAACCAGCTGGCGCAGATAGGTCTGGCTGTTAACCTCCAGTGTGGCGTTGTCCAGGTCGCGGAAGTATTCACTGTCGCTTACCTTGGTGTAATCGATGCGGGTGTCCCAGCGTTTACCAATACCACCCAGGTGATCCAGGTTGACCAGCCAGCGGTCCTCGCCCTGGAAATCTCTTATATCAGAGACTTCGGTCGGATCGTCATCGCGGTCGTCGCCGCCGTCATCGTCCGACAGGAAGGCGCCGCTCAGGATGGTGTTGGTTAGCTTCGACATATGCCGGACTTCGACCTCAGCCATGGGCCCGCGTTCCTGAATGTAGCGCGGGGTAATGGTGGCGTCGTAGTTGGGTGCCAGATTCAGGTAGATGGGCTGCGCATAGTCAATGCCGTTCTCATCGCCGATTTCAAAACTGGGGAACAACAGACCGGTGGCTCGCCGATCATCAATTGGGAACCGTATCCAGGGGGCATAGAGTATCGGTATATCCTGGACTTCCAGTCGCACGTGCCTGGCATTGGCGATTCCAGTTTCAGGATTGATGTTAAGCTTACTGCTGACCAGGCGCCAGGCTTTGCTGCCCGGTTCACAGGTGGTGTAAGTGGCGTTATCGATGTAGAAAACATCATCGACTCGCTTGGCCTGCGTCGCCGTACCGCGCACTCCGGATTCGTGGAACAGATAGCCGGCCTGTTCAATCTGCATGTCCTTGGAATCCATGTTGATCTGAGCGCTGTCGCCTGTAACCAGTAGTCCCGGTTCGCGGAACTGTACATTGCCTTCAAGGTTCACGATGCGTGTATTCTGGTCGGCTGTGGCGCTATCGCTTCGAACCTGACGGTATCCCTGGGTCAGTTGGACGTCGCCACGCARGCGGGCAATRTTTTCCTGCTCCACTTCTGTRGATGCTGAGGCAACCCGCATGGGAGCRTCGGCCGGATCCATCTCGGCGTCTTCATAGTCTCTTTTTGGTTCTATATAGGCCCCGCAGCAACCTGTAGCCATCTTTTCGCGCTCTTCATCGGTAAGCGCSTYCTCTTCAACCCAATCCAGGTTGTTGGCCACYCTGACATCGGGACCACTGTCTTCCGGYGGGATTACCGGTTCAGGATGTTTGGGTCTGGGGAAMGYCCTGCCGGAMATMTGCYTTTCRCCGCATGCCCARCTRCCATCGGCYGYTGCYCGACAYTCCCATTGGCTGTARGAATCCTGGTTCTCAGCRGCTACTGGTGCSGAAACAAGCAAGCCAAAGAGCAATAATCCSGATGTCCGGGAATACTGTGAGCGCAAGGCATGRTAGAGCCTGGTACGGATATGACTCGTTTTTATGGGCATTCTGATTKTCCGTGTTCTCTCTGGGCAGGCGGTGTCTTTAATGCGACGGTACATTTTACCGATTCTGGGGCATCATGCGAGGGTTTGGTCTAGAATGGCTAACCTTTTTTCCATATGCTTTCCTCAAACATGTCTGATCACCAAAATCTTCAGCAGTGGGTAGAGCGCTCCCTGCCCCGACAATTTCCTACATCGGCTGCGCCACAGCTTTTCCCGCTAAGTGGTGATGCCGGCTTTCGGCGCTATTTTCGGGTGAATTGTGCGCCATCATTGCTTGCTGTTTCCGCGCCGCCTGAACACGAAAATAACGAAGCTTTTGTTCGTATTGCGGCGTTGCTCAAGCGCGGTGGTGTCCGCACACCCCGTATTTATGCGATCGATTACCCGCAGGGGTTTCTGTTGCTTGAGGACTTCGGGGACCAGTTACTGTTGCCACTCCTGTCCTCTGAAACGGCGGATCGGTTCTACCAGAAAGCAGAAGATACGCTGTTGGTGTTGCAGGGTGTTCCGCTCGCTGATAGTGGTTTGGCAATTTACGACCGTCAGCGTTTGCTGGATGAGATGAGGCTCTTTCCCGAATGGTTTTTAAAGCAGCTGCTTGGGCTGGATATCACGACTGAAGACAGTCGGCTCATTGAACAGACTTTTGAGCAATTAGCGACGAGTGCGCTTTCCCAACCGGAGGTGATTGTCCACCGGGATTTCCACTCCCGCAACCTGATGTTGCTCGCTGATGGTGATATGGGGGTTATTGATTTTCAGGACGCCGTCAGAGGCCCGCTGACGTATGATTTGGTTTCACTGCTCAGGGACTGTTATATTCGATGGCCCGCTGAGTATGTTTCGCGGCGGGCGCTCGACTATTACCGGCGGGTTGTAGCGACGGGTGTCGCCGATACGGTGCCGGACAGCCAGTTCCTGCGCTGGTTTGATCTGATGGGATTGCAGCGACACATTAAAGTGCTGGGTGTTTTTGCCAGACTCTGGTTGCGTGATGGAAAGCCGGGCTATTTGGCGGATTTACCACTTGTTCTCCATTACACCCTTGAGCAATTGACACCGTATCCTGAGTTGCATGACTTCAAGTCCTGGTTTGAAAGACGGGTGATGCCTCTGGTGCAAATACAGCATTGGTATCAGAAAAATAGGCCGTGCCGTTGATGGCAAGTAAGGATAGATCATATGAAAGCAATGATTCTCGCGGCAGGGTACGGCGAAAGGCTTCGTCCCCTCACTGATGAAACACCCAAGCCCTTGCTGCATATCGGTAATAAGCCCCTAATTCAATACCATGTGGAACGATTGGTTGAAGCGGGTGTGCGCGAAATAGTGATCAACACCTCCTGGCTGGGTGAGCAGATAGAGTCTTTTCTCGGCGATGGCTCGCGTTTTGGTGTGAGTATTGCTTGGTCCCGCGAGACGGAACCCCTGGAAACCGGTGGTGGTATTCGCCGGGCTCTGCCGCTTCTCGGCAATCAGCCTTTTATGGTGATTAATGGCGATGTGTGGACCGATTATCCCCTTCAGTCGCTGGTCGAGCAAAGCTGGTCAGAGGATATGGACGCGCACCTAGTACTGGTGCCCAACCCTCTGCATCACGCCAGCGGGGATTTTTCCCTGAATGCAGACCATCGTGTTGGTTATCCCCTGGCGGGGGATCAAACCTTTACCTTCAGTGGTATCAGTGTCATGAGGCCGGAGACGTTTGCCATGTTTTCTTCCGCCAGTGAACGCTTTCCACTGAGAGATGTTCTCGCCGCGGGCATCCGCGGTGGTTATGTCACCGGGGAGGTTTTTTGTGGTACCTGGTGGGATGTGGGGACTCTTGAACGGTTGCAGGCACTGAACCTATTGGTTTCAGGCCGGGAGGTCAGCCCGGGAAAAAAGTCGCAACTTAAGTTGCGCTAGTGGCCGGTGCCAGAGCCATGACGAATGTGACATTCTGGCGAGCCATATTGCTATTTGGTTTGATCGCGGTGCTGCTGCTGGCTCTATTGCCCACCGGCGACAAGATGGTGTTTTCCGGGCAGGATAAACTGGTGCATGGCATCACTTTTGCGATCCTGTTTCTGTTGTCGAAGCAGAGTCTGCCAGCGGGTGCTTCTCTCTGGCTGATTTACCCGGGGCTGATGGGTTACGGGATTCTGATGGAGGTGCTGCAGGGACTCACTGGTTATCGCTACATGGAAGGAATGGACTTGTTGGCCGATTTGCTGGGCCTGATGGTGGGGCATCTGGTCGTTCTGTCAATCCGGAAAGCTCAGCGCAAGCTTCAGGTTTCCCGACTGTAAGGTGGGGGTGCCACAGAACATCAAAAGCAGTGTTGTCAGGTCATCCCAGGGATCTGCAATGCGTATTCCCTTGATGGCGCGGTCGATACCTGCGGCCAACCTAAGCATCTGTTTTAACCGGGTCAGTTTCAGCCTCCTCAGGATTTGCTTGAATAACGGTTTACGCTTTTCCCATACCCCCAAGTCTTTTAGCACCCAATCGAGGTGATCCCCATTTTCCAGCGCTTCGCCGGCCCTGATCAACGTGCGCAACTCCCGGGTCAGTGCCCAGAGGATAATGGCGGGCTCGGCACCTTCATCGCGAAGGCCTCTGAGGGTGCGACAGGCAGCCTGGGGATCGCCCTCCAGGGCCTTGTCCGCGAGTGTGAAGACATTGAAGCGGGCACTGTCGGCAACCACTGTTGACATGGTTTGACCATCAACTTCGCCGTCAGGTAGCAGCAACTTGAGCTTTTCTATTTCCTGAACCGCCGCCAGCAGATTGCCCTCTACCCGATCGGCGAGAATTTCAACGGCCTGGCGATCTGCCCTGATGCCAGCCTGTTGAAGGCGTTTTCCGATCCAGCCGGGAAGCTGGTCGGGGGGCACGGGCCACGTCTGGATCAGGGCGCCGTGGGCCTCGATGGCCTTAACCCATTTGCTGCGCACGGTGGCAGCTTCCAGTTTCGGCGTGATGATCAGCAACAGAGTGTCGTCAGTGGGTTTGCCGGCGCATTCCTGAAGCACCTTTGAACCCTTGTCCCCCGGTTTGCCGTTGGCAATCCGAATCTCAATAATTTTCTTTTCAGCGAACAATGACAAGCTGTTGGCTTCGGTCAGTACGATATTCCAGTCGAAACTGCTTTCGGCATGGAGGATTTCGCGTTCAGTGTAGCCCTGCAGGAAGGCAGCAGCCCGGATAGCATCTGCTGCCTCCTGGACCAGCAGTGTCTCATCTCCGCTGATCAGATAAAGGGGGGCTAGGGTGCCCTGGGAGAGGTGAGTGCCGAGTTGTTCAGCCTTCAGTCGCATCGGCAGCCGGTACGGTCGTCGAGCGGTTGGCAACAGCGTCGAGACGGCTGATGATCTGGCGGATCAGGTCGCTCCGCATTTCTCGCCGCAGCAGGTTGGCCTCGTCTTCTTTCGACTGAACATCATTTTCATCGAAATCAAAGAATCTGTCTGTGCTGAGGGTGGTGCGCTGCAATAGTGGTTGTCCGTTGGCCGCCAATATCATGATGGTCACTTCTTCGGAGAGCTGGTATTCAGAGACCCGCACGGTGACGCTGACGGTGGCGGTCTTGCGGGAGTATTTCTGGTCGAGAATCACAATGTTGTATTGTGCGTCAGTGGCATTCTTTACCACGGTAATATCGTTGGCCTGCAGTGATCGCGAAAGAGCCTCGTAAAAGTCATTAAACCGGCCCTGACTACTGATGTGTACACTGGACACATTGTCAACCGATCCCGTGCCCCGCAAACGCCACCCACAGCCGGCGGCGAGGGTGGTCACCAGCAAACCGGTTATGACCAGACAAAAAAATCGTTTCATTGTTATTCCTTAGGTTGTCACTTTTTCAGCGTGCAGTTGCGGGTTGTCAGTTGGCAACAATATTGACCAGTTTGCCGGGCACCACGATTACTTTACGGATGGTTTGCCCTGTCGTAAAGCGAAGAACATTTTCATGGGACAGCGCGCTATCCTCAATGCTCTGCCGGTCTGCATCGACCGCAACATCGATCTGCGCGCGAAGCTTGCCGTTGACCTGAACCACCATTTGCAGGGTGCTTTTGGTCAGAGCAGCCTGGTCGGGAACCGGCCAGGGTGTGTCCAGCAGGCTGTCAGTGTGACCGAGCGCCTGCCAGAGTGCGTGGCAGATATGGGGCACAATCGGTGCCAGCACCTGTACGGTAATGGTCATTGCTTCCCGCTCCACAGCCCGTCCGTTAGCCGTGCTGCGATCGGCGGATCTGGCCAGCTCATTGAGCAACTCCATCACTGCGGCAATGGCGGTATTGAAGGTCTGGCGGCGGCCGAAGTCATCGCTGACTTTGGCGATTGTTTCATGGGTTTTACGACGGAGATCCCGCTGAGTCTGATCAAGTGCCCCGGTATCCAGTTCGCCGGGGGTGCCTGCCTCCAGATGGGCGTGAACCATTTTCCAGAGTTTCCGCAAAAACCGATGAGCCCCTTCAACCCCGCTGTCATTCCATTCCAGTGACTGTTCCGGTGGTGCGGCAAACATGGTGAACAGCCGGACAGTATCTGCACCGTAACGGTCAATCAGCTGTTGTGGGTCTACGGTGTTGCCCTTCGACTTCGACATTTTGGTGCCGTCTTTGAGCACCATGCCCTGACACAGAAGACGGGTGAAGGGTTCATCAGAATTCAACAGGCCTTCATCGCGCATCAACTTGTGGAAAAATCTTGCGTACAGCAAGTGCAGAATCGCGTGTTCGATACCCCCGATATATTGGTCAACGGGCAGCCAGTAATTGGCGGCTTTGCTGTCGAGCATTCCATCGGTGAAGTTCGGAGAGGTATAGCGGGCATAGTACCAGCTCGATTCCATAAAAGTATCGAAGGTGTCTGTTTCCCGCTCGGCCATCTGACCATTGAGCTCGACCTTGCACCACTCAGGGTCCGACTTGATCGGCGAGTGAACCCCGTCCATCACCACGTCTTCCGGCAACAGCACAGGCAAGCGGTCGGCGGGAACAGCAATTTCTCCCCCATCGGGAAGATTCAGTATGGGGATCGGGGCACCCCAGTAGCGCTGGCGGGAAACGCCCCAGTCGCGCAAACGGTAATTGGTTTTTATTTCGCCGCTGCCTGACTGTGCCAGCCGGTTGGCAATGGCATCAAATGCCTCTTCAGGGCTCAAGCCGTCAAAAACACCGGAGTTGATGGACACAACCTCATCCGCTGACTTGGACGAGTACCAGTCTTTCCATACGCCGGGATCAAAATAATCGCGGTCTTCTTTTGGACGCGCGTTTTCGGCGTCTTTGTCAGAAGAGGGGGTGCGTGCAAATACCTGTTTGATGGGGAGCCCATGTTTGTTGGCAAACTCGAAGTCGCGCTCGTCGTGGGCGGGCACCGCCATAATCGCGCCGGTGCCATAGTCCATCAGCACGTAGTTGGCCACCCACACCGGGATTGCTTCACCACTGATCGGGTGAATGGCATTGAGGCCGGTGGCCATGCCCTTTTTCTCCATGGTGGCCATGTCGGATTCCGCCATGGACTGGGTCTTGCAGTCCTGGATAAAAGTTGCCAGTTCCGGATTTGTTTTGGCCAGCGCCAGGGCGATAGGGTGCTCTGCAGCGATACTGGCGTAGGTGATACCCATTAGCGTGTCGGGGCGGGTGGTGTATACCTCAAAGTGGTCGATGCCACCAACGCCCTGTTTTAGCTGGAAGCTGAACTGCACGCCGCGGCTCTTGCCGATCCAGTTGCGCTGCATGGTCCGCACCTGCTCCGGCCAGCCATCCAGTTTATCCAGATCGTTCAGCAACTCCTCAGCATAGGCCGTGATTCTTATGAACCATTGTGGAATTTCCTTGCGTTCTACCGTGGTGTCACAGCGCCAGCAACAGCCGTCTATAACCTGCTCGTTGGCCAGTACGGTCTGGTCGTTGGGGCACCAGTTGACCCCGGCTGTTTTCTTGTACACCAGGCCTTTTTCGTAGAGCCGGGTAAAAAACCACTGTTCCCAGCGGTAATAATCCGGCTTGCAGGTGGCCAGTTCACGCGACCAGTCATAACCGAAGCCCAACCGTTTCAACTGGGCTTTCATATACTCAATATTTTCGTAGGTCCATTTTGCCGGGGCAGTATGGTGCTTGATGGCCGCATTTTCAGCTGGCAGGCCAAATGCGTCCCAGCCCATGGGTTGCAATACATTCTTGCCGAGCATCCGCTGGTAGCGGGCAATCACATCCCCGATCGTATAGTTGCGCACGTGGCCCATATGCAGCTTGCCACTTGGATAGGGGAACATCGCCAGACAGTAGTACTTTTCCCTGTCGGGAATTTCACTGACTTCAAAGGCGGCGGTTTCCTGCCAGTGTTGCTGGACGACAGTTTCTATTTCACTGGGGTGATATTGGTCTTTCATCGACACTCTGTATTGTGAGGTTGGGCGTTAGGCCAGAAAAGCCGCCAATTATAGGCTAAAGGAAGGGTCAGACACAGCCCGCGATGTGACTATTGGCGGTCCACTGCTCCGGTTGGTAGGTTTGCGTCAGTTGGCCCGGGATTTCCAGAAAGCGGCAAACAGCATGATCAGCGAGAACAGCAAGATCGGGTTTGAGCCCCATTGGCCGAAGGGTGTCTGGCCTCGATGGGGCGTCAGTTGGCCTGTGAGGGTGCTGCGAATGAAAGGGGGTATCGTAGCGACGACCTTGCCATGATGGTTGATCAGGGCAGTAATGCCATCATTGGTGGCGCGAATCAGCGGTTTGCGGTTTTCTGCCGCCCGCATTCTGGCCATCTGAAAGTGCTGTTTTGGACCGATGGAGCGGCCGAACCAGCTATCATTGCTGACGGTCAGAAGCAGGTTTGAACGGTTGGCAGTAGCTGCCACCAGGTCAGGAAAAACAATTTCGTAGCAAATGGCTGTGCCAATGCTGAAACCGTTGGCATGGATCGGTTCCTGTTGAACAGGCCCGGGGCTGAAGACCGACATGGGCAGGTTCAAGAAGGCCATTGTCCCGCCAAGCCAACGCTCAAAGGGCACATATTCACCAAAGGGTACCAGGTGTTGTTTGTGGTAAATGCCATTTGCCGTACCGAGAGCCATCACGGAATTGTGGTATTGCCGCGTTGTTGTATCGCGCGTGGGAATTCCCGTGAGCAGGGCGGTATTGGTGTCCAGCGCACTTTTTGCCATTGCGGCAAGAAAGGGTTTTACCCGCTCTTCCAGAGTCGGCACCGCGGATTCTGGCCAGATCACCAGGTCGTTGCCAAGTAGTTCACGGGTCATTAGGCGGTTTTGCTCAAGAATAGCGGCAAGCTGCGTGCTATCCCACTTTGCGGCGACAGGGAGTGCGGGCTGCATGATGCCAATGCGCAATGGGTCGCCTGCAGCGGTAGTCCATTCAACAGACTGCAGATACCAGCTGCTCGCCCAGCCCACTGCCGCCAGCAATGCGACATTACCGAGCACAAAGGGTTTTCTGGTGATGGCGGCGATGCCGATCGCAGTGCCGGATAATGCGCAAATCCAGCTGATCCCCAGCACCCCGGTGATGGGTGCCCATCCCGCCAGCCAGGTGTCAATGTGACCATAGCCCAGATACATCCATGGGAAGCCGCTAAATAACCAGCTGCGAGTCCATTCTCCCAGAACCCAGATACCGGGAAAGCCGAGGACCATGGTGCCAGCCGTACGGTTTAACCCTGTGCCGTATAGCATAAATGGCAGGGCAAAAAGTACGGCCAGCAGAATCACAAACAGGGATGTCAGAAACAGGGCGAGCGGTACGGAGGCGTGACCGTGGTCATGGATGCTGATGAAGACCCAGGAAACCCCAACGCCAAACATGCCGAGTCCAAACCAGAAGGTGCGCCAGAAGCAGTCAACCGGGCGCAACCCTTTGAGCAGAACAACCAGGCCGGCAACAGACATCAGGCCGATTGGCCACCAGTTCCAGGGAGCCAGTGATAGCGGCAGCACAGCGCCTAACAGCACCCCGAGCAGATTTCCCCTGAGTTTGGGGTGAGAAGCGGTAGATCCCATAATTGGATTGTGGCCCCGGGCAGACGGCTGGGCTAGTCTTTAATTCGCAACTCGAGCAATTTGACTTGCCGGTTGTCGCCCTCCGCAACGCGAAAGTCAAAGTTGTCCACTTCGATGGTTTCATCGACTTTGGGCATGCGGCCAAATGCCTGGACGATAATGCCGCCTATGGTGTCGAATTCCTCATCACTGATCCCGACATCGAAGAATTCATTGAAATCCTCGATGGGTGTCAGGGCATCCACCAGATAGCTGTTGTCCTGCTGGGGACGAATCATGGTGTCTTCATCCTCATCGGTTTCATCTTCGATGTCGCCGACAATTTCCTCGAGAATATCCTCAATGGTGATCAACCCGGCAATGCCGCCATATTCGTCAATGACGATAGCCATGTGATAGCGCTGCTCGCGGAATTCCCGCAACAGTACATTCAGCCGCTTGCTCTCGGGGATTATGGTGGCTGGCCTGATCACTTTGGCAATCTCGAAATCTTCCCGGCCGGTCAGTAGCAGCGGTAATAGCTCCTTGGCCAACAGAATGCCGACAATATCATCAGCATTGTCACCGATCACCGGGAAGCGGGAGTGACTGGATTCGATAACCAGCTCGAGAAGATCTTCAAGGCTGGTGTTTTGCTGAATAACGACCATTTGAGTGCGGGGGATCATGATTTCCCGCACCTGCTGGTCGGAGACATGCAATGCCCCCTCAATAATTTCCAGCGCATCGTGATCAATAATGCCGTTATCGTAGGCGGAGCGCAGGGTGTTCGCTAGCTCCTCCCGCGATTGTGGCTCAGAGGAAAAGGCCGTGGCCAGTTTGCCTAACCAGGATTTCTCCTGTGTGCCGTTCAAGTCGTCATCAGTCATGAAATATCTGCTGCTCCGGAGCATCATTCTGTTGGTAGGGTGGTGAAAACCCCAGTTTCGTCAGTATACGGGTTTCAAGGGCTTCCATTATATCTGCATCATTATCTTCAATATGGTCGTAGCCGATCAAATGCAGGCAGCCGTGAACCAGCATATGCGCCCAATGTGCCTCGATGGGTTTGTGCTGCTCGGCGGCTTCGCGCTCGACCACCGGTGCACAGATGACCAGGTCACCGAGCAGCGGAAGCTCCAAATCCGGCGGCAAATCGGCCGGGAAAGACAACACATTGGTGGGACCTGGTTTGTGACGATAGCGTTGGTTCAGCTCGGCACACTCTGCTTCACCGACAATTCTCACGCTCAGTTCGGCCGTCTGTCGGGCGCTGGACAGTGCTGCGGTAGCCCAGCAGCGTATCTGTTTTCTGTCCGGTATCCAGCCCGCTTTACCATGGGTATTGTCGATATCGAGCTGAAGCTTCATTGGGGGGAGTCTTTGGCCTCGTCCTGCTCGAAGGCATCATAGGCATCGACAATCTGCTGTACCAGCGGGTGGCGAACCACATCCTTCGAGCCGAAAAACGTAAAGCTGATATCCTCGACGTCCTTGAGCACCTTGCAGACGTGAAGCAGTCCGGAGTGACTGGGTCGGGGCAGGTCGATTTGGGAGGTGTCCCCGGTAATGACCGCGGTGGAGCTGAAACCGATTCTGGTGAGGAACATCTTCATTTGTTCCTTGGTGGTGTTCTGGCTCTCGTCGAGAATAATGAAAGAGTTGTTCAGGGTGCGACCGCGCATGTAGGCCAGCGGTGCTACTTCAATGACACTCCGGTCAATCAGTTTGGCCACGGTTTCAACGCCGAGCATTTCATACAGCGCATCGTAGAGTGGGCGCAGATAGGGGTCCACCTTTTGGCTCAGGTCCCCGGGCAAAAAACCGAGCTTTTCACCGGCTTCAACGGCAGGGCGCACCAGTAGAATGCGTTCCACTTCGTCTCTCAGTAGCGCTTCTACCGCGCAGGCTACCGCCAGATAGGTTTTGCCGGTACCGGCAGGTCCTACCCCAAAATTGATATCGTGGGTTTGCACGGCCCGCACATAGCGTTGCTGGCTGAGTCCTCTGGGTTTGATATTGCCTTTTTTGGTGCGGATGACCGTCTGCGTTGTAGCGTTCTCTGTCTCGGCGACATTGCTGTCAGCTGTAGTCTTGGTCGCATAGTGTTCCATAGGCATTCCGGCGGTGGATTGTTGAATGGCAAGATGAATATGGTCGGGTGTCAGCTCACGGCTGCGACCGGTTTCCTGATAAAGGTGATGGAGAAGTTGCCCAGCCACGATAGCCGCGGCATGGTCTCCAATCAGAGCGAAGGTATTGCCTCGGTTGCGAATCTCGATTTTCAGCCGCTGTTCGATATGTCTGAGGTGTTCGTCGAATTGCCCGCAGAGTGTTGCTAGGCGACGGGTGTCGCTGGGTTCCAGCGTGATGATCTGTGTTGCAGTCTGAATATTCAAATTTTCCAATAGGCCGCCCTCTGCGGCTACACATGTAGGGCAAGCATATAACCTTTATTCGGGTCTGAAAACAGTTTTGACTGAGGTTTATAGGTATTTGCCAGCACCGTCATTTATGCTGCAGTGTTCTCCATAGCAGTGATCAGGCGTCCGCGCAGTGAATTGGGCAGCGCCTCGATAATGCTCACCCTGGCAAACGTACCGATCAGTTGATGGTCGGTGGCTGGAAAATTGACGACCCGGTTGTTTTCGGTGCGGCCCTGCAATTGACCGGGATCTTTCTTTGAAATACCGGTGATAAGGATAGTCTGTTCTGTGCCAACCATTTGCTCACTAATGCCTGTGGCATACTGGCTGATCCTGCTTTGCAGGATTTGCAGTCGTTGCTTCTTGATGCTTTCGGGCGTGCTATCGGGCAGATCGGCTGCCGGTGTACCCGGCCGGGAGCTGTACACAAAACTGAAGCTGTGATCAAAGCCGATTTCCTGAATCAGCTTGAGGGTATCCTCGAAATCCTTCTCGGTCTCACCGGGAAAACCAATGATGAAATCCGATGAAATGCTGATATCCGGTCGGATCCGACGCAGCTTACGAATTTTTGATTTGTATTCCAGCACGGTGTGGCCACGCTTCATTGCCGCCAGAATCCTGTCCGAACCACTTTGCACCGGCAGGTGAATGTGACTGACCAGCTCGGGTACTTCGGCATAGGCCGCAATGAGGTTGTCTGAAAACTCCACCGGGTGGGAGGTGGTATAGCGAATGCGGTCAATGCCCTCAATTCCTGCCACATAGCCAATCAGCTCCGCCAGGTCGCAGAGGTTTCCATCGGGCATGCTGCCGCGGTAGGCATTGACATTCTGTCCCAGCAAATTGACTTCCCGCACGCCCTGGCCGGCGAGATGAGCCACTTCCGCGAGTACATCTGCAGCCGGGCGGCTGACTTCCTCACCTCTTGTATAGGGCACAACACAGAAGGTGCAGTATTTGGAGCAGCCTTCCATAATCGAAACGAAGGCAGTGACGCCATCGGCATCCGGCTGGGGTAACCGGTCAAATTTCTCAATTTCCGGGAAGCTGATATCGACGATGGTGGTGCCGTCTTGCTGCTTCCTTTCGGCCAGCATTTCCGGCAACCGGTGCAATGTCTGGGGACCAAAAACCAGATCCACAAAAGGTGCGCGCCTGGCAATGGCGTCACCCTCCTGACTGGCGACACAGCCGCCAACACCGATGATCAGTTCCGGGTTGCGGGCTTTGAGGTGTTTCCAGCGGCCGAGTTGGTGAAAAACCTTTTCCTGGGCTTTCTCCCGGATTGAGCAGGTGTTCAGTAACAGCACGTCGGCTTCTTCCGGGTTGTCTGTTGCCACCATCTGGTGGCTGTCGCCCAGCAGATCACGCATGCGCGATGAATCGTATTCATTCATCTGGCAGCCGTGGGTGACAATGTGCAGCTTTTTGATTTTTGGCTCGGACATAAATACTGGTTATGGATACACTTGATGCGGCCGCACAGTATAACGGTCGTCGGTGGTTAATCCCACAGGGCGTGGTCTGATTGGGTGAAATTTGTGCAGATTGTGGTATTCTTTCGCGCCCTTGATAAATCGGTGAACAGGCAACCTGTATGGCATCAACCCCCATTTACAAAATTGTATTTTTCAATCAGGGTCAGGTGTACGAAATCTATGCCCGGCAAGTCTATCAAAGTGATTTGTGGGGGTTTCTGGAAGTCGAGGAGTTTGTGTTTGGTGAGCGCTCCCAGATGATTGTCGACCCTTCCGAAGAGAAATTGAAGAACGAGTTTTCCTCTGTCAAGCGGAGTTTTATTCCGCTGCATTCTGTTGTGCGCATTGATGAAGTGGAAAAAGAAGGTTCCTGTAAAATTATTGAGGCGAAGGGCGGCGCCGGTAATGTCACCCCTTTCCCCTATCCGGGTATTGCACCCAAACCAAAAAGCGATCGCTAGTTAACAGGTACCTGTTTGCTGAATAAAAAGGGCAGCTTGCGCTGCCCTTTTTGATGTCAGGTGCTTAGGCCTTGAGTTGTTGGTTCACAGAGGCCAGTTTCACGGCATTGCAGAATACGGCCATGGCATGATCAATATCTTCAACGGTGGGGAATGACGGAGCCAGACGGATATTTTTATCGTCCGGGTCTTTGCCGTAGGGGAAGGTGGCGCCCGCCGGGGTGAGTTTGACCCCCGCGTCTGCAGCCAGCTGGATAACGGCGTTGGCCAGCCCGGGGCGGGTATCGAAAGAAATAAAGTAACCGCCATCGGGTGAACTCCATTCTCCCAGGTCAGAATCGCGGAAGTTTTTTTCAAGGTGTTTCAGCACGCAGGCAAAGCGCGGTCGCAGCAGCTCGGCATGTCGGGCCATATGGTTGCGCAGTTCCGTCATAGTACCAATCATCTTCAGATGTCGGAGCTGGTTGACCTTGTCTGGTCCGATAGTGGCAATCCCCAAATGCTTTTTCATGGCATCTAAATTTATTTTGCTGCCGGCCATGAATGCCACTCCTGCACCGGCAAAAGTCACCTTGGAGGTCGACCCGAATTGCAGCACGCTATCTTCGGTACCATGTTTTTCACAGAATTCCCGGATATTGGCCAGTTCGGCAGGTTTATCCACAAGGTCATGAACTGCGTAGGCGTTGTCATAGAAGACCCGGAAGTTCGTGGCTGCGATAGTCCCCAGTCCGGCCAGCCGTTCGATGGTCGCAGCGCTGTAAATACAGCCGGTGGGATTGGAGTATTTAGGTACACACCAGATTCCCTTGATGCTGCTGTCATTGCGGAGCAGGGCCTCCACTACGTCCATATCCGGGCCGTCCTCATTCATCGGCACGTTGACCATTTCAATGCCAAATTCCTCGCAGATGGCAAAGTGACGGTCATAACCGGGCACCGGGCAGAGAAACTTGACGGTTTCTTCATGTCGCCAGGCCGAGTCCGGTCCGTTCAAACCAAACTGCCAGGCAAACAGGACACTGAAATACATCAGAGTCAGGCTGCTATTGCCCCCCACCATGATTTCGTCAGATTTTACGCCGAGAATTTCTGCCGCCAGTTGGCGCATGGCCGGCAAGCCGTCCAGTCCGCCGTAATTGCGGGTATCCACACCCTCGTCCGAAACATAATTTCTCTGCAGGATGCCATCCAGCGCATCGGCCAATGATAATTGGTTTGCTGAGGGCTTGCCCCGGGTCAGATCGAGATTAAGCTGGCTGGAGACAAAGCTCCGGTGGTTGGCAGAAAGCTCTTCTTGCCAGCGTTGCAACTGTTGACGGTCTGCTTGTTCGACGTACACGGGGATTCCTCTTGACGGGGTTGGGTGTGAAGTTTTGGGTGCTGCGGATAGATACAATCGCATACCTCGAGTGATTATACGAAAAACATAACACTCGGTGGGATGGAATAATGGGCTGCGCGGGCCATTAAATCCAGAACTGCCAGGGACGTTTTTGTACTTCTTTGTCTTCCTTGCGGCGCCCGGGGTTTTGTCGTCGGTCTTTTTTCCCCGGTTCGTATCGGACTTCCTGGCGGGGATCAGTGAAGGAGCGTCTTTCCCCTTTTCTTGAGTCGGGCCCGCGGTATACCTCAGTTTGGGTTAATTCCCTTGCCTGAAAGAGGTTCTCTTTACTTGACGGGACTTCCTCGGGTTTTGGTTGGATAGCCAGCCCCGCTTGAGGTGCAGGGGCCGGTGGAGTCTTGCGAGCGGTGTCCGAGATATCAACTACTTTTTTTTTAGTGTCGCTAACGGCCGCAGGTGCCGGCTGGGGCGGTGTATCGTAGGTATCCTGAACAGCAAAATCGAGATCGGGAAGCATTGTTTTGGATGTCAGCTGCTCCTGATCTATTTCACCCAATACAATCTTGGCGTCGTTAATGCTGATTTTATGCAATTCTTCAACGCAGGCATGTAAAAAAAGTCGACTGCAAATCATATTGATGCGTCGAGGGATCCCCTCGCTGACTTTGTGGATCACAGGGTAAATGGCGTTACTGATGGCCGGGTCTCCTTTCCAGCCAACCTGATTCAACCTGTGTTTGATGTAACCCTTGGTTTCCTCTTCATTCAGAGACGCCAAATGGCAGGCGGCCACGAGTCGCTGGTGCACTTGTTCCATATTTGGCTGTTGAACAATACCCCTGAGCTCTTCCTGGCCCAAAAGGAAAATTTGCAGCAGGGGTTGTCTGCTCATCTGCAAATTGGTGAGCAATCGAAGTTCTTCCAGTGCGGCTGTGGAGAGGTCCTGAGCTTCGTCAATGATCAGGAGGGCGCGCTTGCCGGTTTTGTAGTCGTTGACAAAAAGCCGGGTCAACTGTTGCAGGAGCAGTGATTTATGGTCTGTGTTGGAAGACAGGCCAAACGCATCGGCAACCATTCGCAATAGGTCATCTGCTCCCAGCTGTGTGCAGACCAGCATGGCGACATTCACTTGATCTTCCCGAAGACTTTCCACAAGATCGCTGACTAGGGTTGTTTTTCCCGTGCCGGGCTTGCCTGTAATCATCACAAAGCCTTCGGCGCGCTGAAACGCATACTGCATGTAAGCCTTGGCTTTGGCGTAACTGCGGTGGTTAAAGCAGAACCGATGATCCGGACTTAGTCGGAAGGGCTCGGCCTTGAGGTCATAGAATTGTTCGTACATGGGGATTGGCCGAATTGTATTGGTGAGTTTGTTACTCCGCTGAGTATAAATTGAGCATATAAAATCAGCAACTTAATGCTTTTGCACTTATGATTTATTCGTTATAACCAAAATCTGCGGGATTGAAAGTAATGGTACCTGTCTATCGTTAAACGTGATGTGAGGAGCATTAAGTGAGAATTCTATCGAACATAGCCACAGTGGCGGGCATTGCCGGAGTAGTTATCTGTCTGCTCGCCGGTGTTATTCGTCTGATGGGCGATTACTACTTTGTGGGTTTTGAAATACTGACCCTTTTTAATATCGGTGTTGCAACGATGGTTTTTAGTTGTCTGTTAAAACTTGAGTATATCGTGTATTCACTCAAGCGGTGATAGTTGCTGTGGCGGGCAATGTTCTGAGAGCGCTTATTTTTCCTGCTTTATTGCTTTTCTGAGCAAGTGTGGAATCAGTAGCCGCATGGGCATGCGAAGATAGTGTGATCTGATAAATAAAATAAAGCGGGCAAGCCCCAGTAAATGAGTTCTCTGACCAATACAGTTTGGCATCATGGCTTTCAGTAACATCTTGTCCATGAGGAATCTGGAGAAACAAAGGGGTTCTGCCTCGGCGGCAATGTCTCCTGTCAGCTCCTCGGGAACAGGCGTTTTAAGTAGCATCTTGGCATAGCGCAGTCCGTAATAGAGTGACCGTGACAAGTGGAGTGTCTTTGCCCGGGTGAGGAGGTCGGCCCAGGCGTCGCTACTTTCAAGGGAGTACTCACGCAGTAACGCGTCCAGGTCGACAACATCGCGTAATCCCTGTTCGAAGTCACCTTCATGGAAAAGATGGGTGGCGCTGTGCAGAATCATGTCCTGGAGAGATAGAACATACATTCCCGGATAATCTTTCAGCTCAATCACCTGCTCCCATATTTTATTGATATCAGGCTTTGCATCGGCAGTAGGCGGAAGAATTGTGTGGTGAACATCCAGGTCAGTTTGTCTTTTCAGGTGTTTCAGCGGCGGTAGTTCATGCATCCAGGTGCGATAATATTTCTGGTCATAGGGGTCTATCTTTGTGCAAAACCACCCGTGTTTGATAAGTGCTTTTTCAGCCTCTTTTAATCGTTCATTTCTGACCAGAATATCGATGTCGCCAAATAGTCGACCTTGAAATGCATCGCGTTCGCTCATGACATAAGCGGCACCTTTGAGCAAGGCAAAAGGAATGCCAGCTTCGCTCAGTGCAGTATAAATTTGCAAGATCTCCCACTTCACCGAGCGGAGGTTGCTCGATGACACCAGTTGGGCGCTGTGCAAGTGAGACTGAAGATGCTCAGGCACAAAAGACAGAAGATCTAATGTTTCGACGAGGTGCGCCAGGCGGCTCAATAAATTGCTGCGTCTCGCCTGACGAATAAGCATCTGCCATTCACCAGGTAAAAGTCTGGGGGCACTGTGTTGTGGATCGCGAAGGAAGCGAACCAGGCAGCTTTCCATGATTGACTCAGGCATCAATCAGGTTCCCTAGAGCGGCATAGGCGTCATCCAGATTCTGGTAATTCAATCTGAAGCATTCGCACTGGTCGAGCATGGCTGTCAGCACACTAAAGGCGGTTGAGCCAAGTATGTGATAATTGAAGCTGTTCTCTGCCAGCTCGAGAAACGTCCTGCCCTTGCTCAAAGGCAATAATTCAATACTCGCGTCCTTGCGGTATTTGGGGAAGACGATGGCAGCCGGCACAGCTGCTTCATCATTTCTTGCTACGCTACTCATGGGTGCACGCATGTGGGCAACGCTACCTTTGGCGGTATCATGCACTGGCTTCCCCACAAAAATGTCATCATTTGCAAATGATCTGACGATATCAATGGACTCGTTTTTAAGGCTTATCGGTCTTGGAATCGGCGTGATTAAACCGGTTTCAGTCGAAAGCAGTGCCATTTCATCGGACAGAAGTCGCCACCCCTGGCTAACAAGGCCCGCACAGAGGGTGCTTTTACCGCTACCTGGCGTACCCGGAAAAATGATCGCCTTGCCATTTTTTTCCACAACTGCGGAATGGATAACCAGATATTGGTGTGCATTGTTGGCTACGCACCAGTTGAGCCCCCATTCGAACATGGCAAAAGATTGGGTTTGTGGCAGGGGCTTGAAAGGCAGGTAGCCGTCAAAGGAAAAAGTGGCCTGCGGACGAATCCAGCGTCTGATTATCGACGGAGATTGCAGTGCGATATGGAAATCGACCCGGTGAGTATCTTCCAGCGTATAGGCGCCGTAAAGGTCACTGAGATTTTCTGCAACGTTCGGTAGGGTTGACGTCAGGTTGACCACGAAGGGGCCAATTTTCAAATTGATGCCTTCTCCTTCGAGCTGTTGTTTTAGTTTTCGAGGCGGTATTGATGAGAGCAGCAAAGGAGCTATTTCCCTGTCGCTGAAATTAAGTGCAAGTCCTGAAGTTTCTGCAAGGTGGTGCAGAGATATTCATCTATTTCTGTTTCAGATACATCATCCAGCTGCTCTTGGAGCAAGAGGCTTAGTTGGTCGTATCGGGTTGGTGCTGCTGCAATGGTGATCAGAATCTTGGCGGCCGTTGCTTCCAGCAAATGGGTTTCCCCGGAAACCGGATTGTACATGACACATTCCTCCTCCCATTGGCGATAGAGGCAGGAGTGGCAGGAGGAAGAAAAAGTATCGGCACTATTCATAATGCCGATACTTTAAAGCAAAAACTTACCAGGTTGAATCCAGAAATGATCCGATGTTCCCTGTATAGGGTTCCGGTATGGTTGATGGATCGTTATAAAGTCCAACAAGCTGGCTGGGTGTCATGACATAGGTGATGCCGCTGTGCGAGGCATTCAGGAGCGCTGCTACAAAATGGCCTGCAAAGTTGCCTGCGCTGCCGCCGGGATTTTCATTCAAAATGGTAACCATCGGCAGGTTGCAGATAGGGATAAGCGCTGTGGGACAGCCTAAACCATAATAGCTCAGGGCTTCAGAAAGTGTTGTTCCGTCTACGTAGCATTCATACTCATTTCTTTTGTTGAGGCCGCATTCCCTCTGTTGCCCATTATTGTGGGTATAGGTCGCTGTCGGATCGTATGTGCCATATTGAAACGGGGTGCTGTTCCAATCGGGCTCACTGCCACCTACGTTTTTCCAGCCGCCGGGGCTCCAGCCGGGGCTGCATTGACCCCTATCCTGGTACAAATGTCCGGACATCATGTTGGACAGGCAGGGGGCCCCCAGCGCAGAGGGGCTGGCGAGAGACATGAGGATCGGCGCCGCAGCACCGATACGGGAAAAATTGCGGCGTGAGATATTTACTGAAGAATTGGGTTCAGCACCCTTCTTGGTTGCATGATTTTGTGAGTTGTTTTCCATTTCTCCAAACCTGTATCTACTGGGTTTTATTTGATAATAAATCTGTACGCAATAAATGGGCCATAATTTATTTAATCTTTATTAATCAATATGTTGTGACCATAAAAACGATTTTTCTTTTTGGTAAGGTAGCCAAGTGTCTCGCGATGTAAAAAAAGCTGACAGCCGCGAAGACCCATGTAGGCTATTTAAAGATGATAGTCGATACAATGCTTTCTGGTATGACCTTTCGGGCGCCTAGAGCCGCCATATATCGATATTTTTCTCTTCAAACAATGACCTGTCGAGCATTGATTTAACATCAATGATGGTAGCGTTTTCAGCCATGATGGCGCCAAGTTCAGTGGCAGATAGCTTTTTATAGTGCTGGTGGGCGACCGCTAGAACCACTGCATGTGCGTTTTTGATTTTATCCCAGGGGGTAAGTTCCACGCCGTATTCCTCAATGGCCTCGCTGCTCTCTGCCATGGGATCATGAACAATGATATTGCAGTGGTATTCCCTGAGCTCTGCGATGATATCTGCAACTTTTGAGTTTCGAAGGTCGGGACAATCCTCTTTGAATGTCAGCCCCAGGATGACTACATTGGCGCCACAGACCGGGTGACCTTTCTTGACCAGTTGTTTTACAGTCTGCTCGGCAATGTATTTGCCCATGCCATCGTTGGTTTGTCGGCCAGCCAGAATAACCTGGGGGTGGTGGCCCTCTGCTTCGGCTTTAAAGGTGAGGTAGTAGGGGTCGACGCCAATACAGTGTCCACCCACCAATCCGGGGCGGAACGGCAGAAAATTCCATTTTGTTCCCGCTGTTTCCAGCACGTCCAGTGTGTCTATACCGAGTTTATGAAAAATAAGGGACAGTTCGTTCATCAGTGCAATATTAAGGTCGCGCTGAGTATTTTCGATTACTTTTGCTGCTTCAGCTACTTTGATGCTGGCAGCCCGATAAACTCCGGCCGTAATAATCTGTTCGTAGGTTTGCGCCACTTTTTCCAGGGTTTCGGGGGTGTCACCAGAGACTACTTTGACGATGGTTTCCAGTCGATGAACTTTGTCGCCAGGATTGATGCGTTCCGGCGAGTAGCCAATAAAGAAGCCTTTTTGTCCGTCCTCACTGACTGCACCGGGCTTGCCAAGCCAGGGCATCCCGGATACCGACTCCAATATGGGTGCGCAGGTTTCTTCGGTGCAGCCCGGATATACGGTTGATTCATACACGACAGTGGTGCCAGGACTGAGGTGTTCTGCAATGGTTCTGGATGCCCCGTGAACAGCCCTCAGGTCAGGTTTGTGGGCCTGATCGATGGGGGTGGGGACGGCGATGATGATAACGTCGGCTTCCGCTAATTTGGCGGGATCATCAGTGAGTTCCAGGTAGGAGGCCGCGGCCAGGTCTTCTGGTGCTACTTCTCCACTGGGGTCTTTCCCCGAAAGATAGGCGGCCAGCTTTTTCTTGTCGAGATCAAAGCCGATGGTTGGCACTTTTTTGCCAAATGCGACGGCCAAAGGGAGACCTACATACCCTAATCCAACAACTGCTACTTTCTTCACAATATCTCCCGTGTCCCTATGAGACTGTTGACGAATTATTTTTAATCCGCTGTCTTTTTTAAAAACCAATCCAGCGTAGCCTGTAACCCCTGGTGGACGTTATGAGAGGGTCTGTATCCGAGCAACGAGTTGGCCTTTTCGATGTTTGCCCGTGAATGTCGAACATCGCCAGGGCGCAATGCCCGGTGCGTGGCAGTCAAACTGTTGATATTCGGATAATGACTCCCGAGAAGCATTTTTATCGAAGAAAAAAGCTCATTCAGGCTGGTTTGATCGCCGCACGCGACGTTATATATCTGATTGATGGCGGCCGGATTTTCAGTGGTTGCTGCCAGCAGGTTAGCCTGGACGGTATTGTCGATAAAGCAAAAATCCCGTGATGTTTCCCCGTCACCGTTGATGAAGCAGTTCTCCCCGGACAGCAACTGCCCGAACCACTTTGGTATGACMGCRGCATAYGCSCCGTTTGGATCCTGTCTTGGMCCAAAAACATTAAAGTAGCGRAGGCCTATGTTTTCCATRCCATAAGTYCGKGCRAAGACATCYGCATACAGYTCRTTCACGTACTTGGTGACKGCGTAGGGTGAAAGTGGGCGSCCAATTTCATCTTCGACTTTGGGGAGTCCCGGATGGTCGCCATAGGTGGAKGAYGAAGCTGCATACACAAAGCGCTTTACCTYKGTATCCCTTGCTGCCACCAGCATATTCAGRAAGCCATCAATATTTGAACTGTTGGTTGTAATGGGGTCTTCAATMGATCTTGGTACGCTTCCCAGMGCTGCCTGATGAAGAACGATATCGACATCCTTGCATGCATTTATACAGTCATTCARGTTACGGATATCGTGYGGGTAAAAGGTAAACCTGCCCCAGTTKTTGCCGCTTTCGGCTTGCACGTCGTCCAGGTTGGATTGATGTCCGGTTGAGAAATTATCAATGCCGACAACCCGTTGCTCCAGTTCAAGCAAGGTTTTGAGGAGGTTGGAACCGATAAACCCTGCAACACCAGTAATTAGCCAGGTTTTCGGTTTCGATCTTAGTGATTGCTGTAGATCGCTGTACGATGTCACCGATATATTCCTTGATTCGTGGGTGGCTAATCCATATGTTGCGATTGTCTCGTCCACCACAAAGCGGTAGATGGAAGGGCAGTAACTGATAGCAGCCAGCTGGGCTTTTTGGTTGAATCACCTTCGGGCAAAAACACCGCTTCAATTACCTCAGCAGCATGTCCGACTAAATTTAAGGTGCTGAGTATAGTGTTAAAGGCAGTTCTGATCCAGAATCCGCTAGTGTGCAAAATCTGTTGCTGAATGGAGACGCTTTATGATCGACGGGATCTTGAAATCAGACCTGCAGGTTCTCGCATGAATGTGGGTGTGCCCAGCTATCTGTTCGCATTTTTTGCCTATTTGGTACTGACAATTCTGATCAGCATTTCATGGCGTGGACGACCGCAGGGGGTTCTGATCATTTTCGCCGCCGTCTGTTCGGCTGTCTGGGCTGGCGCTATTGCAGCAGGGGAGTTCGGTGCCCGGGTTTCTTTCGAGCTGATACAGCTGGCCGAGTTGTCGAGAAACCTGTCCTGGTGTCTCTTTCTGCTGGATGTTCTCTGTAAAAAAGATGGTGAAAGTCCCCGCGGAGCCCTGATATTCCGGCTTTCACTGGGCTGCTCTGCAGTACTTCTACTGCTGGGGGTCCTCTTTACAACGCCACTTGCTTCCAAATATCTGCCCGTATCAGAAACGCTGTTTCGTGAAATTGTATTAGTGCTATGGGTGGTGCTTTCCCTCACGGGTTTGATTCTGATTGAGCAGATTTTTCGCAACTCCGGTGCCACCCAGCGATGGTCGACAAAATTCTTGTGCCTTGGTATCGGCAGTTTTTTTGTCTACGACTTTTTCATGTACTCAGATGCACTCCTTTTCAAGCGCATCAGCCTTGATTTATGGGAGGCCCGCGGCCTCGTGAACGGGATGGCCGCACCGCTTATCGTCATTGCCATTGCCCGAAACCCGAAATTTGAACTGAATATCCACGTGTCCAGGCATGTGGTTTTCCACACTGCAACGATCATGGGAGCGGGTGTTTATCTGCTGTTGATGGCCACTGCCGGTTACTTCATTCGTTATTATGGCGGCACTTGGGGTAGTGTGCTGCAAATCGTATTTTTCTTTGGTGCGGCAGTCCTGCTGGTCACCCTGATGTTTTCCGATAAGATTCGTGCTCAGGTAAGGGTCTTGCTGAGCAAGCACTTTTTTTCCTACAAGCACGATTATCGCGAAGAATGGCTTAAGTTTACCCAGACGCTTTCAGGTAGTGACGACAGTGTGCCGGAGCGGGTGATTCAATCCATTGCGAAGCTGACGGAAAGTCCAGGTGGCATCCTGTGGGAAAAAAATGATGCTGGACATTTTAGTGTTCTGGCTCGCTGGCATATGCCGGAACCTGATTGTGAGGATGCGAAATCGTTAGATTCTTTGACGTTATTTATGACGCGAACTCACTGGGTTATCGATATCGATGAATATAATGAAGATCCCGAAAAATATGCGGGTTTGGTTCTACCGGAGTGGTTGCTGAAGATTCGGAATATCTGGCTGTTGGTCCCCCTGATACTTCGGGATGAGTGCCTGGGGTTTGTGCTGGTCAGGCGCTCGGATTTGTATCACGCGATTAACTGGGAAGATCGGGACCTTTTGAAAATGGCGGGCCAGCACGCGGCCAGCCATTTGGCGCAATATAGGGCAGATCAGGCACTGATTCGTTCGCGCCAGTTTGAGGCGTTTAATCGGCTGTCTGCCTATATTGTTCATGATCTGAAAAACATCCTGGCCCAGCAATCGCTGATTATCACCAATGCAGAAAAGCATAAACACAAGCCCGAATTCATTGACGATGTTCTTGCTACTGTCAAAAACTCCGTTAATAGAATGACCCGGCTTATGGAGCAAATGAGAAGTGGTGTCCGGGGAGATTTGGTCGAGGATATCGAGCTTGGCAGTTTGCTGGCAAGGCTGGTCAGGGCCGCCTCTGCCAGGGAGCCGAAACCAGTACTTGGATCGGTGGCCAGCGATGCGGTGGTGCGCGCGGATCGTGAGCAGCTATCGACTGTATTTGGCCATATCATTCAGAATGCCCAGGACGCCACCCCGGCAACAGCAAGAGTTGCCGTCAGCGTAGAGAAGCAGGGAGAGACTGTTCATGTCATTATTGAGGACGCGGGTACGGGAATGGATAGAGCTTTTATCCGCGACCGTCTTTTCAGCCCATTTGATTCCACTAAAGGTTTGACCGGCATGGGCGTGGGTGCATTCGAAAGTCGAGAGTATATCCGCTCTGTCGGCGGGGATATTCTGGTTGCCAGTGAGCCGGGCGTGGGTTCTCAATTTACTATTATCTTGCCGTGTAGTCCGATTGATGGTGGCGAAGCAAGTACCGAAAATGAAGGAAATCAGTCGTGAAAGAAACCAACAGACCGTTGCTCGTGGTTGAAGACGATACCGGCCTGCAAAGTCAGCTGCGCTGGTGTTTTGATGACTATGATGTGGTCATCACCGGTGATCGTGAAAGCGCCATAGCTCAGTTGCGCCGTCATCAGCCATGGGTGGTATTGCTTGACCTGGGGCTGCCGCCGGATCCCGGTGGCGTAACAGAGGGGCTTGCCACGCTGAGTGAGATCCTGGTGATTTCACCGCAAACAAAAGTAATCGTGGTGACGGGTGACAATGATAGATCCAATGCGGTCAAGGCAATTGGTCTTGGAGCCTACGATTTTTATCAAAAGCCGGTTGATCCGGATATCCTCACGCTGATTGTCGACCGGGCTTACCGTGTTTATGAGCTGGAATCTGAAAACCGTCGACTTCAGGAGCAGGGTGTGGAGTCCCCTTTGCGAGGGGTTGTTACTGCCAGCCCGGAAATGCTGAAAGTCTGTCGCACGGTTGAGAAAGTGGCGCCCTCCGATATCACGACCTTACTGCTGGGTGCCAGTGGCACTGGCAAAGAGGTTATTGCCCGGGCATTGCACGAGCTGAGTGCCAGGGCAAACCAGAAAATGGTCGCAATCAACTGCGCTGCGATACCGGACAACCTATTGGAGAGTGAACTGTTCGGCCATGAGAAAGGTGCCTTCACGGGTGCGGTCAAACAGACACAGGGGAAAATAGAATATGCCGATGGGGGTACCCTGTTTCTCGATGAAATTGGCGACCTGCCATTGGAGTTGCAGTCCAAATTATTGCGTTTTCTTCAGGAAAGAGTCATTGAAAGAGTAGGAGGCAGGACGGAAATCCCCATTGATGTGAGGATTATATGTGCCACACATCAGGATCTGACCAAGTACATAGAGGAGGGAAAGTTCCGCGAGGATCTTTATTACAGGGTGAGCGAGATCACCATCCAGATACCACTATTGAAAGATCGCGAAGGGGATGCCCTGCTGCTGGCAAAGGCGTTTTTGGCGCGTTTCAGCAAAGAATCAGGCAAATCGTTACGGGGTTTTGACAAACAGGCAGCACAGGCGATCGAATCTTACGATTGGCCTGGCAATGTCCGTGAGCTGGAAAGTCGAATCAAACGGGCCATTATCATGGCCGAAGGTACCCACATCACCCTGGAGGATCTCGAGCTGTCTCCAGCGGGCGAAGAGGCCGCACCCTTTAACCTGAGAGAAATCAGGGAGAAAGCCGAAAAAGGTGCTATTCAGAGGGCGTTGCTGAATGCCGGGGATAATGTCTCGGAAGCAGCCAAGATGTTGGGAGTGACCAGACCAACGCTCTATAACTTTCTCGAAAAGTACAATATTCGTTCGTAGGTGGCAGGGTGTTGAAGGTGCAATAGGGGGTAATTACCGGCCCTTGCCAAAAAGGACAACTTCTACGGTTCTGATGAGAATGTTGAGGTCGAGCAGGAAGCTGCGGTGCTTGACGTAGTAGAGGTCGTACTTCAGCTTTTCCATGGCGTCCTCGTCTGTTGCCCCATACGGATATTTAAGTTGTGCCCATCCGGTTAAACCCGGTTTAACATTGTGCCTTTCGTTGTAGTAGGGGATGCTGCGAATCAGCCCCTGAACAAACTCGGGCCTTTCCGGCCTGGGGCCGACAAAGCCCATTTCTCCGCACAGCACATTGTAGATTTGTGGTAATTCATCAATTCGGCATTTTCGAATAAAGTTTCCTATGCGGGTTATTCTGGTGTCATTGACCTTGGCCCAGACTGCACCGTTGTTCTCGGCGTCCGTGCGCATACTTCGGAATTTAATGATTTTGAAGACCTTGCCGTCGAGTCCTACCCTCTCCTGGCGATAAAAAATGGGTGCATTGATGCCATCTTCAATTTTAATCACCAGGGCAGTGATGAGCATGATTGGCCAGGTGACGAGTAGGAGTAGAATGGCGATTGATGCATTGAATAGCCAGTCTACCGAATTTCTCAGGTAGTGGATCGAGGCGAAACCATTGGAGTAAATGATCCAGCTGGGATAGATGAGATTGACCGCAATTTGTCCCGTTTCCCGTTCGATGAAATCCAGAATATCAATAACATTAACGCCACGAATTTTGCAGGCAAACAGCTCATCAACAGGTAGGTTGGCTCTTCTTTCGTCACTGGCAACAACAATTTCGTCAATACTGTGTTCAACGACAAATGACAGAAGCGCACCTTTTTCAAGGTTGATGCGTCGCTCCTGTTTAATGCCATCGGGCAAGTCGCCCTCCATCACCACAAACCCCTTGAGAGTAAAGCCGTGGCGGTCAACAGTACGTCTCATCCGCCTCTCAACGATCGATGCCCGTTCTCCAGAGCCAAGTATCAGTACGTTGATCTTGTTAAAGCCAAGCAGGTCAAAACGGTTGAGGGTATGTCTGATGAGGCTGGTTAGAATCAGCCCTATGCCCGCTGCCGTGAGCACAACCTCGGCAGTGAAGGGCTTCGTGTTGATAAGCATAAAGAGAATCGCAAACTCGGCAGAGCCGAGTGCGACGGCAAGCACCAGCCTGCGAAATACATTGCGATAATTTTCTCGCATTCTGGGGTTGTACAGCCCCAGGGAAAGGGATGTGAGCAAAATGAAAAGAGCAAAAACAAGAGAGTAGGCGGCGACTATATTTGTTTCGAGGCTACTTTGTTGGGACCAGCCAAAGAAATTATTGGCAAGGATGGCAAAAAATACCGAACCGAAATATACGGTAAGCTCGACGATTACGAGCACCTTATAGCCTGAGGATAAGTCGCGAAAATTCGTCTTTTTCATTGCCTGTAATAAACCCCTTCCGTAAGGTAAGTTTGGCTTCTGATTAAATAGCCAGTTGCTTTTGATGAATACCCGTTGGGCTGGCCTGTATCAGTATCTGCAACCGTAATCGTTACGGGTTGCACCCGCCAATGGCAGGAAATCTTGTGCCGGAAATTTGCAGTATATCGCTAACATTAGCTAGCAAGCCCTTACAATACAAATAGTTAGCCTTAAATTTTCATTGCGGAGCAGAACCCAGCCCTAGCGGGAAATGGTACCAGTTAATTGGGGCTATGGCCGAGTATATTTTGCAGGTGAAACCACGCAACCAGCCGTTCGTCTAAATGATTCGTCCATAAAACGGAACTTCTGTTTAAATCCCACCACTGGCTGGGGTAGTGTGGCCTGAAGCCCGCTGCTAGTCATCGGTTTTATGTGCATGCTACACTCAGCCGGGATTTATATTTGAAGCACTCAAGGGAGGAGCTGAATCGTGTCTGGTCTTATTTCTTACGTATCAAGAACTTCATCTGTGATTGGTCTCAGTCTGGCTCTAGTGGCTCTTTCCGGTTGCTCGTCATCAACCCACACCGAGGTGCCTGACGACCTGCGTACAATGCCGGCCGACTATACCTATGTAATTGGTCCCGGGGATAGCATGGAAGTCTTCGTCTGGGGTAACGAAGAGCTGACAATCAACGGTGTCAAAGTACGTCCTGATGGAAAAATCAGCACCCGGTTGGTTGAAAACATCGAGGCAAGCGGGAAAACGCCCTCGGAGCTTGCCCGGGATATTGAGGAAGCCTACTCGGAATACGTCAAAAGTGCTGTTGTCAGTGTCATCGTTGACGACTTTGTCGGTGTTCCATCTCAGCAGGTCAGAGTGGTTGGCGAAGCTGCAGAGCCGACAAGTATTCCCTTCAGAAAACATATGACGCTGCTTGATTTGATGGTGGAAGTCGGTGGTCTGACGGAGTTTGCCGCTGGCAACAAGGCTGTGTTGATCAGAAGCTTTGGTGGTGATCAAAGCACGTACAAGCTTCGCTTGGATGACTTGCTCAATGATGGGGATATTTCGACAAATCTCGCACTTTTCCCCGGAGATATAGTGATTATCCCTGAGGCTTGGTTCTAAGTCGTTGTCGCAGCGAAGAAAGCCGGAAACTTAAGGAAAATCAGCTATGCAAGAAATGTTGGCGATGCTATTCAGCTATCTGTCGGGCCTTTGGCGTTTCAGGTGGACAGCATTGGCTATTGCCTGGCTGGTTGGTGTCGTTGGGTGGTTTTCGGTATCACAGGTGCCCGATCAGTACATGGCCACGGCCAGGATTCATGTCGATACCAACTCCATCCTGCGTCCACTGCTGAGGGGCTTGGTCATACAGCCGGATATTGATCAACGTGTGGAGCTGATGAGTAAAACACTGCTTAGTCGGCCAAATCTGGAAAAGTTACTCAGAATGACCGATATGGACCTTCGTGCCGAGACAGAGGGAGAAAAGGAAAAGCTTTTTAGCAATATTCGGAAAGCGGTATCGTTATCCGGCGATCGGCGCAATTCATCCCTCTATTCAGTGTCCTTTTATCACGAAGATCGCGAGCTTGCCCGAAAAGTGGTGCAGGCGCTAATCACCGTATTCATAGAGAGTTCCGTCAATGGAAAGCAGGGTGACTCTGATTCAGCTCAAACCTTCCTGGATAAGCAAATAGCCGAGTATGAAAAACGTCTTATTGAGGCAGAATCTGCGTTGGCTGACTTCAAGCAAAGGCATGCGGGTAATCTGCCAGGTGAAGGCGGCGGTTATTACCAGCGTTTGGTGGCGAGCCAGCAACAGTTGAGTGAGGCGCGTTTGCAGCGCAGTGAGATGCAAAACCGGCGCGATGAGCTAAAGCGTCAGTTAGCCGGGGAGCAACCGGTCTTTTTGGCTAGTGGTGCCAGTGAGCAGAGCTCATCCATTGATGGCCGTATCAGTTCACTGAAGTCCAGGCTGGACGAACTGCTATCCAAATATACTGATCGCCACCCCGAGGTTGTACAGATCAATAATCTTCTCGAAAGCCTTGAGCAGGAGCGCGAGTCGGAGCTTGCGAAACTGGCAACCGGGGAAGCTTCCGATTTGTCGGGCATGAACGCCAGCCCTGTTTATCAGCAAATGCGTTCGATGCTGGCGGAAGCGGAAGCCAAAGTTGCCGAGTTAAATGTTCGTGTGGCCGAGTATCAACGCCGTGTTGATAAGCTTAACAGTATGGTGGACCAAATACCCTTGGTCGAGGCCGAGCTGGTTCAGCTGACCCGCGACTATCAGGTACTCTCCCAGCAGCACACCGGACTTCTGGAGCGGAGGGAATCCGCCCGGATATCTGAAGATGTCGAGCAACAGGCAAATGACCTGGTGTTTAAAGTGATCGATCCACCATTTGTTCCCTTAAGGCCCAACAAGCCCAATAAAATACTACTTAACACCGGTGTTTTGGTGGCTTCCCTAGGCGTAGGTGCGGGGTTGGCGTTACTTCTGTCATTGCTCCGGCCTGTCATATCTGACCGGCGCAGGTTGACAATGGTTACCGGACTGCCCGTGTTGGGCTGTGTGATGCACATTCCTACGCCCGCACAGCAGCGAATAGCGAAGATGAACAAAATACTGTTTGTTATATTGCTGCTGTCACTGGTCGCAGTCTACGCCGGGGTCACTTTTCTTGAAGAGCTGGCATTGAGATGAGGTTGGCGATATCTGTTCCATGCAAGCGCTTACTTGGTGAGCGATGCAAATTGTTTGGTCATCATCCGGAAACCCTATGAGCACAATTGAAAAAGCAGTTGAAAAGCTGGGGAAGAAGAGTCAGAAAAACGATTCGGCAGCTCCCACATCAAGCTCGCCTGAAGTGGAGGTTGACCTTGCGTCAGCGCCGGACAGCTGGGAGGGTGCTGATACAGCTTTTGAACCCCCAGCAACACAGTCTGCAAATAAAAGCATTGTCCTGCCTATCAAAGAGTTGGAAGCAAAGGGCTTTGTCTCTCCGTACAAGCCGAGGAGTTATATTGCAGAAGAGTATCGGGCGATTAAGCGCCCATTATTGCAAAACATAGACACCAATATGGCTCAGGGTACGGACCATGCCAACCTGATTATGGTGACCAGCTCCTTTGAAGGAGAAGGAAAGACGTTTTCAGCCATTAATCTGATGCTGAGTATCTCCATAGAAAAAGATAAAACAGTTCTGTTCGTCGATGCCGATATGGCAAAGGCTTCTGCGGGAAGCTTGTTAGGTATTCCCGATGATACGCCAGGACTTATTGATGTTCTGGAAGATGAAAATATTGGCATCGAAGACGTACTGCTAAACACCGACCTCCCTAATGTGCGCATTATTCCAGTGGGGGTTGCCCATGAGCGATCCACAGAGTTGCTTGCCAGTGAGCGGATGAAGCAATTGATGGCTGAGTTGTCAGCGCGTTATCCGGATCGGGTTATTATTTTCGATTCCCCACCGTTCCTTCAGACGAGTGAGGCAGCAGTGCTGGCCGACTGCATGGGGCAAATCGTGTTTGTAGTCGAAGCGGAAAAAGTTTCACCGGATGTCGTGAAACAGGCGGTTAGCCGGATCAGTGACGATAAAATTATCGGGATGCTACTCAACAAGGCCGTAAGATACCCTTGGGACAATTATACCCATGGCTATGGTTATGGGTATGGGCACAGTTATGGGGCAGGTCGAACAAGGATGGGTGGCGGCCAGAATGAATAACAGCACGCGGGTTTCCCTTTGTAAAATCAGCCGCCTGGCATCTATTGCCATGGCCGTGATATTGGCCGTGCCGTATTCGCTGAATGCCGGCGAATGGAAAAGCAAGGGGAGCATTACTTTTGGTGAAATTTACACGGACAATGTCGAACTGGACGATGACAACAAGGAGAGCAAGTTTATCAGCGTGGTACGACCTACCATCGAACTTGAAGGTAAAGGAAGACGCGCCGAAATGTCCCTGGTTGGTGCTTTTGAATTTAACAATGTAGGTGGTGGGGCAGACTCCTTTAATCCTCGAGTACGTGGCGATGGTGCCATTGAGTTACTTGAGGATTTCTTTTTTGTTGAAGGCGATATCTATTCCAATCAGACACTAATCGACCCTTTTGCCGCCTCTGGTAGTACTCAGCTCAACAGATCCGATAACGTTACAACCACCTATGATTACAGCGTAAGCCCCTATCTCGTGCATCGCTTCGCGCGGTTTGCAGAGCTTCAGGTGCGCTATACCTATGATGATCAGATCAACAAGGGCGATGAGCTTTCAGACAGTGTCCAAAGGATGTCCGTGGTGACACTTAATAGCGGACCGGATTTTGGTCCCCTGAGCTGGACCCTGCGTGCCGATCATCAGAAAACGGAATTTGATGGCGATGGTTTCATGAATCAGGATGGGGATAACGAGCGCTCTACAGCCAGTATCAAGGTGGGTTATGAACTGAGTCGAAAATGGCAGGTAAATAGCACCGTAGGTCAGGAGTGGAATAATTTTCAGACCTTCGATGACGATGATACCGATGGTACCTTCTGGGATGTGGGCGCGATATGGAGCCCCAACGGGCGGACAACATTTGACGTCGGTTACGGAAAACATTTTTTTGGCGATACTCCCCGCTTCAAGTTTACCCACACCACCCGCCGGACGTCTCTTACCGTCAACTACAGTCGCAGTGTCACTGATACCCGATCAGAAAGACGTGCTGCCAGCCTGTTCCCGACAGAAGACCCGTTTGGAGACCTGATTGATCCAATTACCGGTGAACCGCTCTTTCTGACAGATAACCTCACTTTCCGGGATCAGGGTGTTTTTGTTAATGAGCTGTTTGATGCTTCGTTAACCTTGAAAGGCAAGCGCAGCGATCTGACCTTCTTTGTTCGGGAGTCAAAGCAGCTTCGAGAGGACATCGACAGTGATGCAAAATTTACTTCCACGGGTATTCGGTTTAATCGAAAACTGTCTTCAAAAATCAGTGTTACCTCAAGATTGAGTCTGGATGAAAGAGAAAACCGAACCAGTTCAGAGTCGGAAATTACCAGATTTTATCTGAGCCTTGATCGTCAGCTGGGCCCCAGGACCACTGTAACGCTTGGCTACAGTTTTTCTGACAGGGACGCAGACGGTTTTGGACGTGACTATAAAGAAAACCGGTTAAACCTGGGCCTGACAATAGATTTTTAGGATATTCCATATGGTCAGGAAGCCACAGTCCCCACAGATCCTCTGTGTTGTAGGTGCAAGACCAAACTTCATGAAAATAGCACCGATTATGCGAGTGCTAAATCACTCGCAAACGGGCCTTTCTGGCAAGCTGGTTCATACTGGGCAACACTACGATGCCACCATGAAGGCAACCTTCTTCGAGCAGTTGCATATCCCCCAGCCCGATATTGATCTCGAGGTGGGGTCCGGCACCCATGCCACACAAACGGCAGACATCATGAAACGTTTTGAGCCGGTCCTTGATGAGCAGCGGCCCCATGCAGTACTGGTGGTGGGCGATGTGAATTCCACCATTGCCTGCGCGCTGGTCGCCGTGAAAAAGGGTATTCCGGTGATTCATGTGGAAGCAGGGCTGCGCAGTGGAGATCGCACCATGCCCGAGGAGATCAACCGGGTATTGACGGACCAGATTTCGGAATTGCTGTTTACCACGGAAAAATCGGCCGCTGACAACCTGCTGCGGGAGGGTGTTGACTCGAATCGCATTCATTTTGCCGGAAATGTGATGATCGACACGCTGCGTTATAACCTGGCACAGGCGATACCGGCGATGACGACCACTTCCGGGCTGAAAAAAAATGGCGCAAGGGTAGATCTCACCAACGGTTATAGCCTGGTGACATTGCACCGTCCTGCCAATGTTGATCACCCCGAGGTGCTGCAGAGCCTGCTCAGCGTGTTGGCAGACATCAGCCGGGACATCCCGCTGGTCTTTCCCGTCCACCCCCGGACCCGACAACGCATCATCGATGCCGGGCTGGAGCCAATGATTGCCTCCTCGGCACTACACATGACAGGCCCGTTAGGCTATCTCGAGATGCTGGGCATGATGAAAGATGCCCGTCTGGTGCTCACCGATTCCGGAGGAATTCAGGAGGAAACGACAGCGCTGGGCGTTCCCTGTGTCACCCTTCGTGAAAATACCGAGAGGCCCATTACAGTGGAGCAGGGGACCAATACCATCGTCGGTACCGATCCGCGGGCAATCCATGCCTGTGTTGCAGATATTCTCAGTACCGGTGGAAAATCGGGTTGTATCCCCGAGCTTTGGGATGGCCAGGCGGCAGAGAGAATCGTGGAAGCAATTGCTCTCTGGTCCAACGGGAGCCGGTAGTGAATCACACAACCTCTATTCGCAATGCCATGTCGGTCGATGTGGAGGACTATTATCATGTCTCCGCCTTCGAGGGTTGTATCAATAAAAAACAATGGAATGAGATGCCCTGTCGCATAGAGGCCAATATGGAGCGAATCCTGGCCCTATTTGAGCGAAAGAGCATCAAGGCAACCTTCTTCACTCTGGGTTGTGTGGCCGAGCGTTACCCCGCTATGGTCAGGAAGATTGTCGACCAGGGGCACGAGCTTGCCAGCCACGGCTGGGAACATATTCGGGTTACCCACCAAAACCAGCAAACCTTTACTCAGGACATTACTCGAACACGCCAGTTGCTTGAAGATATCTCGGGCCAGTCCGTGGTCGGCTACCGTGCCGCCAGCTATTCCATTCGCAAGGAAAACCTCTGGGCACTGGACTGTCTCGCCGACGCAGGCTACCAGTACAGTTCCAGTATCGTACCCATCAGACATGACCATTACGGCATACCGGGCGCTCCCCGGTTTGCTTTTCCGGCGGCCAATAACAGGTTGTTGGAGATTCCTGTTACCACTATTCCCGTCGCAGGGCGCAACATCAACTGTGGTGGCGGTGGCTGGTTTCGTTTATTTCCCTACAGTTTCACCCGGTGGGCGATTAATCGCGTTAACCGGAAAGAGCATCAACCCTGTATTTTCTACTTTCACCCCTGGGAAATTGACCCGGAGCAGCCGCGTGTGCCAAACGCCAGCAGTAAAGCCAGGTTCCGGCACTATTTGAATTTGCATAAAGTCCATCATCGACTGGAGCAGCTTGCCGATGACTTTTTGTGGGGGCGAGTTGATGAGGTGTTCCTGAAAGGCTTCCAACAAAAACAAACCGGCAATGATCAGTGGGGTTTGCATGGCGCTTGCGATTCATCAGCTGTCTGACGCAGATTTATCCCAATGGGACGAATATGTTCTAAAAACACCAGCGGCAACATTCTTTCACAGGGCCGGCTGGAAAACGGTTCTGCAGCGAGCCTTCGGCCACCAGCCCTATTTTCTCTATGCCGAGTGCGAGGGAGAAATAGTCGGCATACTGCCGCTGGCACACAATAAAAGCCTGCTTTTTGGCAACAATCTGGTATCCACACCATTTTGTGTCTATGGTGGTATCGTTGCCGACACCGATGAAATTGCCGCAGCACTGAGAACCGCCGCCTGCGATCTCGCGCAGACACTTCATGTGGATGCGCTGGAGTTGCGGAACCAGCACCGTTCAGCTGAAAACTGGCCGACAAAGAGTATTTATGCGACCTTTCGCCGCTCTATTGATCGGGATCCCGAAGTCAACATGCAGGCGATTCCCAGCAAGCAACGGACCATGATTCGCAAGGGAATCAAGAATGGTCTGGTGAGTGAGCCGGGACAGGACTGGGAACGAATTTATCGAATTTACGCAGAAAGTGTCAGAAATCTCGGCACGCCGGTTTTCTCCAAAAACTACTTTTCGCTTCTCCGGGAAGTGTTTGGCGATGACGTCGACACCCTGATGATTACCCATGAAGGGCGTGATGTGGCGGGTGTGGTGAGTTTTTACTTCAGAGATGAAGTGCTGCCCTACTATGGGGGCAGTATTGCCGAGGCGAGGGAAATCAAGGGCGTCAACGATTTTATGTATTGGGAATTGATGCGTCGTTCAGCTGAGCAGAGTATCCAGGTGTTTGATTTTGGTCGCAGCAAAGAGGGCACTGGCCCCTACCGCTTCAAACAGCACTGGGGATTTACCCCTGAGCCGCTGCACTATGAATATTACCTGGTCGGGGCGGACAGTGTTCCGGATATAAACCCCCTCAACCCGAAGTACCAGTACTTCATCAGGGCATGGAAAAAACTGCCATTGCCTCTGGCCAATACCGTTGGGCCACTACTGGCAAAAAACCTGGGTTAGGAATTTGTCTAGCATGAAGCCAGCATTGTTATTTCTATCTCACCGGATCCCTTTTCCCCCCAACAAAGGCGACAAGATTCGCTCCTTTCACTTGCTCAAATATTTGAGCGAGCATTATCGTGTTTACCTTGGCGCTTTTATCGATGATGCAGAAGACTGGCAATATCGGGAGCTGGTTCGGGAATATTGTGAGGATTGTTGCTTTGTCAGGCTGAATCAGCGCAGAGCCCGGCTGAAAAGTCTGTTTGGACTGATAACCGGTGAACCGTTGACCCTGCCTTATTTTTTCAGTGCCGCGCTGGCCCGCTGGACTCGCAGTGTCACCACTGAACAGGGTATCCAGCGAGCAGTCATTTACTCCGCTGCCATGGCGCAATATGTTTCCGGCACAGAGCTGTCCATTGAGCGGAAACTGATTGATTTCGTGGACATTGATTCCGATAAGTGGCGACAGTATTCGGCGAGAAAGCGCTGGCCAATGAGCTGGATTTACCGCCGGGAAGCAAAGCGTTTATTGGCTTACGAGCGTCATGTGGCGGCTGAGTTTGATGCCAGCCTGTTTGTCTCCTCCGCCGAGGCGAGCATGTTCCAGACGCTCGCTCCCGAAGTGGCCAGTAAAACCGGCTTTTATAATAATGGCGTGGACGTGGATTACTTTTCTCCGGACACTGATCTGGTGACGCCATACAGTCCTCAGGACAAAGTCCTGGTTTTTACCGGTGCGATGGATTACTGGCCCAACGAGGATGCGGTCTGCTGGTTTGCCGAGCAAGTGTTCCCGAGTCTCAAAAAGGTTGATAGCAGTTTGAAGCTGTATATCGTCGGCAGCAATCCTACCGAAACCGTTCAGTCTCTGGATAAAATCTCCGGGGTTTGTGTCACCGGTCGGGTACTGGATGTCCGCCCCTATCTGAAATTTGCCGCGGCTGCAGTCGCGCCGATGAGAGTTGCCCGGGGTATTCAGAACAAGGTGCTGGAAGCCATGGCCATGGCCAAGCCGGTCATTGTCACCCCGCAGGCATTGGAGGGCATCGCAGCTGAACATGGTCAGGACGTATTGGTGGCTGACGATGAAGCGGCTTTGAGCGCATTGGTCGAGCAGGTCCTGGCCGGTCGGTTTTCCTCAATTGGTAAGACGGCCCGTGAAAAAGTCACCCGTGATTTCAGTTGGGACGACAACCTGCCCAACGTCACCAGCTGGCTGGAATATGGCAGAGCTTCAGTGCGTGGAGGTACGGCCCATGAAGTCTGAACCGTCATTGACCAATGCTCTGCAATTGACGCCCACAGCCAGGGAGCAACTGCTTGTCCCCGCTTTTTTTATTGGTCTGCTGGTAGTATTTTTTGGTCTTTTTTATGAAACCACATGGACGATGGTGTCCACCTGGTACCGGGCTGAAACCTATACCCACGGTTTTCTGATCCTGCCTATTGTCGCCTGGCTGATCTGGCGGCGCAGAACTGTTCTGCAGAACCTGCGGCCCACTCCCCAATTTTTGGCGCTGATCCCCCTGGCTGCCGCCGGATTTCTCTGGATGCTGGGTAATCTGGTGGATGTTCAGGTTGTTCAGCAGTTCGCGCTGATCGCCATGGTTGTCGCCGCGTTTCTGACAATTATGGGGGTCGATATCTCCAAAGCACTGGTTTTCCCGCTGGCGTTTCTATTTTTTGCAGTCCCTATGGGGGAGGAGCTGGTTCCTCCGCTGATGGAATACACTGCAGCGGTAACCGTTGCTTTGGTAAAACTTAGCGGAATCCCCGTTTATCGCGAGGGCATGTTTATCGCACTGCCCTCCGGAAACTGGTCAGTGGTGGAAGCCTGCAGCGGCATTCGCTATCTGATTGCATCGGTGACCCTGGGATGCCTGTTTGCCTATATCAACTACTCAAGCATGAAAAAAAGACTGGCATTCATCCTGGTGGCGACCATTGTGCCGATCATTGCCAACGGACTGCGCGCCTACATGATTGTCATGATTGGCCATCTCAGCGGCATGGAGCTGGCAGTAGGCGTTGACCACCTGATTTATGGCTGGGTTTTCTTCGGGCTTGTTATGCTGATTTTATTTGTGATTGGCGCAAAATGGAGCGACCCCGATCAGCTACCCGCGCACTCCGGCAGCACGCCTGATACCGACTCTGACGAACGATCACTTTCGCCGGGCTCGGCTGTTGTTCTGGCGGTTTTCGCCGCATTGGCGGTGGCCGTTATCTGGCCCGCATGGGTCTTTGCATTGAATCAGGGCGGGGAGACCAGGCCGGCTGCCGTCGAATTTGCACCAGAGCGCCTCGGCGAGTTTACCCTGAGTACCGATATGTTCTGGGACTGGTTTCCCCAGCACCGGGGCAATGATAGTCATATAAAGCAGTTTTACGTGTATCAGAATAAGAATGACGCTGAAGGGCAGCCCGCTGTCATGCTCGATATTTCCCAGTATCTGCGACAGGAGCGGGGTGCGGAACTGATCAGTGGTCAGAACCGCCTGTTTAATCGCGATGTTCGCGACTGGCGAGTGTTTCCCATGGGTGGGGAATCCGTGGACCTCAATGGTGAAACAACCGGGGTGTTATCCGCAGTGGTGAAAGGACCCGGTCAAAGTTTGCTGGTTTGGCGGTGGTATCGCATTGGCGACCAATACACGGCCAATGACTATGTGGCCAAGTTTTATGAATTGAGCGCCCGGTTGCTGGAAAACAGGCGGGATGGCGCCATCATCACCCTGGCGGCACCGATAGAATTCCCGGGCGAGAGCGCACAGATTGCCGTTGCTGAAGAAATGCTGCAAAGGTTCATCCATCCGATGTTGCCGGAACTGGAAAAATCACTCGACCAGGAATTTTCCGGGGCAAAACAACCGTGAAAACCACTCCTCTTGTGGCGCATATCATTTATGCTCTGGGCACCGGCGGTCTGGAAAACGGCCTGATCAACATCATTAACCGGACACCACCAGACCGTTACCGGCATGTGATTATTTGTCTGACAAATGCAGATGATTTTGCCAACCGGATTACCTTGCCGGGTGTACAGGTCATCCAGCTGCATAAACCCGCTGGTCAGAATTTCCGTGTTTTTTGGGATTTATGGAAAACCCTGCGAACCCTGCGGCCCGACGTGGTCCATACCCGCAATTTGGCCAGTCTGGAGATGCAGCTAGTCACGCTGTTGATGCCCGGTATCAAACGTGTGCACGGTGAACACGGGCGGGACATTCACGACCTCGATGGCACCAATAAAAAATATAACCTGTTGCGCAGGGCAATGCAGCCCTTTGTACATCGCTATATCGCGGTTAGCCAGGACCTTCTGCAGTGGTTGAAGCATACGGTAGCTATTCCCGAGAAAAAGTTGCGGCAGATCTACAATGGTGTCGATGCAGAAAAGTTCTTACCCCGACAGGGCAATGCGCAGCGGGGTGATCTGACTCCTCCAGGATTTCTTCCAGAGAATGCTGTTGTGGTCGGTACTGTCGGGCGGCTCGCCGAGGTAAAAAACCAGCAGTTGCTTATAGAGGCGGTTGGCTACCTGTTGACAAAGAGGCCGATATTGCGGAGAACCCTGAGGTTGGTACTGGTAGGTGATGGCCCGCTCAAACTGCAACTGGTTGACCGGGTAAAACAGCTTGGTATTTCCGATGTGGTGTGGTTTTCCGGTGACAGGAATGATGTCCCGGTATTGATGCAATTGATGGATATCTTCATCCTGCCATCCCTCGCAGAAGGGATCTCCAATACCCTGCTGGAGGCGATGGCTTCCGGCTTGCCGGTAATTGCCACCAGTGTGGGGGGCAATGTAGAGCTGGTAGAAGACGGCGTTAACGGCAGGTTGGTGCCAGTAAATAATGTATCGGCTATGGCCAATGCTGTGGCTGAACTGGTAGATGACCCTGCCCTTCGACAGTCCATGGGTGAAAAGGGGCTGGCTCTGGTGAGGACAACGTTCAACTGGGAAAAGACAGTGACGAATTACCTGGCTGTTTACGACACCCTGCTGGGTGTGGATAGTGCGCCATTGAATAGCAACAGAACTCAGGGCAATTAATGCATGTGTGGTATTGCGGGAATTTTTGATTTAACGGGCCATCGGGATTTTGCTGGTGACCTGATTGGTGCGATGAACCAGACTCAGTTTCATCGTGGCCCCGATGAGGGTGGCCAGCATCTTGAGCCGGGTGTTGCACTGGCCCATCGCCGCCTGTCGATTATCGATCTGTCCTCCGGGCAACAGCCCATGTTCAGTGAAGATGGCAATCTCTGCGTCGTTTTTAACGGCGAAATTTACAATTTTCATACCTTGTCCGAGCAGCTCAGGGAAAAGGGCTACCACTTCCGTACCCGTTGTGACACAGAGGTTATTCTCTATGCATGGCAGGAATGGGGGGAGCGTTGTGTGGACCACTTTCGCGGCATGTTTGCCTTTGCTGTCTATGATCGTCGGGCAGAATCGGTGTTTCTCGCCCGGGATCGGTTTGGTATCAAGCCGCTGTTCTATTCCATCCTGCCCGACGGGCAACTGGTGTTTGGCTCCGAACTCAAGGTGCTCAAAGTCCACCCCGACCTGCCGCGTTCGCTCAATGTGCAGGCGGTAGAAGATTACTTTGCCTTTGGCTACATCCCCGAGCCAAAAACCATTTATCGCGATGTCTTCAAGCTTCCACCCGGGCATACGCTGCTGCTGCGCCGGGGTGAACCGGTACCGGATGCTCACGAATATTGGGATATCCCCTTTACACCGGTGCAGGCAGGCTCGGAATCTGAGGTGCAGGAAGAGCTGCTGGTGCGAATGCGGGAAGCGGTGGAGGTGCGCATGGAAGCCGAGGTGCCACTGGGTGCGTTTCTGTCCGGTGGTGTGGATTCCAGTGCCGTGGTGGCAATGATGGCCGGATTGCAGGATAAACCGGTCAACACCTGTGCCATCGGTTTTGATGTCAAGCAATTCAATGAGACAGAGTTTGCCCAGCAAGTGGCCACCCGCTATCAGACCAATCACTTCGAGCGCACCGTCAGTAGTGACGATTTTGACCTGCTGGATATTCTCGCCGACCTCTACGATGAACCCTATGCAGACAGTTCGGCGATTCCCACCTACCGGGTTTGCCAGCTGGCCAAACAGCAGGTAACCGTGGCGCTTTCCGGTGATGGCGGTGACGAGGGCTTTGCCGGGTATCGCCGCTATCGTTGGCACATGAACGAGGAAAAGCTGCGATCGCGGCTGCCACTTGGGCTGCGCAAGCCTCTGTTCGGCGCATTGGGCCGTCTTTATCCAAAAGCGGACTGGGCGCCCAAGGTGTTTCGTGCGAAGAGCACTTTTCAGTCTTTGGCGCGCAATTCCGTCGAAGCGTATTTTCACTCGGTTTCACTGGCCAAGGATGATCAACGTGAAAAATTGTTCAGCGAGAAAATGAAAAGCCAACTGGCGGGCTATCGTGCTGTGGATACCTTTCATCACCATGCCGCACGTGCTCCCACCGATGACCCACTGTCGCTGATTCAGTACCTCGACATGAAAACCTATCTGGTGGGGGATATTCTTACCAAAGTGGATCGTGCCAGTATGGCCCATGCGCTTGAGGTCAGGGTTCCACTGCTGGACCACAAGCTGATGGAGTGGGTTTCCGGTCTGCCCTCCAATATCAAATTGAAAGGGCAGGAAGGTAAATATATTCTCAAAAAATCCCTTGAGCCGCACTTGCCTGATGATGTGCTTTACCGCGACAAAATGGGTTTCGGCGTACCGCTGTCAAAATGGTTTCGCGGGCCGCTCCGGGACAGGCTGCGGCGTACAATTACCGGCGGAAACCTGGCTAAAACCGGACTGTTTAACCAGCCCTATCTGGAAGAGCTGGTCGACCAGCACCTCTCCGGTCGCCGTGACCACAGCGCTGTTTTATGGTCGTTGCTGATGTTTGAAGCCACCACCAAACACGATCAATTCGAGCTATAGATTACCATGCGTATCCTCCATATTCTCGACCACTCGATTCCTCTGCAAAGTGGTTATACCTTCCGCACCCGCAATATTCTCAGGCAACAGCGTGCGCTCGGCTGGGACACGGTTCATGTCACCGGCTTAAAGCATCCCGGTTCTTCGGTGCCGCATGAGGAGGTCGACGGACTTCGTTTTTACCGGACCCCGGCCGGGAGCGGTTTACTGTTACGGTTGCCGATACTCAACCAGTGGCAGGTGATACAGACACTGGCAAAACGTATTGCCGAGGTCATCGAAACGGAGAAGCCGGATATCCTCCATGCCCACTCCCCGGCGTTAAATGGTCTGGCAGCATTGCAGGCGAATAAAAAGTTTGGCCTGCCACTGGTTTATGAATGCCGCGCTTTCTGGGAGGACGCCGCCGTAGATCACGGTACCAGCAGGGAGTTAGGTCTTCGCTACCGGTTGACCCATGGAATGGAAAGCCATGTTTTTCGTCGCGCCGATGCCGTCACCACGATCTGTCAGGGGCTGCGAGACGATATCGTCCGTCGCGGCATTGAGCCATCGAAGGTTACCGTAATCCCCAATGCGGTAGACATTGAGCACTTCAGTGTGGAGGCCGGGGCGGACCCGGAACTGCAGCAGACCCTTGGCTTGCAAGATAAAACGGTGCTGGGTTTCATCGGTTCATTTTATGCCTATGAAGGTATTGTGTTGTTGCTTGAAGCCATGCCGGAAATGATTGCCAGTTGCCCCAATTTGTGTCTGTTGCTGGTGGGTGGCGGCCCACAGGAATCACTCATCAAGACAAAGATTGATGAGATGGGTCTGCAGGATGTGGTGATCATGACAGGCCGGGTTCCCCATACCGATGTGCAGAATTATTACAATCTGGTCGACATCTTCGTCTATCCGCGGCTTAGTATGCGGCTGACAGATCTGGTAACGCCCTTGAAGCCACTGGAAGCCATGGCTCAGGGTAAGTTAGTGATCGCTTCGGATGTAGGCGGTCACCGGGAGCTTATTCGAGAAGGCGAAAATGGCTGCCTGTTTACCGCTGGCAGTGCTACATCATTGGCTCGCACCGTTATCGGATTGCTCGATGACCGGGAGCGATGGCCTGCCATGCGCAGCAATGGTCGCCGTTACGTGGAGGAAGAGCGCAACTGGGCCAACAGCGTCAGCCGATACCGGCAGGTTTATGGCGATCTTTTAGGATGACGTCTCAGCCAGGAAAAAAATTGCGTCTGGGGGTGGTTGGTCCTCTGCCCCCTCCGGCAGGTGGCATGGCCACCCAGACCAGCCAGCTGGTCAAGTTGTTCAGAGAAGAAGGCGTAGAGGTTTGCCTGGTGCAGACCAATCGGCCCTACCGTCCAAAGTCAGTGGAAAAACTCAGGGGCGTTCGCTCACTGTTCCGTCTGGTACCCTATTTGGTGGCCGTCTGGAAAATGGCTGGCAAAGTCGACGTCATCCACCTGATGGCCAATTCCGGTTGGTCATGGCAGTTGTTTTCCACGCCCGTGGTCTGGCTGGCATGGTTGAAAAATACTCCGGTTATCGTGAATTACCGGGGGGGCGAAGCAGGCAGCTATTTCGAACAGTCTTTTCGGTGGATCAGGCCAACCCTGAATCGAGCCACGCAAATTGTCGTGCCCTCCGGTTATCTGCACGAGGTGTTTGCCAAGTTTGGCGTTGAGACCACGGTGATCCCCAATATCATAAATCTGGAAAGGTTCAGGCCAGCCGCCATGGTTGATGATGCGCCGGCCACAAAGGGGTTCAGGGTGATTATTACCCGCAATCTCGAAGCCATTTATGGCATTGCAACAGCAATCAATGCGTTGGCTATCGTGCGCCGGGAGATCCCGGCAATAGAACTGGCCATTGCCGGCTCCGGACCGCAGCTGGCCGAACTGATGGCCCTGACCGACCAGCTGGGTCTACAGGCGCATGTTCAGTTTGTCGGTCGGCTGGATGCTCAGCAAATCGTGGATTTTTACCAGTCCGCCGACCTGGTTCTGAATCCGACCACCGTAGACAATATGCCGAACTCCGTGCTGGAAGCGCTCGCCTGTGGTGTGCCGGTGGTGACGACGGATGTGGGCGGTATTCCCTATATCGTGTCGCAGGAAAAAACCGCCCTGATGGTACCTGCCGGTGACGCAGCAGCCATGGCGGCGCAGATAATCCGCCTGTATAGGGAAGAGGAGACGCGGCAAAGGTTGATTGACAATGGCCTGGCTGCAGTCAGGCTCTACGCATGGCCAGTGGTAAAAGAACAATGGCTGACACTCTATCGATCGCTGAGGTCAGGGCTATGAGGTCAGGGCTATGAGGTTAGAGCAATGAGGTCAGAGCAATGAGTTGGTATACGCAACTGGTCTCCGGCGTTTTGTTCCCGCTGCACGAGCGGCTGAAACATCACACCACGGTGCGTGTTCGTCGCGATATGGAGCGAACCCAGTGGCTGACTCCCGCGGAACTGGAGCAGTTGCAGTTGCAGCGGCTGCGGGAATTTCTCGTTGATATCGGCCGACATGTGCCCTATTACCGGCAACTGTTTGCTGCGTTGGACATCAAGCCGGATCAAATAACCTCACTCAGTGGGTTACAGCAGTTGCCGCTCATGGGAAAACCTGAAATCCGCGCCAGCAGTGAGAGTATGAAAGCTGAAAATGCGGTGGGACTGTCGCGCTTCAATACCGGTGGTTCCAGTGGTGAACCGCTAATATTTTTTATTGGCAGTGAGCGTGTTAGCCATGATGTGGCTGCCAAATGGCGGGCTACCCGTTGGTGGAACGTGGATATTGGTGACCCGGAGATTGTGGTCTGGGGGTCACCAATAGAGCTGGGTACCCAGGACCGGGTGCGGCAGTTGCGCGATACGTTGTTCAGAACCCGCCTGTTGCCGGCCTTCGAAATGTCAAAAACCAAACTGGATGATTTTGTGGCCACTATCCGTAAGGTCAAACCGGCGATGTTATTCGGTTACCCTTCGGCACTGGCACATATTGCCGGCCATGCCGAAGACAGCGGGGTCGATCTTTCGGGGCTCGGTATCCGGGTGGCCTTTGTCACCTCCGAGCGGCTTTACGATCACCAGCGGGAGAGAATAGAACGGATGTTTGGTTGTCCCGTCGCCAACGGCTATGGTGGCCGGGATGCCGGGTTTATTGCTCACCAGTGTCCAGAGGGCAATATGCACATCACGGTCGAAGACATTATTGTCGAGATCGTGGATGGTGATGGTCGGGTATTGCCGCCGGGCGAGTCTGGAGAAATTGTCGTGACCCATATGGCCACTCGCGACTTCCCCTTTGTTCGCTATCGTACCGGTGACATTGGTGTGCTCAGCGACTCACCCTGTGGTTGTGGGCGTGGACTGCCGGTGATGCAGGAAATTCAGGGGCGCTCGACAGATTTCCTGATGGCCCAGGATGGAACCCTGCTGCACGGCCTCGCCCTGATTTATATCCTGCGCGACCTGCCCGGTATTGCCTCGTTCAAAATCACGCAGGAGTCACTCGACCTGACGCGGGTAGAGATTGTCCGCGGGGATGATTATGTCATCGCCAATGAGCAGGCAATTAGCGATGTTTTTAAAAAAAGGCTGGGGCAGGCGGTCACGGTTGAATTTGAATACTGTGACGAGATCAGGCCGGAAAAATCAGGCAAATTCCGTTATGTGGTCAGCAAAGTCACCTGACCAGCCCTCAGTCAATTGACGGATAGGTCGATATCTATCCGGGGAGCTAAACACAACTGTTATGAGAGATATCCTGGTTACCCTTATGGTGTTTGGCAGCCTGCCATTCATTTTGCGCCACGCCTATATTGGTATTCTGGTCTGGTCCTGGCTCAGTTACATGAACCCGCACCGACTGACCTGGGGGTTTGCCTACAACATGCCGTTTGCCATGATTGTGGCATTGACATTGTTTGTTTCAGTTCTGTTCAGTACAGAAAGGCAGCGCCTGCCGATAAACGCCACAGTCGTGATATGGCTGATGTTTATCGTCTGGATGGCGATCGCGTCCTTTAATGCGGTCTATCCCAGCCTGGCAATAGAATCCTATACCAATATACTGAAAATTCAGGTGATGACGTTTTTGACCCTGATCCTGATAATCGATGAAAAAAAACTCAACCTGCTTATCTGGGTGATCGTCCTCTCCGTGGGGTTCTTCAGTTTTAAAGGTGGCATTTTCACGCTTGTGACCGGTGGTGCTTTCCATGTTTTCGGGCCACCGGCCAGTTATATTTCAGAGAACAATGCGCTGGCCGTTGCGGTGTTGATGGTCATGCCGTTGATGGTATATCTCTACCGGATAACGCCCCAAAAATGGGTTCGTTACGGTATGGGCTGCGCCCTGTTTTTCAGCCTGATTTCAGTGTTTGGCTCCCAGTCGCGGGGCGCCTTGCTGGCGATGGCAGCGGTGGGCTTCTTTTTCTGGCTAAAGAGCAAAACCAAAATAGTCAGTGGTTTCCTGATAGTGATTGCCGCCTCGCTGATTTTTGCCTTTATGCCGCAAAGTTGGCACGAGCGCATGGGGAGCATACAGACCTATGAGGAAGATGCGTCGGCCATGTCCCGGATCAACTCCTGGCAATACAGCATCAATGTGGCCAATGACAGAATTACCGGTGCCGGGCTGCAATCCTGGTCGAAGGAGATGTTCGCCATTTATGCACCGAACCCCAACCAGGTATTTGTTGCTCACAGCATTTATTTTTCAGTTCTGGCAGATCATGGCTGGCCGGGGCTGATTCTCTTTTTGGCAGTGCTTGGATTGACCTGGCGAAATCTCTCCCAGGTGATTAAACGCACCAAAAATGATCCGGACTCGCCACATTCAAATCTACTGGCCCGCATGCTGCAGGTGAGTCTGGTTGCCTATATGTCTGGTGGTGCTTTTCTGAGTCTGTCGTATTTTGATTTGCCCTGGCACATCATCGCCATATCGGTACTGTTGAACTACCAGTTTGCCAGCCGGCAAATGGTGGGTGTGGATCAGTCGAACGATATTATCCAGCGGCCTAAAGCCCCGGTTAATAGAATGCGGGGTCAGCAACAGATGCCACCAAATTAACTCGGGAATGCTGTTCGTTCTCGCAATAATTGACAGATATTCCTCTTGAAACGGATTAAGCCTATGTCAGCAACGCAACCCTTTATCAGTGTTATTGTGCCGACGCGCAACCGGGTCGATTGGCTGCGGCGCTGCCTGAACGGTATTGCCGAGCAGGATTTTCCAGACTACGAGGTTGTGATCGTCGACGATGGCTCCAGTGGCGATGTGATTGTCGCCTATCAGCAAATGATGGAGGCGTTCGGTCCGCGCTATCGTCTCTTGAAGGCCAATACCGAAGGAGGGCGACGTCTTGGACCATCGGTAGTGAGAAACATCGGGATCGACGCAGCAAAAGGAACCTATATCGCCTTTTGTGATGACGATGACTACTGGTGTCAGCCAGACCTGCTTTCTATCGCGGCGGCGGCCCTGCGGGAAACCGATGCTGACCTGCACTTTGCCAACCAGAAAATACTGCACGGTGACACCGTTTTCGCAAAAACCAGCTTCAGGCGTGTCGAGGCCAGCATACGGCAGGGCCAGCAATTGGCCGACTGGCCCATCTATCAGATAACCCGTGAGCAAATGCTCTGTTTCCCCGACTATGCGCACCTCAATATCACCATCGCCAGAAAAGCCCTGCTGGAAAAAATTGGTGGGTTTTGGGAGGAGACCCGCTATGCCGAGGATGTGGATTTGTTCGTGCGTCTCTGTGATGCGGCAACGGGGCGCATTCTGTTTCGTCCCGATGTTTGCTCGGCGCACAATGCGCCGGTAACCCATGGGCACGAATCTGCATCAAAAGGTGTAGGCGATCTCAATCGACGTCTGCTGGAAAACTCGGTTTACTGGCACCTTCTGGCCAGTTGTCATACGCCAGAGGCAGTTCGTTATACAAAGCTGTCGTTGTCTTCAAACTCAAAACTACTGTCCCGGGAGTTGCAGCAAAGAGATTCCATTCAGGCCGCTGCAGCAGTGGCCAGAATCGCGTTGGCTGCCAGGCCCAGTTTTAAATGGAGTATTTATTGCGCGTGGCTCACTATCAGGGCACTGTGTAAACCCCACTGAGGCCTGCTGTGTACAGGAACCCGGTATAGCAATGCTTTGTCCAAGATGGACATATTGGGTATGGAGACCAACCGGGTTGACTAACCTTATGAAACGCCAAATATTTTCAGAAGCCCCAGTCCAATGGCTACTTTTTTTTCTGTCACTCCTGTTGGTTAATTTCGAGACCCAAGCCGGCAGTTCAACCGTTGTGACGCCTGAGCGGATGCCAACCGTGTCAATGCCAGTCTATGCGGGCCTTCCCCCGACAAGACTGGCTGAGGTGAACTGGGAAGAATTCAAGCGAATAAAACGGGGTGTGCAACCCGGTGAGGATGAACCGTCGGAGTCAGCGGCAGAGCCAAAGGTCGAGTCAGAACCTGCCGAAAAAACAGTATCGTCAAACAAGCCATTAGCGCAAAAACCATTAGTGCAAAAGTCAGCAGCGCGACTGACATATCCCGTGGTCTACACCCGCGTCCCTCGCACCCACGGGGAGCACACAGTCACATTGAGCAGCGGCGATTACACCAGCGACAACTGGGATTATCTAGATGCGCTACCCGAAGTCTCGCGACAGTTTCATAGCTTCAATGCACCGGGGCAGTTGGTGTTGCTGAACGCCGATGGCACAGAAAAGATCATCTACGACTGCATGAACGCCGAACGGCCCTGTGTGCCGTTCGATGCTATGCCCTCGCTTGACGGAACAAAGATTGCCTTCTCTGTCTACTCGGCAGATGGGCTGAAACCGCCGTGGCCGGAGAACAGGGGCTACCCAAACCGGCAGCTAAGCGGGTCAGGCTCAGAAGCTCGGATTTACATTTATGACATCGCCGCTGAGTCTCTGACCGCGTGGCCCCACAACCAGGGCAATAAAGACCTCTCTCCGGTATGGTTGCCCAACGGCAAGATGCTGTTTGGCTCCACCCGCAACGGCTTTTATGCGCCGTATATGGATCGCATTGGCACGTCGAACTCCCCGGAACCCCGGTTATTTATTGCTGACGTGGATGGCACCAACGTTGCGGACATTTCCCCCCATGAGGTGACGGCGGCGCTGCACCCGTACCTGTTGAACAGCGGTCGGGTGGCCTACAGCTCCCACTGGCTCAGCCATAATCTGGCCTATGGCTCCACTAACGGCAGCATTAACTGGCCCGGCACCACCAGTAATATGTGGTCAATCATGGATATGGATTACCGTGGTGGGGATATGACAGCCCTGCTCGGTGCCCACAAGAGCCGATTAACTGGCTCGAACCCCCGCAGCAACACCATGAAGGCCATGCACTTTTTGGGTCAGCGGGCCAACAATGATATTTGCACGGTGAACTACTATCGGGCCAATAACCTCGGTTTGGGCGATATGATTTGCTGGCCGCCGGAAAGCCACGGTGTTGAAGGCCCGGCCCCCGGCTTTGTGCCGAGCGGCCATTACAGTGCAGCAGTGTGGTCTACCTCTGAGGACGCTGCATCCCGCAAAGACGCCAGCGGTCGTTATCTGGGTAAAGTGGGCTGGCCAGAAGGCACACCAGACAATCAACTGCTGTTGTCCGTAGGCAAGGGTTTTTGCACCCAGGTCGCTACTGGGGTGCCCAGTACGCCGGATAAGATTGGTGACGACATCGGCTGTGATGTGGGGCTGTATAAAACCACCGTGATACCCAGCCAGTCCCCCGATGATCTGGCCCTGATCGTTGATCATCCGGAGTGGCACGAGTTCAGTGCCCGTGTGGTGGTAGCAAGAGACATCCCCACACCCGCACTGGTCAACACCGATGACGGCACCTGTCAGATTGCCAGCTCTGATGCCGGATCGACGGACGCGCTCAACTACAAAGGCTATGTCTTCAACGAGCAATACAAAACTATCGATAATAACGGGTCGCTAATGGAAGCCGTTCCCCACAGTGAACTGGCGGCTATTCGTTTCTATGAAATCATCCCGAACACCACCCGCAGCCGCAACTGGGACAACACTATTGGCAACCGGGTAAAACTGCTGGGTGATGTGCCTCTGCTGGCAGACAAGTCATTCAAGGCTGAACTGCCCTGCGAAACGCCCTACATTATGGCGGGGGTGGACTCTGACGGTCGGATCATCAAGCGCGATCAGGTGCCCCAGTCATTGCGGCAGGGCGAGAAGCGCGTCTGTATGGGTTGTCACCTGCATGCCAAAGAAGGCCGCCCCTACGAGCAATCACTGGCGTTTTCAGCCCCGGCATTCGATCTGACCAAAGCTATGCCGGTGCCCACTTACACCAAGGACATCAAGCCGATCTTTGAGGCGAAGTGCACAAGCTGCCATGCGGTCGGCGGTGATGTGCCGCTGTACGATTATCAAAATCTGGTTTGGGATTTTTCCCAGAAAGCCCTGCCAGAAAACCTGAAAGTGCAGATGACCAGCTCCTCCAATGAGACGCGAAAATACGGCTTACAGCGGCCTATGATTAGCAAATACGTCAACAACATGTATGCCCGCGAGAGCCTGCTGTACTGGAAGGCCGCCAACAAACGCACTGATGGTCGCACCGATGACCTGTATGCCGACGATATTGATTTTGGCGCCGATCATCCGGTAGACCTGACTCCATCGGAAGTCGATCTGATTGGCAGCTGGCTGGACAGCGGGGCGGCAGAGTAGTGGTTTTACATTGCTGGATTTAATACAGACCCCCTTAGGGTTAACTCCCCTGGAGACACTGCCAAAAAAGTTTTTGTTAGCAATCTCTCTGCCTCAACTGTTAGGGTGTTGCTGAATTATTACCCAACTCCAGGAATCATCTATGAAGAAGAACCCTTGGCAGGATTCATCCGGTGGGGAGCGCGATCTCCACGAAGACCTTGCTGAATTGCTCAAAAAACTCCCCAGGGGGAGCGCTATTGTTTATCTGCCGGTACTGCTTATTGTCCTCTGGGCAGTATTTTCATCGTTCTACACAGTTCAGCCGGAACAGCAGGCCGTCGTCAAACGCTTTGGCGCCGTAGTGAACATAACTGACCCCGGTTTGCACTTCAAACTGCCTTTCGGTATTGACAGGGTCCAGCGTGTGGCATCTGCCCGGGTTCTGAAGCAGGAGTTTGGTTTTCGTAGTGTGGGTGAGGTCAACAACCGGACCAGTTACTCCGAGAGCGACTTTACCAGTGAGTCCCTGATGCTCACAGGCGACCTGAATGTGATCGATGTGGAGTGGGTGGTTCAGTATCGCATCCAGGATCCCATCAAGTACCTCTACCAGCTGCGTCAACCGGATCTGACATTGCGGGATATTTCCGAGTCCGTGATGCGCCGGGTAGTGGGTAACCGACTCGGTTCAGAGGTGTTGACCGTGGGGCGGGTTGAAATTGCGCAGGGTGCCCGCGATGAAATTCAGGGCATTATGGATCTCTACGACTCCGGTATTCACGTGATTACCGTTGAGTTGCAGGATGTGGTCCCCCCCAAGGCTGTCCGGCCCGCGTTTAATGAGGTGAATGAAGCGCGCCAGGAACGCGAACGAATGATTAATGAAGCCACCAAACGGGCCAACCAGCAGATTCCCCGGGCCGAGGGTGAAGCCCAGCGACTGATTTCCGAGGCCCAGGGTTATGCCACCGCCCGGGTTAACCGTGCCTTTGGTGAAACTGCCCGGTTCCGCGCCATGTTGGTGGAGTACAAAATGGTGCCTGAAGTAACCCGCACCCGTCTCTATCTGGAGACCATGGCAGAAATACTGCCGAATATTGGCCAGGTACTCATGGTGCAGGAAGATCAGGTAGGGCCCTTACCATTGATGAATGTGCGTGATGCGCGCCAGGGAGCAAGCAAATGAAAAAATTGGCGAGTCTTTTAGTCGTGCTTGTGGCCGCGATCATTGTCTTTTCATCGGCATTTGTTGTTGACGAAGCCGAGCAGGCCATTATCGTCCAGTTCGGCGAGCCCCAGGGGGATGTGATCAGTACCCCGGGTTTGCACTGGAAACTGCCTTTTGTCCAGGAGGTGCGTCGCTATGATCGACGCCTGCTGGTCTGGGACGGTGATGTATCCCAGATTCCCACCCTTGGTCGTGAGTTTATCCAGGTGGATACCACCGCTCGCTGGCGTATTGTCGACCCCCTGCAATTCCTGCGCAGTGTTCGCGATGAGCGCGGTGGGCGCACCCGCCTCGACGACATTATTGACTCTGTGGTGAGGGACATCATTTCCGGCACAGAACTGGAAGAAATCGTCCGCTCCGGAGACTGGGATGTTGATGTGGATGAGCTCGATGAGGTAGAGCAGGATCGGGATGATGTCAGTCTGACCAAGCGCCCCAAACTGGGCCGTGAAAAGCTGGAGTCGGAGATACTGAAAAGTGCCTCAAAACTGATGTCCGATCTGGGTATTGAACTCAAGGATGTTCGTATCAAGCGCATTAACTACATTGATTCCGTGCGTCGCCAGGTGGAAAATCGCATGATTTCCGAGCGTCAGGCCATTGCCGAGCGGTTTCGTGCCGAAGGCCAGGGCCGCAGCCTGGAAATCACCGGTGAAATGGAGAGAGAACTGCGTCGCATCAATTCTGAAGCGGCCAGGGAAGCAGAGGAAATTCGCGGGGATGCCGATGCCGAGGCGATCAGTATCTACGGCGAAGCCTTTGGCGCTGATCCGGAGTTTTATGCGTTTATTCGTACACTGGAAACCTACAAGACGCTCGGTGATAACGCCACCTTGATGATTCGCTCGGATTCCGATTTTTTCCGTTATCTGGAAAAGACAGACCGTTAGTGGTCTTTGGGGGCGGATGACAGGTTATTGATAAAAATCTGTCATCCGCTCACTTTTCCATCACTGCTTTTTTCATCATTGCCTTTTCTATCAGGGCTTCATCAATCAATGGTGCGCCGGAAAGATAGCCCTGCTCGAGCAAGAAATGATCCATAGCCAGAGTGGTAGCGCTGCGCCAGGGCTCCTGGTTAAAAAAGCCATGCGCTTGCCCCTGTGCGGTTAACAGGGTGGCGGGCACCCCTTCTGATAAAGCCTTCTCTGCAAAAAAATTACCCTGTGCCAATAGCCCATCCCGGTCGCCAAACATCAACAGGGTGGGCGGCGTGCTGCCGTCGATATGCAGATTGGGTGACAGGGCGGCGACCGCTGACTCGGGCATCATCGCGATCAGTTCGATTTCCCGGCTGGTGAACTCCTCTTCCGCAGAGGGATTGACCAGGTTGAGTACGGGGTTGAACAACACCAACAGGGCCGGACGCATGGATGTCATGTCGATGTCCGCCGGGTGGTTACACATTGCCAGACAGGCTGCGATATGGCCGCCCGCCGAGGCACCGGACGAAACGATCTGTTGCGGGTTGATGCCCAGTTCCGCCGCGTGCCGCTGTAACCATAAAAGTGCATCGAATCCGTCTTCCACTGCTTTATCCGGGGTCGTGTGGTGGCGACTGTCCACACGATAGTCAACCCTGACTGCGGCAATTCCCCGTCGGGCCAGATAGTCTGCCTGCCAACTGAAGTGCTCGATCCCGCCGCTTATCCAGCCACCCCCAAAAAAGAACAGGACGGCGGGTCTGCGATCATCTTCAGACCAGTTCCGGGGCAGATGAATTTCCAGGGTGAGTTTTCCCTGGGGTGTCTCTTTATAGGTGTATTGTCTGACCGTGGGCCTGTTCGAGAAAAACAGTGTGTAGAGAATAAACAGGACGGTGCAGACGACAAATGCTCCCAGCAACCATGGCCAGAATTCTTTGAGCCAGCTCATAGTGATCCCTCCCTTAGCAAACCAGTTTTGACAGGCCTGAAATACACTGATCGATAGTCCGGTAGACCGACTGGTAAACCGGTTGCGGTTTGTTGTAGGGGTCCGGAATTTCGGCGGCTGACTGATCAGCGAGTAAGCCGCCGAGCAGCAGTGCCTTGTCTGCGGCAGCTTGTGAAAAGGTGGCCAGTTGTTTGATGTGATCCGCTTCCATAACAAAAATGATATCTGCCCACTCGGTTAATTCCGTGGTGAGCACTGACGAACGGAGGTGGTCCATAGACACTCCCTCCGCTGCGGCAATAGCGACCATTCTCGGGTCTGCCGGTCGGTTTCCCAGCGGGTGAAATCCCGCTGATTTGAAGAAATATTGCCCGGTATCCGGGATCTTTTTTTCTGCCAGGGCCTGAGCCACGGCACTGCGATTGATATTGCCATAGCATAAAAACAGTATATGGCTGGCTGTCGACAGGCGATCACTGACCAATGAATAGCGACTGCGCTTGATAATCCCGTTGCGGAACTGTTTCTCGCGGTAGACGCCGCTTAACCGGTCCGTGTAACTGCGAACAATTTGCCAGAGGTCAACCAGACCCGGTTTCAGATCAGACAATGACTGGGCGTCGAAATAATGTCTGGGAGAGAATATCTTCAGTAAATCTTTCATGGCATCGCCCAGTCCCGGAGTCGTCACCAGTCGGGGATCGGCATCTTTGCGTGCCACGGCTTCCAGCCAACGAAGATCGCTGGACAGTTTTCGACAGTAGATCTCAGTCCGGTACTGCTTTGTTTCAATCGGTTGGGCGGTATAAAGCTGGTAAAGCTGGTAGGGGAAGTCAGCGCCAGCAGCAACGGCGAGGGGCAGAGAACCCCAGAAACGACCGTTGATTTCAATCAGAATAAATTCACCACTTTCCGGATTCTGCTTGAATTCCACCATGGCGACACCGTGCCAGTTTAGCTGTTTGATCAGCCGGGCACTGACTTCGAGCAAGACCGGATCAACATTGACACTTTTCCGATAACTGCTGCCGCCCCCGCTGAGGGGCATTTCATGAAGACGCTGGTGCTGAAAGGCGCTCACGATCTCACCGCGATTGGCAATTAACTCAATACCCTTGCCGATACCGGAAAAATACGCCTGCAGCACCAGATGGCCGTGCTGGAGCAGTTCCGTGCCCACTTTGATCAGTTCTTCTTCTGAATGGGCGTAGCGGACCGACAGTGGCGTCCGTAGCGAATTGTCCGAAATGGACCGGCCCGGTTTAATCACCATCGGATAGCTGAATTCAGGCAACGCGGATCGAAGCTCTGCGATGTTCGCAATATCCCAGCTGGCGGGTAATGGTGCATCGCACTGCCTGGCGAGCAGGGCCGTCCGCGACTTGTCCAGCACGGTTTCCAGCGCATCCAGATCCGGTGCGGCAATCCTGTAATAGTGGGAGCTGTTGTGAAAGTGCCGGGCTATGGGTACCAGGGTTCGCTCCGTGGCCGGGATCACCAGTTGGTACTGGTGACCGGCGAGCTGATCTTCCAGCCAGTGAACAAAGCTATCAGGCGCCAGTAGCGGATTCGGATAATCGAGCACACTCGAGGCGTAACGCGAGTAACCGGCAATAGGGTTTTGCTGGTGAGAGGCAACGACTACCGGAATGCCCCGGCTACCCAGCGAACGGGTAATCGCCAAAGCCGGTAATGTGTCCCCATCGAGAAGAAGGATAGTCATTGGCAATCATTTCAACCTGTCTTGAAGGTTGTTCGCATCAATCGTCAGCTGGGC
>NVUM01000029.1 GCA_002733125.1 Porticoccus sp.
ATAAAACCGAAACGGGTTTAACCGCGCTACTCTCTGATGGTGCCACAATAGATGCTGATATTGTGATTTCTGCCATAGGGCTAAGACCACGAATTGATTTAGCTAAAGCAGCTGGCATCAGAGTTAATAGAGGTGTCGTCGTCAATCGACAGCTACAAACCAGCGATACTCATGTTTATGCACTTGGTGATTGCAAAGAGATTGAAGAGAATGTCACTTTGTATGTATTGCCTTTAATGGCTGAGGCCAGAACCTTAGCGAAAACATTAACAGGGGATATTACTGACATTAAGTATGCGCCTATGCCTGTGATGGTCAAAACGCCTTGTTGTCCTATCGTTGTATCACCTGTGCCTGCAGGTGTTAATGGCAATTGGACGGATGAGGCGAATGAAGGCAATAATGTGAAGTCATTGTTTCATGATTCGGACGGACAATTGCGTGGTTTTGCGTTAACCGGTGATCTAATAAAAGAGAAAGCGGCATTAGCCAAAGAGGTGCCAACACTACTTAGCTAGAATTATGGCTCACTTTATCGCCCTCGCCGATCGCGCGAGGGCATCATGAACTTGTAATTAACTATTTGTAATTAACTTCTCCCCATCTTATCGATTTCTTAATAGAAAAATAATCTATAAAAATCTAGCCAAAATCGAAATGTAACACGATACTTTTTAATGGGTTTGTGTTTTTTTTAATGCAACCTGTATAGCAGTTTATAATCATCGGTATGTCGAGAGTGATACTGCATGACGGACGAATATATTGATCAAAAACAATCGCCGGTTTCTGAAAACAAACTTATGAGTGTTTTCAGAGGTTTTAGTCTCGGGCAAAAGATTATTGTCGGCTTTGCCCTGCCCATGATATTTATGTTTGTTGAAGCGGTGGTGACCTATAGTAACACTCGATCATCCATCGAAACCGCTGATTGGGTTCGACATACTCAAGAAGTTATTTCCCGAGGTCATTTGCTTGAAAGGCTGATCGTTGATATGGAAACGGGAGAGCGGGGTTTTTTAATCACAGGTAAAGACATATTCTTAGAACCCTTTGTTGAAGCCAAGGCTGGTTGGGATCACGGTATTTCTACATTGAAAACACTAGTGTCTGACAACCCCTCTCAAGTAACGTTATTGACGAACATTGATATGCTCTCTAAAGAGTGGAATGAAAAGGCCGCGAAACCAGAGATTGCGCAGCGGAGAAAAGTGAAGCCGCAAGACATTAGTCTTGATTATATTCAAAAGGTTTTACGTCAAAAGAAAGGTAAGCATATACTCGATCGTGTGCGAACTATAGAGGCAACCATTGCGTCTCACTTCCAAGACGTAGGGGTGCAGCGAGGGTCCAATTTAATACTCGCCATAAGGAAAGATATTGCAGACCAAGAAACAGGGGAACTCGGATACCTTATTACAGGTGAAGAACAATTCCTTGAACCCTACTATTTAGGTAAAAAACAGCTTTCTGCTCATATGAGTGAACTTAGAGGTGTGGTTTTAAACGTGCCTGAAGCTAGCGTTGTGAAAAGTAAAATAGATCGGCTAGAAGTGCTTTCAGTTGAATGGCTGGAGAAGGCAGCTAAGCCTGAAATCAAACTTCGACGAGAGCRGAWCNGGAACAGGAACAGGAACAGGAACAGGAACAGGAACAGGAACAGGAACAGGAACAGGAACAGGAACAGGAACAGGAACAGGAACAGGAACAGGAGAGGAAGATGAGCAAGCAGACTGACATACTTTTTGAACCCTACAAGCTCGGCCACCTGCTATTGCCGAACCGTATTATCATGTCGCCGCTGACCCGTTCCAGATCTACCCAGCCAGGTGATGCTCCCAATTCGATGAATGCTGAATACTATCGGCAGCGGGCCGGCGCCGGACTGATTATCAGTGAAGCAACCCAGATCTCCCGGCAGGGCAAAGGTTATGCGTTTACTCCTGGCATCTATACGGACGAGCAAATCGCTGGCTGGCGCAAGGTCACGGACGCGGTACATCAGGCAGGGGGCCGAATACATCTGCAGCTCTGGCATGTGGGCCGGATTTCCCACCCTGCACTACAGGCGGAGGGTGCGCAGCCCGTGGCTCCTTCAGCAATCAAGCCCCGCGGGGCGCAGACTTTTATCAGCGCCGATTCGGGAATGGTGGATGTTCCCCAGCCCAGGGCGTTGAGCAGAGACGAGATTCCCGGCATCGTCAATCAATACCGGGTCGGCGCGGAGAACGCTCGGCGGGCGGGATTTGACGGTGTTCAGATCCACGCGGCAAATGGCTATCTGATCGACCAGTTTTTGCGCAGCGGCAGCAATCAGCGCGACGATGAATTTGGCGGCTCTGTGGAAAACCGGCTGCGTTTCCCGATGATGGTGGTGGACGCTGTCCTCAGTGTCTGGGGTGCTGATTGCACCGGCATCCGGGTCAGTCCCACCGGCAGTTTCAATGATATGTATGACGATGACCCGGTGACCACCTACGGGGCCTTTGCCGAGCGGCTGAATCAGACCGGGTTGTCCTACCTCGAGGTGGTGGAGGATTCCTTTCAGGGCAACCATGTCAGCGGTCGGCCCGAGCAGGTAATCGATGCTATCCGGGCGGGGTACAAGGGTTGTTACATAGCCAATGGCGGATACACTGCCGATGAGGCCCGCCGACGGATCAAGGCAGGCCGTTGTGATCTGGTCTCTTTTGGCCGTCCGTTTATTGCCAATCCCGACCTTCCCGAGCGTTTCCGTCGCCATGCCCAGCTGAATGAGTGGGACTCCGCCAGCTTTTACGGCGGCGACGAGCGGGGGTACACCGATTACCCCCGTCTCGCTGACGCGAACTGAAATACGGGATTTGTTCCTGCTACAGGTTCACTGTGTACCGGTGAGCTTGCGCAGGACGTAGTGCAGAATGCCACCATTTCTGAAATAGTCGAATTCATTGGGGGTGTCGATACGCACAGTGACCGAGAAAGTGCAGGTGCCCCTCTCGCCGGTTGCTGTGACAGACAACTCGCGTTGGTCAGCGTCAATAGCGGGAATATCGAAATGCTCGGTGCCATCCAGACCCAGCGAGTCGGCATCTTCCCCATCACTGAACTGCAGCGGCAAAACCCCCATGCCTACCAGATTTGAGCGATGAATGCGCTCGAAGCTTTTGGCAATCACCGCCCGGACGCCGAGTAGAATGGTGCCCTTCGCCGCCCAGTCCCGGGAGGAACCGGTGCCGTATTCCTGCCCAGCCAACACCACCAGGGGTGTTTCGGTTTGCTGGTATTTCATGGCGGCGTCGTACACACTGATCGACGAATTATCGGGAAAGTAAGTGGTCCATCCGCCCTCAGTGCCCGGAGCCAGCTGATTGCGCAACCGTACATTGGCAAAGGTGCCGCGCATCATCACCTCGTGGTTGCCCCGCCGCGATCCATAGGAGTTGAAATCCTTCGGCTCCACACCCTGTTCGATCAGATAGCGCCCCGCCGGGCTGTCTTTGGCGATACTGCCGGCCGGGGATATGTGGTCGGTGGTGATTGAGTCTCCCAGCTTCAGCAGGCAGCGCGCCTGTTCGATGGGTTTTATCGCCGCCGGCTTGGCGGTCATGCCTTCAAAAAAAGGCGGTTTGCGGACATAGGTGGATTCCGGCCAGCTGTACAGCTCCCCACCGGATACCGGCAGGTTCTGCCATTCCTCATCCCCACTGTAGACATCTGCGTACTTTTCCCGGAACAGTCCGGCTGCTACATGAGTATTAACCAGCGCCTTGATTTCCTCTGAGGATGGCCAGATGTCCTTCAGATAAACGGCACGACCTTCCGCGTCTTCGCCCAAAGGCTCGTTTTTCAGATCCAGCAGCATACTACCGGCCAGCGCATAGGCGACCACCAGAGGGGGCGATGCCAGATAGTTGGTCTTTACATCGGAATGAATACGGCCTTCAAAATTGCGGTTTCCAGACAACACGGACGCTACCGTGAGATTCCGGGTACGGATGGATTCGGCTATCTCATCGGGCAGTGGCCCTGAATTGCCGATACAGGTGGTGCAACCATAGCCCACCAGATAGAAGCCCATCGCTTCGAGATCTTCCAGCAAGCCGGACTTCTCCAGATATTCGGTGACTACCTTCGAGCCGGGGGCCAGACTGGTTTTGACCCAGGGTTTTACGGTAAGTCCTCGCTGTCTCGCTTTCCGGGCGAGCAGGCCGGCTGCCAACATGACACTCGGGTTGGAGGTGTTCGTGCAACTGGTAATGGCGGCAATGACCACTGCGCCATCGTGGAGCTGAAAATTTTGATTCCGGAAGGTGATTTCGTGAGCGGTATCTTCCGGCTCCTCCATGGCCGCGCCTTCATCATCCATGTTCCGTGCCTGAATCTGGTCAGTGCGTGCGGCGGTGGCATCATCCAGCAGCTCGCGATAGTGGTCGGCCATACCTGAGAGGGGAACCCGATCCTGGGGGCGCTTTGGCCCGGCGAGGCTGGGTACGACATCGGCCAGATTGAGCTCCAGCAACGAACTGTACTCTGCGTCCGGGGTATTTTCATCATGCCATATGCCGACAGTTTTGGTGTAGGTTTCCACCAGGGCCAGTTGCTGTTCACTGCGCCCGGTAAGTTTCAGGTAGTTAATGGTTTCCCGGTCGATAGGAAAAATAGCGCAGGTCGCGCCGTACTCCGGTGTCATATTACCGATAGTGGCACGATCCGCGAGTGACAGGCTCTCCAGCCCCGGGCCAAAGAATTCGACAAATTTTGATACTACCCCGTGTTTGCGCAGCTGTTCGGTCACGGTCAGTACCAGATCAGTGGCGGTGGCGCCTTCGGGCAATTTGCCGGTCAATTTAAAACCCACAACCTGGGGCAACAGCATACTGATGGGCTGTCCCAGCATGGCGGCTTCCGCCTCGATGCCTCCCACTCCCCAGCCCAGAACCCCCAGGCCGTTGATCATGGTGGTGTGTGAATCGGTACCTACTAGCGTATCGGGATACGCCACCAACTTGCCGTCAACGGTCTTTGAGTAGACTGCCTGAGCGAGATATTCCAGGTTTACCTGATGGCAAATGCCCGTGCCAGGAGGAACGACCTTGAAGTTTTCAAAGGCTTTTTGCCCCCAGCGCAGGAACTGGTAGCGCTCCCGGTTGCGGGTCACCTCGAGGGCGGTATTCTTTTTGAGCGAATCCTCGTGACCGTAAAAATCCACCATGACGGAATGGTCAATGACCAGATCCACTGCGGAGAGCGGATTGATCCGGTCCGGTGAGCCTCCCAGTTCTCGCATGGCGTCGCGCATGGCTGCCAGGTCAACGACTGCCGGAACACCGGTGAAATCCTGCAACAGAACCCTCGCTGGCACAAAATTGATTTCTTCCCTCGGGGTTGCCTGCGGATCCCAGCCGGCAACCGCTTCAATATCCCTGTCCTGAACAAAATCCTCATTGGCATGACGGAGTAGATTTTCCAGCAGGATCTTTAGTGAATAGGGGAGTCGGGTAATATCGTATTTGTCGGACACACCCTTAAAGTCGTAAAAGGTGTAGGTGTAGTTGCCAATAACCGACGAGGTTGTGGACTGATACTTGGACATGTTCACTCCTGTTTCAATTGCTTGATCACTAGCCTAAGGATAGTCAAAGCCTGCAATCGTGTCTGTATGTGAAATGGTGGGGAAGGTTATTAATGGGTTTATAACACCCCTGTCACCTCTGTTTATCTTGCCAGTTTGATCGTCAGCGCGGTGCAGATACCCCATATCCCGTTAAAAAATATTACCAGCAGCGGTGTCAGCAGCCCCAGTTCCAGGCCGGCTATACCCTTCTGTGCCTGCAGGGGGAATACAATGAACAGCTGTACTGCAGTGGGAAACAGGCTCAGCACCATCCCTTTCCAGACTAATCTCGATTGCCATATCGGCAGCAAAAACAGCAGTCCCCAAAGTCCACCCCAGACGATCCTTGGGTAGAGCCATTGTGGGGACAGGCCCGGTGCAATAGCGACTCCGAGTGCTTGCGATATACCGAGATCGCCAAAAATCCAGACGGAGAGGCTGTTGGCCAGTGCGCCGAGGCAGCCGGCTGCGAAAAAAAAGAGTGACTTGTGCATAAGTGCTCCCGGAAACGCTTCGCCCGATCATAGGGCGATACCCTTTTGGCTATCAACTATTGGACTGGCTATTGTCCATGCATGCAGTTCAGGCATGGACTCTGGGTGTTTATTCATAAGCGGGAAAGGCGATAACACCGGCGGCAAAATCCAGCGCTGTTTCCAGCCGCTCATTGCCCCAGAACAGTTCCCTGCCGACAAGAAACGAGGGTGCACCGAAGATATGTTGTTCGATGGCCTGCCCAGTCTGCTGATGCAGTCGGTCCTTGGTCTCTGCGGAGCCGGTTTCTTCCAGTACAGTTTGTGCAACTGTGCCACTGGCGGTCAGGCATTGGTCGATGACCTCAGGTGAGGCGATATCCTCGTCGCGTTCAAAGTTTGCGCGAAATACCTCCCGACAGAACTGCGGTACCCACTGGGCATCCGGTGCAGTACAGACTGCCCGTGCCGCCAGCAAGCCGTTGCGCGGAAATCGAGAGGGTTCTTGCCAGGGCAGACCTAGCTGGTTGGTTATTCGCGTCATATCACGCCACATGTAGCGCCCTTTGTCGGGGTAGATGTTGAATGGCGAGTCGTTCCAGCCCTGTTGCTTGAAAATGGCTCCGAGCATGAACGGACGCCACCGTACCGGGATGTTTCTCTCCTCCGCAAGGGCCTCGATACGCATAGCGGCGGGGTAGGAATAGGTGCTGCCAAAGTCAAACCAGAATTCCAGGTACATGGTGTTGGTTGCTCCTCAGAATCAATCGCTGGCGCTGTCTATCCGCACCACACTTACCCGTTGCGTGATCGGCGAGACAGCCGGGCCAAACTGGTTGTAAATAGCCACATCGGCGGCGTCCCGGCCATAGCCGATTGCCACATAACCACCTCGCAGTGTTGGTTGTGTCGCATCAAAGGTGTACCACTGGCCACCCACATAGGCCTCAAACCAGGCATGCATATCGATAGGATCAAGCTCGTAGAGGTAGCCGACGACCATCCTGGCGGGAATGCTGAGACTCCGGCACAGGGCAATTCCCAGGTGGGCAAAATCACGACAAACGCCCCACTGGCGCATATTCACTTCTGCCGCAGAGAGTTGATCATTGCCGAGCATCGGCTCATAGCGAATGCGCTCACGCAGCCAGCGTTGAATGGCGATGACCTGATCGTAGCCCGGTTGTTGGTCGGCGGTAATTTCGTTGGCCATCTGGACAAAGCGATCCGATTCGCAGTAGCGGCTGGGAAGCAGATAGCCGAGCATGGAGTCCGGTAGATACTGTACCTCGATAAAAGGCGCACCCGGGGCCTGTTCAATGGTATCCACAGTCTTTACATCGGCAGAGGTGGTGATGGAAAAGGGGCCGGGTTGGCCCAGTAGTCGCTGGCAGAGGTTACCGAAATTATCAGTAAATTCCTCCATTGGGCAATCTGGTGTGAGCGTGTATTCCTCCCGGGCCACCCTTTGTTGTCCGCCGCTGCGTGGCCTGAGCATGAAAATGAAGGGTGTCGGAACGTCGATTTCGAAGCTCATGCTGCAAGTAGTTCGTAACCACATAAGGCAATGTCCAGTATCAAAACAGTCTTATGAATGAGACCTGTCAGGCCGCGTAGTTGAAAATGGCAATATAGTGGCAAGTAGTACCCGCCATGACAAACAAGTGCCAGATAAAGTGGCCGTATCGTAAATGGCTGTCGGTGGTGAAAAAGGCCACCCCCACGGTATAGGCCAGGCCGCCGGAAGCGAGCCAGACCAGGCCCGGTGTCGGCAAGTGAAGCCACAAAGGGTTGGCTGCAATCACAATCAGCCAGCCCATTAAAATATAAAGGCCGGTGGAAAATACCGGATGATTAAGCCTGTTGCTGGCCTTGAGTATGACGCCTGCGGCTGCCAGACACCAGATCGCCGCCAATAGAGACCAGCCCCATGCACCCCGCAGCGCTCCCAGGGTAAAGGGAGTGTAGGTGCCGGCGATCAGTAGAAAAATAGCCGAATGTTCTATCACCTGAAACTGTTTCTTTCTGTGCCCCCTGGGAAGGCCGTGATAGAGCATGGATGCAAGATAGAGCAGTATCATCGTCAGGGCAAAGACCGCCGAGCCGATCATGAACCCGGTGTTGTCCTGTTGGGATGCGCGGATTAACAGAGGGGGGGTGGCAATAAGAGCCGCCAAGAGTCCTGCGCCATGACTGAGACTGTTAGCAATTTCCTCTTCGGAGGACTGCTCGCGCCCCGGTGATTTGAGTGATGATGACACAATGCTCCATTTTCTCGGTTTTAGGCAGGTATTAGGTCTCTGGTCTTCACGCAAATGACTGAAGCTGACAAGGTTAATCCACTTGGCCTACTCTTCGACAGTCACTGGTGAAACAAACCCCGGCGGCTTAATGGCCAGTACTGAACAGGTCAGTTGGTCGAGAATGGCCTCAGCCGTATTGCCAATGATCAATCCCGATATTCCGGTGCGCCCCAGTGTCCCCATTACCACAAGATCTGCTTTCAATTGCGTTGCCATATCAGGTATTACCCTCGGCGCAGGCCCTTGGCGCAAATGAAACTGCGGTGACAGGTAGTTGTACGCTTCATCGCCAACCCGCGCATGTATTTTGCGGTCCAGGGTATCGATAATCAACTGGTGTCGCGCCCGTTCACCCTCAGTGTAATTGAGACTGCTTTTCTCCGGGTTGTCGCTCCATACCCGAAACAACATTTCTCCGGGTGCATCCCAGGCGTGCACAAAATGCAGGTCGGCAAAATCTGCTATGGCGAGTGAGGTGGCACACTCGATGATCTGTGGGTTGGGGCCCTGTTCTGCTGATGCCGGTTCCTCCGGATCAAAATCCAGGGCGGCCATAATGCAACGATAGTTCTGTGGCTCATCTGCCTTTATCAGCCAAACCGGGCAGGGACATTTGCGCAACAGGTGCATATCGTCACTGCCGAACAGCCGCTCTATGAAATCCGGATTTTCTGCCGGCTTGATGACCAGGTCATGACCGTCTCTCAGAACAGTGCGGATGACCTCCAGAAAACACTTGCCTTCAACCACTGTCAGGGTAATTTGGTTATCCTGTGAATAGGGTTCTGCCAGTGATTGCAGTACGTTGTAGCGCTCTGCAACCAGATTTGCTTTTAGTTCGGCTGAGCTCGGTGCCTCAGGGGGCAGGTGTACACTGATAGGTGGCGGTGACATTACATCAATTACAGTTAGCTCGGCCTGGTTGTTGATGGCCATTGATACTGCGCGAGCAAATGCCAGTTCCTGGCTAACAGCGGGCTCCGATACGTAGAGAATACGCTTGAACTGACTCATCTCGATCTCCTGTCAGGCTTGCGGGTTGTCGACCTTTTTTTGTGGGAACAATTGCGCTGCTGCTTCCCTGGCGGCATCAGTATAGGGGACCAATACCATGTCCACTCCCGCTTGCTCAAAGAACCTGGCGTCGTAACTGCCGGCGGCTGAAATAGCCACCTTACCTTTATAGCCCTGTTCCTTGAGTCCATGCAATATCATCCGGTTGATGGCGCGGTCGCGGACGGTACTGACTACCCACGTTGCCCGGGACAGGGGGAGTGAGGCGATGAATTCGGGGTCTTCGGCATCACCATAGCGCACTGCGTAGCCGTCGCGGGTGTGGTGCTGGACGGCTTGTGGGTCGAAATCCACGGCCAGCAGACGGCAACCCCGCTGGCGCAGGTTGGTGGCGACGGAGGCGCCGAAACGACCCAGGCCAATCAGCAGAATATCGACTTTTTCTTCGTCGCCGGCAGTGGTGCTCAGTTCCCGGTATGCCACTTTGCGCTCAAAAATGCTCAGCCAGGGAGCAAGCCGGGCATAGAGCGGGTGGGAATAGAGGATCATGTAGGTGGAAACGCTGATGGTAATCAGGCCCACCAGGGTGATAAGTCCTACGGTATCCTGTCCCAGGTGACCGAGGCTGAGGCCGAGTGCGGCCAGAATCAGGGAGAATTCACTGATCTGTGCCACTGTCAGGCCTGCCAGAAAACCGGTGCGTTTACGGTAGCCCATATACCCCATGATCGCCATAACGATCAGTGGGTTGCCGACCAACACGAACAGCGAGAAGATCATCGCCGCCCCCAGCTGACCGCCCAGATTGAGGATATCCAGCGACGCACCCAGTTCGATAAAAAAGAACAACAGGAGGAAATCGCGCAAACTCACCAGTCTGGCAGCGACCTGTTCACGATAGGCTGTGGACGCGATGGAAATACCAGCCAAAAAGGCCCCCACTTCCTTGCTGAAACCCAGCAGTTCTCCAGTAGATGCGCCGAGAACGGCCCAGGCAATGGCAAATAGCATCAGCATTTCCGATGAATGCGCCATGCGCTGCAGCAACCCTGGCAACACATAGCGCATTAACAGTGCCACCCCGATCAACATCAGGGCACCCTTGAGTAGAATCACCAGTGCTTCCCGGCCGATATTGACACCCTCTTCAGCCTGGCCGAAGGCGGTCAGGCCGATCATCACCAGCACCACCACAATGTCCTGAACAATCAGAAAGCCCACGGCGATTCGGCCATGCAGAGAGTCCACCTCCCGTTTGTCGGACAGCAGTTTGACAATAATAATCGTGCTGGAAAAGGTAAGGGCTACAGCGACGTAAAGCGCGGTGACTGGCGACATGCCCATGAGTAGGGCGATCAGGTAACCCACGACTGAGGTAAAGAGTACCTGTCCGAGTCCGGATGCGAGGGCAACCGGCCCCACCGTACGGATAATATGCAAATCCAGCTTCAGCCCGACCACGAACAGCAACAGCGCGATACCCAGCCGGGCAAACAGTTCGATCTCGCTGCTGTAGGAGACCATGCCAAACCCGGAGGGCCCCACCAGAATACCGATTGCAATAAAAGCGACTATCAGTGGTTGGCGCAAAAACTGGGCAATGAAACCACCAATTGCCGCGAGGCCCAATATGACCCCAATTTCCAGAAAAACACTTCCCAACATTAACGGGACTCTCTTTTCGGCAGGTCTTTTAGACGGGTGTGCGATTCGCTGTTTTCAGGTGCCAGACTTTTCTGGTGGAGCTGTGTGGCATTCTTAGTTATCCATTCAAAGTGATAAACAGATTAAGTGATAATAGCCGCAAATGGTATAGCCCGATATTCTGGGTATTTTGCAGGTTGTGGCAAATAGACAAAAATGCCTGCCGTGACGATTTTTTCGTTATTGCTGGTGGGGCAGGTCAGGGGGTGCTGTTCTTGGTCTGGTACATTGCATGGTCGGCGTGGCGCAGCAATTGTGCATCATCATTGCCGTCGTCTGGGAACTGGGCCACGCCAATGCTGGGAAGAATGACGATGTTGAGACTCCCCAGCACAAACGGCTGGTTCAATGCCTGGTGAATTTTCTCCACGATGGCAGCAGTGTTTTCCGGCAGGGCGATATTTTCGAGCAAAATCACAAATTCATCGCCGCCAAAGCGCGATACCGTATCGGATGCCCTGACACATTTCTCAAGACGTCGCGCGACCTCTTTCAGTAAAAGGTCACCTGCCGAGTGGCCATAGTTGTCATTGATGAACTTGAATTTGTTCAGGTCAAGATAGAGCACGGAGAGCCGTTGCCCATCGCGACGGGCCCTGCTGAGGGCGGACTGGATACGATCCCCGAACAGTGCCCGATTGGGCAGGTCGGTAAGCTGGTCGTAGAGAGCCATATGCTGCAGATGGTCCAGCAGCTGTTTTCGCTCAATGGCGGCAGCGGCTTGCGTGGAGATAAATTGCAGTAGTTCCCGGTCTTCATCTGAGTAGTGCGGGTTATCCGGGTGGCTCAAAACGGCCATCGCACCAATGGTTCCCCGCTGTGATTTCAGAGGGACTCCCAGCCAGCTGGAGGAGGTGTCTGTCTGCCCCCGCCGCTCATTGATATCCTTCGGCAAGAGCAGCAGTGTTTTGCCGGTGCGGATGACCTCTACACAGTGGGCCGTTGAATCGATTATCGAGGGTGATACCTGATTGCCTGCGTGGTAGGGGAAACACACGTCTTTTTTAACATCATCGTAGAGGGCGATCGAAAAGCTGGCAGCCGGCAGCAGGTTTTCAATAATTTGATGAATCCGTTCAAACAGCGTTGGCAGGTCCTCTGCTGCATGGGCTGCTTCTGAAATGGCAAACAGAGCCGCCTGTCTGGCTTCAATGCGTTTGCGTTTGGTGATATCCCTGGCCACGGCAATACGCAACTGATCAGAGTCGGACCAGCGCGCCGACCACATGATATGAACGATTTGCCCATCCTTGCGCACATAGCGGTTTTCAAAATGGGGTTCGTGCTTGCCGGACATGATTTCCCGGGCCGTTTTCAGGGTCATGTCGCGATCTTCGGGCAACACCAGATCAATCATGGATTTGCCAATCATCTCTTCACCGCTGTAGCCAAAGATGCGTTCACCTCCCCCGCTGACGTAGACAAACTTCCCCGCTTTGTCCACCACACAAATGGCATCCAGCAGCAGGTCTATATAACTGCTCAGCGATGCATGTGTATCTGCTTCCATAGTGAGCTCCTTGAAGAAAGGTGGGCTCTGAGGTTGATCAAAGAAGGGGGTCTTGCGGCTGGTGTTGGTCATAATGCTTGCCCGAAAGATCCAATCACTATTCTATGCCTGATGAGATACCAATAGGTATCATCCTGTCTTGTTGTGCGTATAGACTGAGTGAAGATTCTCTATCATTGAGTCAC
>NVUM01000030.1 GCA_002733125.1 Porticoccus sp.
AGCAAATCCTGCTGATATCGCTGCAAAGGTGTGTGTGTGGGAACAGACGCCCGAATCATAATTGACTGGTTCAATGGAAGAATGCAGAAAACAAGGCCGTGAACTTTAGCCGCGCAAAAGGATAATCGCAACCCGTTACTCACGCAGTGTGATGACCTAACTGTTCTGCAACAGGGTTGAAAAACACGGCGAGGTGTCCTCAAAAAACAGTTGCCTCCAGGTACGGCTTCTTTCAGACTACACCTCAAAATCTGCTGTATATCTCTGGAGGTAGTCGCTTGGATACCACGACTGTATTATTGATTGGCTTGCTGTGTGCAGTGAGCGGCTTGATTATTGGCCTGCTGGCTGGGCGAACCCTTCATCCCAGGGAGCAAGAGCGCAAAGCTACCGAACACAAGCTCAAGGAAGCACAGGACCGGCTCCAGGATTACGAACATGAGGTAACCGAGCATTTCATCAAAACCTCTGAACTGTTCAACACCCTGTCACACAGCTACCGCGATGTTCACGAGTATCTCGCCGCCAGTGCCATGCGGCTGACTGGCCCCGACGCCAGCAAGAAAATGGTCGATGCCGGGTTTGCACGTCTCGAGGAGCGCGGCGCAATGCTGCCCACAGAAATACCAGAACCACCGAAAGATTATGCCCCCAAGGTCCCCGGTGGCATCCTCAGCGAAGAATACGGGCTCAGAGATGACAGTACATCCCGCGACAATCTCCGCGCAAAAGTGGCAAATGATGCCGCAGAAGATACCAATGACAATGATGACCCGACGCTTAAAGTGAGCTGACGGGGAACGGGAACAAAGCGATCCATCAAAGCCTCCCGCTGTGCGGTTTGTGACATAATGCGCTCTTTGTGAGCTCGCGGAGCCTGTGGTGTCTTTTATTTTTAGAGTGTTGCGCTATATCAGCTGGCCTGTAGTTGCCGGCCTACTTGCGGCCGCACTGTTCATGTTATTACTGCCGGAAACGCTCAACAACGCAGCCAAAATGGAAACCAGGGGGTTATCACCTGGTGTGTCCGGAGAGTGGCAGGGGCCGGCCTCGTATGCCTCTGCTGTACAACGGGCATCGGCATCGGTCGTCAACATCTATACGCGTAAAACGCTCGAGCGCCCCCGCCACCCGTTACTGGACGACCCCTTCTTTCGCCGCTTCTTCAGCAACAGCAACCTGCCACAACAACAGCGCATGCAGTCGTCTCTGGGCTCCGGGGTCATCCTTACCGAAGACGGCTACATTTTGACCAACAACCATGTGGTGACCGAAGCAGATGAAATCGTCGTCCAGCTCCAGGATGGTCGAGAGGCAATGGTCAAGGTCATCGGTAAGGACCCGGATACAGACCTGGCTGTGCTAAAGATAGATCTCGACAACCTGATACCTATCAATATTGATGCGACCTCCATGCCCAGGGTAGGTGACGTCACACTGGCCATAGGCAACCCGTTCGGGGTCGGACAGTCGGTCACCCAGGGCATTATCAGCGCTACTGGTCGCAATGGTCTGGGGCTCAACACGTTTGAAAACTTCATCCAGACTGATGCAGCCATCAACCCGGGTAATTCTGGCGGGGCACTGGTGGATGCTTTTGGCAACTTGCTCGGTATCAATGCCGCCATTCTCGACAAGACCGGCTATTCGGTCGGCATCGGCTTTGCCATTCCCGCCAATACGGCAGTGAAGGTTCTACAGGATATCGTCGAACACGGCTATGTAATCCGTGGCTGGCTCGGCGTCGAAGCCCGCCCACTGACCAGGCTGGCGGCGACGAAACTGGGCATGGATCCGCCATCGGGACTGGTGATCACCAGCATTTACATCAACAGTCCCGCTCATCTGGCCGGCCTGCAACCGGGAGACATTATCACCCGTATCAATGATTACTGGGTGGTAGACAATGAAAAGAGCATGAGTCTGATCGCCGATCTCTCGCCCGGCGACTCCGTCAAGCTGGAGGTCATAAGGGAAGGGCAAAAAAGCACAATCATGGCGGTGACAGGTACCCGACCACCGCCCGAATAGCTCCCGGAATTACTGTTTGAGCAATTCGGCCAAAACATCCAGCAGCCGACGGTTTTGCTCGGTTGTGCCAACAGTAATCCGCAAAAACTGTTCTATTCTCGGCTGCCTGAAGTGACGGACAATAATACCCTTTTCACGTAATCGCGCCGCAAGCCCGACGGCATCCCGGGACGGGCAGGTCGCCAGCAGGAAGTTCGCGGAGGACGGCAGCACCTCAAAACCCAGTGATTTCAAGCCAGAGGCCAACGTATCGCGACTACGAACAACCTGCTCGCAGACCTTGCTGAAATAGTCCTCATCGGCGAAGGCCGCAGCGCCTCCAACAATGGCAAAACGACTGAGCGGGTAGGAGTTAAAACTGTTCTTCACACGTTCCAAAGCCTCGATCAGAGCAACATCGCCGATAGCAAAACCGATCCGCAGGCCGGCCAGTGAACGGGATTTTGACAGCGTCTGAGTCACAAGCAGATTGGGGTAACGCCCGACCAAGGAAACCGCTGTCTCTCCGCCAAAATCGATGTAGGCTTCATCCACTACCAGAACCGAACGCTGATTTTTTTTCAGCAACCATTCAATTTCCGGCAACGACAGCAGTATCCCGGTGGGCGCGTTCGGATTGGGAAAGATAATGCCGCCATTACTGCACAGGTAGTCCGCAACCTGAATGCGGTAATCGCTGCCCAGCGGTATCCGTTGATAATCCACCTGATACAGACTGCAGTAGACGGGGTAAAAACTGTAGGTGATATCCGGGAAAAGAACCGGCTCATCGTGCTTGAGCAGCGCCTGAAAAATATGGGCCAGCACCTCATCTGAACCGTTGCCCAGGAACACCTGAGCCGGAGCAACGGCATAGTAATCTGCCACCGCCTGCCTGAGCAATGTACCGCTGGGGTCAGGGTAGAGGCGAAGGCTATCCCCCAATTCTCCGGCAATGGCTTCCAGAACCCGGGGTGACGGTCCATAGGGGTTTTCATTGGTGTTCAACTTGGTCAGGTTGGCCAGCTTGGGCTGCTCCCCGGGCACATAGGGATCCAGCCTTGCAACGACATCACTCCAGAAAGGGCTGCTCATGGGGTTCCCATCATGACTTGATACGATATTCGGCAGAGCGGGCGTGGGCTGTCAGGCTTTCCCCCCGGGCCAGCACCGACGCAGTTTTCCCCAATGTCGAAGCACCTTCGGCGGAACACATAATCAGTGAACTGCGCTTTTGAAAATCATAAACACCCAGCGGCGAGGAAAAACGGGCTGTCATGGAGGTCGGCAGAACATGGTTGGGGCCGGCACAGTAGTCGCCCACTGCCTCGGCGGTATATCGACCCATAAAAATCGCTCCGGCATGACGAATACCCGGCAACCAGTCTTCGGGGCTCGCCACAGATAGCTCTAGATGCTCGGGAGCAATGCGGTTAATCAACGCCAGTGCGTCCGTCATGTCCGCTACCGCGATCAGGGCGCCGCGCCTCTCGAGTGACGCACGAATAATTGATGCCCGCTCCATGGTGGGCAACAACTTGTCAATACTGGTTTTTACCTGTTCAAGGAAATCCATATCCGGACTAATCAGAATGGCCTGAGCTTCTTCGTCGTGCTCAGCCTGGGAAAACAGATCCATAGCGATCCAGTCCGGGTTTGTCTGACCGTCGCAAACCACCAAAATTTCCGAGGGCCCCGCCACCATGTCCAGACCCACGGCTCCGAACACAGCCCGCTTGGCCGTGGCAACAAAGATATTGCCCGGCCCGACAATCTTGTCCACCCGAGGCACGGTTTCCGTACCATAGGCCAGGGCACCAATGGCTTGAGCGCCGCCCAGTGTAAACAGGCGATCAACTCCGGCAATCGCTGCCGCAGCGAGCACCAGCGGATTCAGTTCCCCACCCGGCGCGGGCACCACCATGATAATCTCGTTAACGCCGGCCACCCGGGCGGGCAGAGCATTCATCAGAACCGAAGACGGATAGCTGGCTTTGCCCCCGGGCACATAAATGCCCACCCGGTCCAGTGCGGTGATCTGCTGCCCCAACAGGGTGCCGTCCTCTTCCCGGTAGTGCCAGGAAGCCTGCTTCTGGTGCTGGTGATAACGGCGAATTCGTTCCGCCGCCAATTCCAGTGCATCGCGCTCAGCTGCGGGGAGACCGGCCAATGCTCCGGCAATGACGCTGGCAGGGATTTCGAGTTCCCGGACATCACCGACATCCCGGGCGTCAAAGCGGTTGGTAAATTCAATCAAAGCCTGATCACCGCGCTGGCGAACAGCCGCCAGGATATCACCAACGATCTGCTCAACATTTTGATCTGATACATTCTCCCACGCCAGCAACTTAGTCAGCCGGTCGTCGAAGCAGCTATCTGAGGTAGACAACTGCAAGATACTGATGGGTTCACTTTGCATCGTCATCGGACCTTCTTCACCGCTTCCGTCAGGCGGTCTACGATACCCTGCAGCAATCGGTGCTTCATCTTCATGGCAGCCTTGTTCACAATTATCCGGGAACTGATGTCGGCAATAAACTCCCGGGCCTCCAGGCCATTGGCCCGAAGCGTATTACCGGTATCCACAATATCCACAATCTCATCCGCCAGGGCCATGATCGGAGCCAGCTCCATGGCACCGTAGAGTTTTATGATATCCGCCTGACGACCCTGTTCGGCATAAAAACGGCGGGCGACATTGACGTATTTGGTGGCGACCCGGACACGCCCTGTGCCGGGCGTTGACCCGGCCACTGCCGCTGTCATCATGCGACAGCGTGCGATACCCAAGTCCAGCGGCTCATAGAGCCCGTCACCGCCATGCTCCAGGAGGGTGTCTTTTCCCGAGACACCCAAATCCGCCGCGCCAAACTGCACATAAGTAGGGACATCCGAACCGCGCAATACCAGTAATCGCACATCGGATCTGCTGGTATCAAACAGCAACTTGCGACTGGCACTGATGTCTTCCAGAGGTGCAATACCGACTTCCGCCAGCAATGGCAGGGTTTCTTCCAGAATACGTCCCTTGGTCAGGGCAATGGTAATTTGCATGGCACTCACATAGTTTATGCAACTGGTTACTTGAGGAAAATGCCCGGCCGGGACTAGCGACCCGGAATCCTGCGGATATTGGCACCGAGCTGCTGCAGCTTTTCTTCAATACATTCATACCCTCGATCTATATGGTAAATACGATCGACAATGGTTTCACCATCAGCCACCAGTCCGGCAATCACCAGACTGGCCGACGCCCTCAGATCCGAAGCCATGACCGGCGCCGCTTTGAGCCGCTCAACCCCGGTAACGATGGCGGTATTTCCTTCCAGGGTGATTTTGGCCCCCATTCGATTCAGCTCATGGGTCTGAACCAGACGATTCTCAAAGATCGTCTCGGTAATCGTGCCCACCCCATCGGCAACCGCATTAACGGTTGTCAGCTGCGCCTGCATATCCGTTGGGAACGCCGGATAGGGCGCAGTCTTGAAGTTGACCGATTTCGGTCTGCGCCCTTCCATATCCAGTGCTATCCAGTCCTTGCCGACGCTTATCTTCGCACCGGCTTCCTCCAGCTTGATCAACACAGCCTCGAGAATATGCGGATCGGTATCCTTCAACTTGACCCGTCCGCGGGTCGCTGCCGCCGCCGCCAGATAAGTTCCCGTCTCAATGCGATCGGGCATAATCCGGTAACTGCCCCGATGCAGGGTGCCGACCCCATCGATGGTCAGGGTTGTGGTACCCATACCCGTCACCCGGCCACCCAATGCATTGATACAGTTGGCCAGATCTACCACTTCGGGTTCGCGAGCGGCATTTTCAATAATGGTCTGGCCATCGGCAAGCGCGGCGGCCATCATGAGGTTTTCCGTTGCACCCACGGAGACCGTGTCCATCAAAATATGGGCACCCTTGAGGCGTCCATTACAGCGGGCATTGATGTAGCCACCGTCAATATCTATCTCTGCACCCATCATTTCCAGCCCGCGCAGGTGCAGATCTACCGGTCGACTGCCGATTGCACATCCACCGGGAAAGGAGACATTGGCAACACCAAACTTGGTGAGCATTGGCCCCAGCACGAGAATGGAAGCACGCATGGTCTTGACCAGGTCATAGGGCGCTACATGACTGTGCAAGGTCGTGGCATCGACTTCCACCTGCATCTTTTCATTCAGCACCACACTGACACCCAGGCATCCGAGTAGCTCGAACATGGTGGTTATGTCATGCAAGTGGGGCACATTGGAAATCATCACCGGGCCATCGGCCAGGAGCGTGGCCGCCATGATCGGCAGTGCGGAATTTTTCGCCCCGGAGATACGGATTTCCCCGAACAGTGGGCCGCCTCCGGAAATCAACAACTTGTCCATTCAAAACCCTTGTGGTTCAGCGAGGCAGTGGCCAGTTTGAGCTGAGATTGGTGAGGAAAACCGGCGCGGGCTTATTTGTTAACTTCATCCGGCGTATAGGTTTTGATATTTACCGCGTGAATAGCACCTTCGGCTATGTGTTGCTGAAGCACGGCATAGATTTTTTGTTGCCGCTGTACCGGGCGGAGTCCGGAAAATAATTCGCCAACGACCCGTATCTCAAAGTGGCTTCCAGCGCCACTGACGGCGACATCACAATCGGCTAAGGCATTTTGCAGGAGCACCTGAACATCATCGGGGGTCATGGGTTACCCCTCACTTTTAATGACATCTGAAGGAGCGGACCAATTAGCTATGACCTGATCGATATTGCCATCATACTTTTCGGCTCTCTGGGCAAACTGGTTGCGGAACGTTTTACCCAGGTTGATCCCGTTGATCACAACGTTGGTGATTTTCCACGCGCCTTCACGATTGAGCGCCATAGAGTAATAGAGCGGAAAGACCCCATCCTTACCACGAATTTCCTGAACCACAGTAACCCGGCGCTTACCTTCAAGATCTTCCTTGGGGGGCAACACCACAATGGTTTCATCGCCATAGGAAATCAGGCCGCGACCATAGGTTTCAATCAGATCGCGATGAAAGGTTTTGACGAACAGCTCACGCTGTTCATCGGTAGCTTCGGTGCGGTAGGTACCCATAACATTGCTGGCAATCCACTTGAAATCAATCACCCGGGTCAGCAGACAATCCAGCGAATCAAAGAAAGCCTGGGGATCATCGTCAAAGGTCTCACGGTGTTCGGCAATCATCTGCAACAGGTCATCGGTCACGTTCTCAATTAATTCATGGGGACTTTGTTCCGATGAGGTAACGGCATCATCCGCAGCCTGGGTAGCAATTGCATGACCCGACAACAGAACAACGAGTGCGGGAAGCAATGTTTTTATCAACCTTTTGTACATGGCAATTTTCCTCAAGTTATTCGGACCTACTGGCTGAACAGCTGTCCTTTGTTCGGCCACAGCCATTTGACATCAACAACCCAGCCAAGTGCCCAATTAGCTGACTTGAAAAGGCGTGCACTATACCATTGCCCCGCTATTTCCGAAATCCTTGAGAGCCAGGCAATTTTATGGAGACCCTGTTAATGGCATCTGCTGGCATCCTGTTTGGGCTGCCTGGACTGGTCTGGGGTGCAGACCGGTTTGTCGCAGGAAGCGCCAGTACCGCCAAAAACTTTGGTATTTCCCGGCTGGTCATCGGCCTTACGATCGTCTCCCTGGGAACATCTGCCCCTGAAATTGTTATCGCAATCAATGCCGCCCTAAATGGGGCCGGGGACATGGCTGTGGGCAATGCCATCGGTTCCAATCTCGCCAACATTGGCCTGGTACTAGGCCTCACAGTGCTGATTTCTCCTGCTCCTGTTCAACAAGACCTTCTGAAACAGGAAGGGGCCGCCCTACTAGTCGTCACGATACTGGCTGGTTACCTGATCGCTGACGGTGATGTAACGCGCCCAGAGGGCTTTTTGCTGGCACTGATGCTTCCACTGCTACTGGCAATCATGCTGCGCTACAAAAGAATGTCACCCGAGACGGGACCACTGACCCCCGTGGACACTTCAACTCCCGAGATGCCGACTGTCGCCGCACTGACCAAGCTGTTCGTGGGGCTGGCAGCCCTGCTAGTCAGTGCTGAACTGGTGGTATGGGGGGCAAAAAACATGGCGGTCTACTTTGGCACCAGCCAGCTCATCATCGGCCTCACCATTGTCGCCATCGGTACCAGCCTTCCAGAGCTCGCCGCCTCGGCAATCAGCGCGCTTCGCGGTCATCACGAGATGGCACTAGGCAATATCTTTGGCTCAAACCTGCTTAACCTGCTGGCTGTGATGTCCATACCGGGCATCATCAGCCCACTCTCATTGGGCTCCGAAGTGTTCTATCGTGATTATCTGGCCATGTGCACCATAACGCTGCTGCTCTTGGGTGCTATCGCCCTGACTTTGTGGTTACCTCGTCACAGGGGTGGAGCCCCCACGCTTGCCTGTCCGGTGGGTGTAGTTCTGCTATTAATGTATACCCTTTACATGGCAACGCTGATGGCCTCCCCTTGATCACCGCCAGCACTTACAGCATTACCTGGTTGCCGGTATACTTGGCAAAATATTTTGGGTAGCCAATGACCACCAGCAATTTTGCCGAAGCCGCACGCCGCACCATCCGTCTTGAAGCCGAAGCCGTCACCCTGCTCGAAGAGCGGATTGATGCAGCTTTTGAACGTGCCTGCGAGTTGATCATGCAGTGTAATGGTCGCGTCATTGTTATCGGCATGGGAAAGTCGGGACATATCGGCAGGAAGATTGCCGCCAGTCTGGCGAGCACGGGAACCCCCGCTTTTTTCGTTCATCCCGGGGAAGCCAGCCATGGCGACCTTGGCATGATCACCCGGATAGATCTGGTTCTGGCATTGTCCAATTCCGGAACCACCGCCGAAATCATTACCCTGCTACCACTCATTAAACGTATGGGCCTTCCGCTGATCAGTATGACCGGTAACCCGGACTCGATTCTGGCCCAGGCATCAGAGGCCCACCTGGATGTCAGGGTTCCCAGTGAGGCCTGCCCTCTGGGATTGGCACCTACCACCAGCACTACGGCGACGCTGGTCATGGGCGACGCCCTGGCAATTGCTCTGCTGGAGGCACGGGGTTTTACTGCCGAGGACTTCGCTTTTTCCCACCCGGGCGGGACACTCGGTCGAAAACTGCTACTCAAGGTGGAAACCATCATGCACAGTGGCGACGAGTTGCCCCGGGTGTTCGAGGACGCGCTACTGAAAAAAGCCCTGGTGGAAATGACCGCGAAAGGGTTTGGCATGACTACGGTGGTTAACCGCCAGGGAGAATTGGTCGGGGTATTTACCGACGGCGATCTGCGCCGGGCTGTCGATAACGATATCGACATCAATCACAGCACCGTCCGTCAATTAATCAAGGGCAGCTGCAAGGCCGTTCATCGGGAACTGCTTGCGGCCGAGGCATTAAAAATCATGGAAGACAATAAAATTACGGCACTTGTTATTGAAGACGCCAACCACCATCCGATTGGGGTTCTCCATATGCACGACATCCTGCGCGCGGGAGTCATGTAACCATGTCAGCTCCGAACCTGAAAGTCACCAGCAGAGCTCGTCAAATCCGGTTATTGCTACTGGATGTAGACGGAGTCCTGACCAATGGCCGCCTCTACTACGGCAACAATGGAGAGGAACTGAAATCGTTCAATATACAGGACGGTCTCGGGATCAAACTGTTACAGCGCAACGGTATAAAAGTCGGCATTATCACCGGCCGATCTTCAGCACTGGTGGCAAGGCGGGCCGAAGAACTGGGTATCGATATTGTCGTACAGGGAAGAGAGGACAAACTGACCGCTCTGGAAGACCTGCTGGTTACACACCCTTACCAGATGAACGAAATTGCCTTTCTAGGCGACGATCTTCCCGACCTGGCTGTCATCAGACGGGTGGGGCTGGGTGTAGCCGTGGCGAATGCCCGGCCAATTATCGCTGAACACGCTCTCTGGCAAACCACCGCCTGCGGTGGAGACGGTGCTGCCCGGGAACTGGCCGAACTGCTTTTGCAGGCTCAGGATAAACTGGAATCCACCTTTACGGACTACCTCTAGACTTATGCGCAATATTTTGATGACTGCCATGCTGCTCGCCTCAACAGGGATTTTCCTGTTGTTCTGGCTGTCGCCACCAGAGGTATTTCTGAACAAGCCAGGCGCCGATGTAGAAGAATTACCTAAAGCAGACAGCTATATGAACAATATTGATACGGTAAATTTTGACAGGGATGGCAACAGGGCTTACACCCTCACGGCCACGGAGGCACGCCACTTTAATCGCGGCAACCGACTGGAACTGGAGAACCCCGGCATGGTGTCTTACAGTGAGCCGAACGAAGGTTCGGAGCAGACACCCCCATGGCATGTAACCTCACAGAAAGGCACTATCTACAACGGGGGTGAACGGGCTGTCCTGTCCGGTGAGGTCTATGCATGGCAATCTGTTAAAAAAGGCGGCAAAAATGAATTTCTCACCAGTAAATTAACCATATTCCCTGAGACCAACATTGCGGAAACTGGCCTACCCGTGACCATCAAAACACCTCAGGGGAAAACCACTGGCACAGGCATGTGGGCAGATCTTAATGATGAGATATTCAAACTGCTATCAAAAGTAAAGGGGGTTCACCGTGCGCCATAATTTATTCATTCTGCTGCTACTGGCAGCATATCACTCCTCCAGTCTGGCGCTACCCAGCGACGCACAACAGCCTATCAATATTGAGTCGGATAGAGCCGAACGATATGAAAAAACCGGCACAACGATCTACGAAGGCGCTGTCGTTATTACCCAGGGAACCATCAAAATCCACGCGGATAAGGTCACCGTCTATACGGCAAATAACCAGGTTGTTCGAATTGTCTGCGTGGGAGAGCCTGCCCGCTACCAACAACAACCGAACCCCAACGACAACATGATGTACGCCAAGGGCGATACTATTGAATACCATCTGGCCAGCGACCGTATCGATCTACTGAAAAATGCCAGCGTTGAGCAGAATGGCACCGTTATCACGGGTGAAAAAATTCACTATGACCTGAAGGCAGAGGTGGTCAAGGCGAGCAGTGGCGACAATCCCCGCCAGCGCATCCAGATGGTCATTCCACCCAACAAGCAAAAGGATGCAAACTAAATGGCTATCCTTAAAGCGTCAAACCTGGTCAAAAGCTATAAAAGAAGGCCGGTGATTCGCGATGTATCCCTCACCGTCGAAAGCGGTGCGATCGTCGGATTGCTCGGGCCTAACGGCGCTGGCAAAACCACCTGTTTTTACATGATTGTCGGGCTGGTTCATCAGGATGGTGGCTCTGTTCATATCGATGATGAAGACATCACTTCTCTGTCCATGCACGGCAGGGCTCGAAAAGGGCTTGGCTATCTCCCGCAAGAGGCCTCCATTTTTCGCAAGATGACCGTGGAGAATAATATTCTGGCGATCCTGGAAACCAGAAAAGATCTCGACAAACAACAGCGTGCGAAAAAGCTGGAACAGCTACTCCAGGAGTTTCATATCAGTCATATCCGCAACACCCTTGGCATGAGCCTCTCCGGCGGAGAGCGTCGCAGGGTGGAAATTGCTCGCGCACTGGCCATTGAGCCAGCCTTCATTCTTCTGGATGAACCCTTTGCCGGGGTCGACCCGATTTCAGTCAACGATATCAAACAGATCATCCGTCATTTACGCGATATAGGTATTGGTGTCCTGATCACAGACCACAACGTACGCGAGACACTCGATATCTGCGAGCATGCCTATATCGTTGGCGAAGGACAGGTTATTGCCGAGGGGCAGGCCATCGATATTGTCGCCAACCAGCAAGTACGGGATATCTATCTCGGCGAAGACTTTATGCTTTGATGGGACGTACTACCGCACAGCGATTGCGCGAAACGGCACACATTTTGCTTGTCTCTTCCCCCGAAGGCAGACTACACTTTCTGTGTGAATATTTTCGATGCCCTGAATTGCTGACGTGCATGTCTGGTGGAAGGATCGCTCACGATGTTTTCTTTCCATTTTGTTGGTACAGTTTTCAATGAACCGCCACCAGACTATGATTCTCCGTCTCCACCTCTCTCGACGGTGGTGCCCCCCCCTGTCGGCATTGGCGGGCTAGATACTGGTGTGACTGTGTTCGGTAAAGTCTCCACATGTCCTCTCTAGCTCTCTTTCTCACATCATATTTCTTCACTGACTTTCGTGGTGGCCT
>NVUM01000013.1 GCA_002733125.1 Porticoccus sp.
ATACATATCGATGTCGAGCGCATTGTGGTGTGTGACAAACGGCTTGGCCGTAGCACCGCCGGGAATCACCTGCAACATGGGGGTTTCCACCTCCATAAACGCCCGGTTGTTGAGATAGCGACGAATAAACTCAATCACGCTCGAGCGGATGCGGAACAGTTCGCGAATCTCCGGGTTGACGATCAGATCCACATAGCGCTGGCGATAGCGCAGCTCCTGGTCGGCGAGACCATGGTACTTGTCAGGCAGCGGCCGTAACGCCTTCGTCAGCAACTGGAATTGCTCCATATTGACGTAAAGATCGCCCTTGCCCGACTTGTGCAGTGCGCCGGCAACCCCGACGATATCCCCCAGATCGAGACGCTTGGCAAAACTGCGCGCCTCCTTGGTGACGTAAAGCTGAATGGTCCCCGAGGCATCCTGCAACACCATAAAGGCACCGCGATTGCGGATGATCCGCCCGGCCACACTAACCTGGTAATGGCGAGACTCAAGGGCTTCCTTGGACTCTTCACCATAGTCGGCCTGTAACGATGCCGCCTGATTTGCGGGACGAAAATCATTGGGAAACGGATTGCCACCGGCGGCCTCGGCCTCGGACCGGATAGTGGCCAGCTTGGCGCGACGCTCGGTGATCAATCTGTTTTCTTCTGCTTGGTCGGTGGTGTTTTTGGGTGTATCAGTCATGAAATCTACCACATGGGTTGGGCCGGACCGGGACAGGTGCGGTTATCACAGACCGGCTTTGAGTGAGGCTTCAATGAAGCGATCCAGATCACCATCCAGTACGGCCTGGCAATTACTGGTCTGGACGTTAGTGCGCAAATCCTTGATACGCTGGTCATCGAGAACATAGGAGCGAATCTGGCTGCCCCAGCCGATATCCGACTTGCTGTCCTCCAGGGCCTGAGCCGCTTCGCTGCGTTTCAGCATTTCCCGCTCATATAACCTGGCGCGCAACATTTTCCAACACTTGTCACGGTTCTGGTGCTGGGATCGCTCGCTCTGACAGGACACCACCACACCGGTTGGTTCGTGGGTCAGGCGCACCGCCGAATCGGTCTTATTGATATGCTGACCACCGGCGCCGCTGGCCCGGTAAGTATCCGTCCGGACGTCGGCAGGATTGATATCAATTTCCACATCGTCGTCGATTTCGGGGGAGACAAACACCGAGCTGAACGAGGTATGGCGGCGATTGCCGGAATCAAACGGTGACTTACGCACCAACCGATGCACGCCCGTCTCGGTGCGAAGCCAACCGAAAGCGTATTCACCTTCAAAAAGAATCGTCGCACTCTTGATACCGGCCACTTCGCCAGCAGAACATTCCTCGAGAGTGGTTTTAAAGCCCTTTTCATCGCCCCAGCGCAAATACATACGCAACAGCATTTCCGCCCAATCCTGCGCTTCGGTTCCACCGGAACCGGCCTGAATATCCAGAAAGGCATTATTGGGGTCCATTTCACCCGAAAACATCCGGCGAAATTCCAGCTTTTCCAGCTGTGCGGTGAGCTGCGCCACTTCGGATTCAATATCCGCTACAGCGCCGGCATCGTCCTCTTCCACCGCCATATCGAGCAGGTCTTTGGCATCGGCAATGCCGCTGTCCAGTGCTTCGATGGTTGTCACAATAATTTCCAGTGACGAGCGCTCGCGCCCCAGTTGCTGGGCCCGTTCGGGATCATTCCATACATCGGCAGCGCCAAGCTCCAGCTCGACCTCGGTCAGGCGATCTTTCTTGTTGGCAAAGTCAAAGATACCCCCTAAGCACGTCTGTGCGTACCTGAAGATCCTCGAGGGCGTGACGAAGTGGACTGATTTCCATGAATAATGGCCAAGAGTGTGAGAAAAAAACGAGGCCGGATTCTAACGGATTCCTGCCCTGTTCTCCAGAGATGCGTCTGTTTGCCTTATCTGGCTGCATCACAGAGGCGATCCATAATCGACTTGCCTGCGTACAAAACTCCCAGGATGACAATTTTGTTACTGACTGGATGGCGGCAGGCAACTCTCCGGGGTTGCTTATATCAATAGGTTACTTATAAAAATGCCCATAACAATAAAATGGAGGCGCTCCTTGAAACTCCCGACTCTGACACTTGTTGTACTAACCGGATTTATCGCATTGCCCGCATTGTCGGACACTCACGGCTGGCAGCACATTGGTGCACTGCCACCTATCCAGCGCGAAGTGCATGACAACTGGAAAATCCAGCTAAGCCGTGATGAAGGCAACCATCATGCGCCCGATCATAGAGCTATTGCAGAGGATTTATTCTTCGCCGTGCAATGGTCAATCCTGTGGGAAGTCGCATCCCTATGGGCTACCCCCAGCGACGAGGGGGAACCCCTGCCTGTGCTGTTCATCCAGTACGGGGAAGAACCGTCACTGCAAAAACAGCAGGCAACACAGGCAGGAGAGCACGAAAGCTACCTCGGTGCCAAAATGTTGTTTTAACGGTTTCAGATATCGAGGTTACCCAGCACCTGCAGCGGCGGTCGGCGTACCGCCTTGCGCGTGTAGAGCACGCCGAGCGCCCCAATCACCAGCGCCCCTGTCAGCGGCCCCCACAGCCACAGTTCGACATGGAGTCCGAAGGGCGCCTCGAACATACGCCGCTGTAACAGGAACAATGCCAATTCTGCACCGACGGCGGCCAGCAATCCGGCCAGCGCGCCCAGAGCACCGAACTCCACTGATTGCACTGTCAATATGCGCCGGGCCGTGCTGCCCAGTGTTCGCAGAATGGCACTTTCCTGCAGCCGTTCGGCCATCGACAGTTTCACTGCGGCCAGCATGACCAGCACTCCACAGCCAAGAATCAGCAGCGTCATCAACTCCAGTCCATGGGTCACCTGAGTCACCATGGAGCGAATCCGTTCAATCACCATATCCAGTTCAATCACCAATACCGTGGGATATTGACTGAGCAGTGTATTGACGAACGGTTTCTGTTCCGGCGGCAGGTACAGGCTGGTCATGAAAATTCGCGGATACTTTTCCAGATACCCCTTGGGAAACAGCACGTAAAAATTGGGGGTCATGGTGTCCCAGTTGAGGCTGCGGATACTGGTAATCACTGCATCGAAGGTAAGCCCGCCCACACTGAAGGTTAGACGACTGCCCAGTGTCACCCCGATTTCACTGGCCAGATCCTCTTCAATCGATACCGGTGCCACATTCTCGCCATGCCGTTCAGCGAAGTTAGTCAGCCCTTCCCACCACTGACCTTCTTCCACCCTGTTGCCCTCGGGCAACTGATCGCTCCAACTCAGATTCAGTTCGCGGCGCAAGGCATTATTCTGTTCCACCAGCTCGTCGGAGGGCGGCTGACCATCGATCAGCGTTATCCGCCCGCGAACCATGGCATACCAGCCCACCGAACTGAGCTGGTTATCTGCCAACAGGCGCTCTACGCCATCCAGTTCGTGGGGAGCCACATTGACCAGAAAATGATTGGGTGCATCTTCGGCCAGTTGCCAGCGCCACTGTTCCATCAAAGTGGTACGCACCATCACCAGCGTCATCAGAATCGCCATGGCTCCGGCAAACCCGGTCAGCAACACCAGTGTTTGTCCACGGCGACGCCACAGGTTGGCCAGGGCCAGCCGCCATACACTGCCGGCCCGGCTACCCAGTCGCCGGGCCAGATTCAACAACAGCCATCCGGGGCCCATCACCGCCAGCGATGTCACTACCAGTCCCGCCAGAATTGCCAGCGTTAGGGCTACACTCTGGCTGTACCAGAGCAACATCAGCAGGATAACCAGCAAACCAATTACTAGTCGCTTCATCGCACTTACCGGATGGACGGGCACATCCTGTCGCAACACTGCCAGCGGTGACAGGGACGGCAGATGCCAAAGAGCCGGCAGGGCAAAACCCACCAGGCACAGCATGCCTGTGGCCAAACCAACCAGCCAGGGCCGCCAACCGGCCTGAGGCAGATTGACCGGCAGCAATTCGCGCACCAGAAAGACCAGTGATTCATGCACCAGCCAGCCTATCGCCAGCCCCAGCAGCGAGCCCGCCAGAGCCAACCAGAAGGTCTGTTGCCAGTAAAGAGAGCGCACACGGCGGGCAGACAGCCCCCAGCTTTTCAACAACGCCACAGCCGCTGTTTGCCCGACAGCGTAATGGCGACTGGCCAGGGCCAGGGCAATACCGGCCAGGACAACACCCAGACTGCCTGCCAGAATCAGAAACCGCCGCCCCTGGATCAGCGTATCGGCAATACCTGCCTGCGCTTCATCGGGCGACAGAAGCCGGTCATGACTGTTCAGTTGCGGCTCGAGCCAGGCGAGATAGTTAGCCAGATCGCTGTCTTCACCCGCCAGCAACAAACGGTAATCGACCCGACTGCCGGGCTGGATCACCCCTGATGCGTTCAAATCCTGCCAGTTCATCAGCACCCGGGCGCCAAACAGGGAGAAAGAGCCGCCACGATCCGGCTCTTCGACAATGACTTTGGTGACTCGCAACGTGACTTCCCCCACCTCCAGCGAGTCACCAAGTTCCATTTTCAGAATAGGCAGAAGCCGGCTGTCCACCCAAACCTCACCTGCAGGTGGACCGTGGTTTACCGACTCAAAAAACTCGGGGGTTGTTACAAAAGGGCGCTCGGCCAGTGTCAACAGGCCGCGCAGGGGATAGCCGGACTGCACGGCTTTCACCGCTGCAAGATGGTTGTTATCCCCGCTGTAGACCATGGAAGCAAACAGTGCCATCTGCACGGTTTCCAAGCGCTCATCATCCGCGCGCTGCAACCAGTTGTCCGGGATGGCACGGCTAGTGCGAACCTGGGCATCCGCGGCCAACAGGTGGCTGGACTCTTTAACCAACGCTTTTTCTACCCTGTCTGCCAGCAGGGCAACCGCAGTCACGACAACCACCGCCATGACCAGCGACCAGAAAATCAGGGCCAATTGACCGCCGCGCCAACTGCGCCACAACAGTTTCCAGGCCATCATTCCGCTGTACCCGACAACACCGTGTCGTTTTCCACCAACAGACCACCCTTTAGCGTCACACGCCGGTGACAACGGCTGGCCAGCGTCGCCTCATGGGTCACCAGCACCAGTGTTGTACCCTCTTCACGGTTCAGCTGGAACAACAAATCATTGATCGTCTTGCCAGTCACCGTATCGAGGTTACCGGTGGGCTCATCGGCAAACAGAATTCTGGGTCGACTGGCAAAGGCGCGCGCCAGCGCAACACGCTGCTGTTCACCACCGGACAACTGGCGGGGATAATGACTGAGTCTGGCGGTTAATCCGACACGGTCCAGGTAACTGTGGGCAATTTCGGTGGCACTGCTATCACCCCGCAACTCCAATGGTAACGAGACGTTTTCTAGCGCCGTCAGACTGGGCAGCAAATGAAATGATTGAAAGACAAACCCCACATAGCGGGCACGCATGGCAGCCCGCCCCTCCTCGGTCATGGCCGTGATATCTTCCCCGTTCACCCTGACCACCCCGGCGCTGGGTGTATCCAGACCCGCCAGGATTCCCAACAGCGTAGATTTGCCTGATCCCGAAGGTCCGATAATTGCCAGTGCCTCTCCGTCAATAACGGTCAGGTTGATATCGTCCAGAATTCGCAGAACACCCTCGGAAGTGGTCACTTCCTTGATAATATGATTCGCTTCAATCATTGATTACTTCCATTTACCGACAAACGCCATACACTGTAACAGTTATCTGTCACCCTCAAATTTGTTGCCATGATCCGCTGCTGTATTGCCCTGATTTTATCGCTTGTGCTGCTCCCCGCCCACAGCGCCACCCTGTTGGTTCTGGGTGACAGCATCAGTGCCGGTTATGGTATTGATGCCGGCAAGGGCTGGGTGGACCTGATGCAACATCAACTGGGCGATGAGCACCTGGTCATCAACGCCAGTATCAGCGGCGACACCACCGGTGGCGGCCTGTCCCGACTGGATACCCTGATTGGCGAACACCAGCCGGATTTTGTGCTGATCGAACTGGGCGGTAACGATGGGCTGCGCGGTTACCCGATTCCGCGCATGGAGCATAACCTGCGGGCCATGATCGACCTCAGTCGCGCCAATGATAGCCAGCCCATTCTGTTTGGCATGCAAATTCCCCCCAATTATGGCAAACGTTACAGCGATCAGTTCGCCAATGTTTTTCCTAAACTCGCCGCTCAGGAGAACGTAGCACTGATTTCTTTCATGTTCGAAGATATCGCCACAGATCAGGCCCTGATTCAGGCGGACGGCATTCATCCGACTGAAACGGCACAACCGCTGATCGTCGAACACGCCATGCGGTTATTGCTGCCACTGCTCAACGGCGAAGCGCCCTGCGACCCTTGAGTCCGCGCCCATATCCCATCACCTGAACTCTGTTAGAATCCCCCTCCCCAAACCACAGGCCAGCTGTTTCATGACTCTGATCCGGATCGACGATATTTCCATTGAATTTGGCGATGTGCCACTGCTGATCAATGCCCAGCTTACGGTGGAATCCGGCGAACGGATTTGTCTGATCGGCCGCAATGGTGCGGGAAAATCCACTCTGCTGAAAATCCTCACCGGACAGATCAAGCCCGACCACGGCGAAATCCACTTTCGTCGCCACCTGCGTATCAGCCAATTGGAGCAAGCCCTGCCGGGGGGCCTGGAACGCAATGTTGCGGACGTTGTGCGGGAGGGCCTGGCCGACCAACAATCGCTCATCGACCGGTTTTACCACCAATCCCAACAGAGTCCTGACAAGCAGGGAATGCAGGCAATGGAAGACTTGCAGGCCGAGATTGATGCCGGCGGTGGCTGGCAGGTGGACAAACAGGTGGAAACCATCATCAGTCAACTGGAGTTGCCCGCCCACAAAACCCTGGCGGAATTATCCGGCGGCTGGCGCAGGCGGGTGGCATTGGGTAAAGCGCTGGTGTCCAATCCTGACCTGCTGTTGCTCGATGAACCCACCAACCACCTGGACATCAGCACGATTGAATGGCTGGAACACCGTGTTCGCAGCTTTCAGGGATCCGTCATCTTCATTACCCACGATCGCAATTTTTTACAACGGCTGGCCACACGAATCGTCGAGATCGACCGTGGGCACCTAGTCAGCTGGCCCGGTAACTACCAGAATTACCTGACCCTCAAGGAGCAGGCCCTCGAAGAAGAAGAAAGCCGCAATGCCCTGTTTGACAAGAAACTGGCTGAAGAGGAAACCTGGATCCGCCAAGGCGTCAAAGCCCGCCGTACGCGCAACGAAGGCCGTGTGCGCTCCCTGCAGGCCATGCGCCAGAACCGGGCCCAGCGCGTCAATGTGCAGGGCAAGGCCAAAATCACTGTTGAAACCGCCGAGAACTCCGGGCGCAAAGTGATCGAAGCGCGCAGCGTGTACCACGGCTATGGCAATGAACAACTGATCAACAACTTCAAGATCAAGATCATGCGCGGTGACCGTATCGGTTTGATCGGCAATAACGGTGTCGGCAAGTCCACCCTGCTGAAAATCCTGCTCGGCCAGATAGAACCCGATGAAGGCTCGGTCAAACTGGGCACCAATATTGAAATCGGTTACTTCGATCAAATCCGGCGGGAACTGGATACCAGCAAAACCATTGCCGAGAACGTTGGCGATGGCAAAGAGTACATTCGCATCAATGGCAAGGAGCGCCATATTATCGGCTACCTGCGCAACTTTCTGTTCTCGCCCAAACGCGCCATGACCCCGGTCAGCGCCCTGTCCGGCGGCGAGTGCAACAGGGTGCTGCTGGCCAAGCTGTTTACCCGTCCCACCAACCTGCTGGTGCTCGACGAGCCCACCAACGATCTCGATGTGGAGATGCTCGAAGTTCTCGAAGAGCAACTGGTGGAATACCAGGGCACCCTGATCATCGTCAGCCACGACCGCGAGTTCCTCGATAACGTGGTCACCAGCGTCTTGGTGTTCGAGGAAGACGGCAAAATCGAAGAGTACATCGGCGGTTACAGCGATTGGGTCAAACGGGGCAAACACCTCAAAATCGCCGATACGCTGGATCACCCCTCCGGCCACCTTGTGGATCACGAGACCACCTCAACCGCTGCGGCGAAAAAACCCGCCGTCAAACTGAGCTACAAGTTCCAGCGGGAGCTGGACAGCCTGCCAGGCCTCATCGATCAGCTGGAGCAGGACATTGCGCTGCTGGAGGAGCAGACAGCAGACCCGGACTTTTTCAACCGGCCTTTCACCGAAACCCAGCCGGTGTTGGACAAACTGGCAGAAAAACAACAGGCGCTCGATGCGGCCGCAGAGCGCTGGGTGGAGCTGGAAGAAATGAAGGGTTAATCTCTCGAAACTGATCCACAAAAATAAAATTGATTTTTATTGCCAGCAAAAGCATTTTTGCCGATGTAATTATCTGAAATTATAATAACCATGACCAAAAGTCATGCTTACAAGCATGGCTTTTAGATAGCCCTTTCTAAAAATTCCCACCATGATCAACCCAATGCCAAGGCAAAAGCCTTTGGCAGGAACCTGCTTTAACAACTTGTTAATAACCGGGCGCACAGCGCTCTGCGGAGGAGCAGTCAGTCGATATAGCGAGTTCAGGCATTCACAACTTCACTGCGAGGAATGACCATGACAAAGCATTTTAATCACCTGTTAACCAGGGGCATGACCGTTGAGGTCACCGACCCCAAACATCCCAAGTCCGCGCACCCAGCCACATTTCTGGGCCAGGTGTGCTACTGCGACCAGGATCATGCCTATATCAAGGACCACGATGATCACACCTACAACGTTTATCTGGATGAAATTCTGTGCCTGATGAACTACAAGAGCAGCAATAATAGCGCCTACTACTGCCTGCGAATGTGCGAACACAGCTACGACGTGGTGTGCATATTGCCCACCGGCATGGTAGAAACCGTTGCCACATCACTGGATAAAACCACGGCGCTGTACATGATCGAGCTGTTTTCCACACCCGGTAGTCATCAACCCCTGGCGGCCTGAGCACGCTCAGAGGCAGCACTTACAGGCGCGACCGAAAACGCCCCGCCGCCATTAATTGGCAGCGGGACTGAGGTCAATTACTTACGGGGCTATTCAGCCTTGAATCACCACCTGAGAGCGGAAGCCTTCAACCAATTTCAATAGCTCGCCCACTTCACGCTGTGGAAAATTCGCGTTATTGAACGATACAGCGCACTCGTCAAGAATTACATCAAACTCCCCATCGGTGATTTTCAGTGCTTCATCCACCTCACCGATCTGAACAGGAAACAGCACTGGACCACCGGTATACTGTACTGCCCAGGCCGTCAGCGCCACTTTGGCACTTTCTCTTGAACCGATACTTTCATGAACCTTTTTTATCCTGGGGTTCGCATTCAGCGTCTTGTTCAGGTACAGGCGATCCACCAGATCATTCACCGTCAGAGCAATCGGATACACACCACCGAGCCGGTCGAACAGCGTCCGCTCTGGCTGGGATTTCGCGGGTGATGAGAGCAACAACAAACCGGCCAACAATAGGGCAACGGGTAGCAGCAACACTTTGGTCCGGTTAGTGACAGACCCTATAGAACACTTCATTTTCGATCCTTGGAGGAGATAAACATTACAGAGCCATCAAACAGAAGGCGGGGAATTCTACTTGGCACACCTCCTTGCTGACGCCAATAGTACTACCCTCGGACCACTACAACACCATTATGGGGCCTACCAACTTCCCAACGCCATCTGGTATACCACGTTAGTCGAGGTGCTCCACCAGCAACTGCATCGACTCCCTGCCCCGCCACAGGTTGATATCCAGTTTATAAATCAGTTGGACCTGATCGGCCGCCGGATCTGGCCAGCGGTCAGTATCCACATTGAACGCGATGGCGTCGATGAGCTGATTTTTTGACGCGTCGGTTGCCAGTACCAGCTTGAGGTGTTTTTCGCCGACGATGCGCTGTTGCACGATATGAAATTCTCCCTCGAACAGCGGTTCGGGAAAGTGCTGCCCCCAGGGGCCAGCCTCCCGCAGCAGCTGGGCAGTATCGATACTGAGCTGATCGGGATTGAGCACGCCGTCGGTGAGGATTTCCGCTTCCAGATCCGCCGGGGTGAGCAGTCGGCGTACCTCTGTATCAAAGGCATCGACAAATTTCGGGTAGTGATCTTTTGGGAGGCTCAACCCCGCCGCCATGGCGTGGCCGCCGAATTTACTGATCAGGCCCAGATGACGGCAAACGCCGCAAATACCGTCGCCAGGGTGGCCAACAGTGGCAGCAAGATATTGGCAATCGCAGGAGAAACGTCGTGCTGGAAATTCAGAATTACCAGCACGAACAGTGCAACGGTAACCGGTACCGCAAAGCAAACGGCGGCGAAGAAGGCGACCCTGAAGACCAGATGCTGTTTCATGCAGAAAGTACGGGGGGCACCCCTTTTCTCTATGAACCTACATCTAGTTTAGTCAATAAAGGGGGTATGGCAGTGACGCCCTTACCAACAGTAGGTGCAGCCAGCATGTTGGGTGTTGTTTAGGTTGTACTTTTGAAACGCTGCGGAGGGATCTCCGGGTTGAACGGCCTTGTTAGAAAGATTATTTCTCCGCTATAACCAACATTTCATAATCTTCTGTGGTTAATACATCGGCTCTTGAAAACGCACCGAGCTTGGCCCCGGCTATGTCGATTTTTTTAAATCCGACGGACTTCAGAAGCCAGGTTATCTCAGGAGGGATGTAGTAACGCTCGTTACAGTTAATGGTCATTTTCTTACCGGAGTCATCCTCTGTTTCATATACCGAATGATCCCTGAACGTCATTAAATCGAAGGTACTTTCAGACAAGCCGCCCTTGTCTGAGGAAGCGTTAATGAACTCTTTGACAGAATGAAATAGTGGAAACAAACCATTAAGGGTTGTAAAAATCAGCTTACCTTCTGACTTGAGTGAGTTGGCTGCGTTCGCCAGAATCCTGAAATTCATTTCGTCCGTTTCCATCAGTGAAAACGCCCCCTCACACAGCATGATCACCAGATCGAATTCTTCAACAAAACCAAGGTCCCTTGCGTCGCCCAATTGAAAGTCTATTTCCAGACCCTGCTCTTTCGCTTTTTCTTTAGCTCGCGACAACTGACATTCGGATAGATCGACACCGGTCACTGAATAGCCTCTCCTGGCCAATTCAATTGAGTGCCTTCCCGTTCCACAACCGATATCCAGTATTCTGGTGCTTTTTAGGTGATTGACTTCCTCTTCAATAAAATCACACTCACCTAGAGTACCTTGTGTGTAAGGCTCTTCATCATATTTAGCACTGTAGTTTTCAAATAGCTCTTCGTACCACTGCTTCATAATGACGTACCTTCTGGATTTAACATCCTAACGTTCTGCTCACTGAAAATTGGATGAAAAGGAAATCATTTCTCTCTGTCCCGTGAGCGGTTATCTCCTTTTTCTATTCCACACCGATTTCTTTTTTACAGGCTAACCGCTTTTTATCTGCTAAAGGCTTTCTACCGGCTAATGGCTTTCATCGCATGGATCAACACACCGGGGTTATGAATTGAATCATAGACCGGCAGCACCTCTTTATCGGTTTCAAACAGGCCATACACGGCGGTTTGCGCACAGCGCACGGAGTATTCCACGGTGAAGACGCAATCCTTTGGCACTTCGGCAAACTGCCCGAGGAAGGCAAAGTTGGTGGCGCCCTTAGGCAACACCTCCGGGCGATCGCCCTGTGCCCGCGGCATAAACAGGCTGTCGATAAAGGGCATGGCTACCGGTATGCAATTCACTTTGCCTGCATCCACAATCGGCTTCATCAGATTCTGGACTTTGAGTTGATACCACAGCTCTTCCAGTATCTCTTCGCCATTGCACGCCGACATTTTTTTCTTCACGTAATCGCCTTCGTTGTCGGGATACAGGGCATAGCCCCAGAAAACTTTTACATCTTTGGGCTGGTTGGGGAAGTGCGGCTGGCGGGCAATCACAATGGACATCAACCAGCTGGAATCGGTCATGGTCACCAGGCCCCCGGTACCGCTTAAATTGCCGGAGAACTCTTCCATGTAATCGTGGAAGGTGTCGTCCTTGATGGTGGCGGTGAACGAGTACCACTTCTGCAAATCAATATGGTCACTGAACACGCCGGGGTTGCCGAACGCCTTGTCCTTGCTGGCAATTTTTTCCCACAGCGTCCACGCCCCCGAGGATGCCTTGTCTTTCAGTATCGGAGCCTTGGTCCACGAACCATAGTCCGTGCTCTCGGTGATGGAACCGTTGGTGATAAACACATAGTCGTGCTCACCGAGATCAATCTTCTCCTCACTGCCGGATTGATTGAGGGTGTGAATAGCGGTGGCGGTTTTCGCCTCGGCAGACAGGTCGAAATCGATATCGGTAACCTGAGTCCGGGTCTCGAAATGGACACCGAAGCCTTCCAGGTAGCGCATCAGCGGCACAACCACCGAGTGGTACTGGTCATATTTCGTGCGTATCACGCCACCCAGCCGGGGCATCCCGTCTAGCAAGTGGATAAAGCGTTTCATGTAACGGCGCATCTCCGCCACGCTGCTCCACTTCTGGAAGGCAAACATCGAGGTCCAGAGATACCAGTAATTGGTGGTGAAGAACTCGTCCTTGAACCAGTCCTGTATGCGGATGTGGTCCAGGGATTTCTCGGAGGAAAACATCAGCTTCAACAGGTCCGCCTGAGCGGTTAACGACAGGCCGAAGGACGAGACATCCATCCTTTGGCCGGCTTTCAGCAACCGCGCCTGCGCGTGCGAAACATACCGGGCATTGAACTCAAACGACTCGTCTTTAACGGAGACACCGGGGTCATCATAGGAAGGGATATTTGATAGCAGGTCCCAGTAGCAGACATAGTGCTCTTCATGCATTCTGCCGCCGCGGATGATAAAACCATTTTCCGCATCACCGGCACCATCCAGTGCGCCGCCCGGAATCTCGTCCTGCTCCAGGATATGGATGTTGCCGCCGGGCACACCGGCATCCTTGATCAGATACACCGCACTGGCCAGAGAGGCGATGCCGCTGCCGACTAGGTAGACTCTTGTATCTTTGGGATTCGTGTTCCTTACTCTCGACATCGGTTTGTCCTGATTAGTGCTGTTATTTATGGGTCATTTCTTATCCAACTGGGGACGGTTTTTTTAACTCTCACACTTCTTCCGGGGGAATGGCGCTTTTGTCCCATCTGAAAACCTTAAAAAACCGTTCCAACTTAACCCTACATAGAGTGCCTCCCCTCTTTTTCTCTCCATGAACAAGCAACCGGGTCTAAATATGTGTTTAAGCCCTTTTGAAGAAAATCTATTCATTAAATCAGGGACGGCACCACCCTCTAGAATACTAGCCAAATCGTCGTGAAAAGCGCCTAAAAAAGTCATGCCATGAACTGATACATATGCTCCAGCCAGTAACATTTCACGATTAGCTAATAGATGTATTGGAAAAAAACTTACACCACCGGAAGGCCTAAGATTTGGATCAACTCCTTCCACAATATAAAGACCTATTCGTTCGGGTAACGGAGTTATACCAAAGATAGCTTTAACCACTTCAGCCGAAGGGCGAAACTTAGTTGATCCAGTCCATCCAGCCACCCCAGAGTTAACTACTGTTTTCAATATCCATCTCTCAAGCAACTCCCCTTCAAGATAAAGAGTTTCATTAAAAGATTCGTCACAGGCATCGGATTGAAATTTTGCTAGCTTACCTACTGTTGAGTCTAAAGGACTCAACATAGAGTTGTGTTGACGACATAAGATGTTTGATTTTTCTGCTCCATAGGTTGGCTCACCCATACGTATCCGGCTAACACCCTTAACAATAAGAGGGCATGAACAACCGTGCCTGAAAACAGCATTACTAATAATGTGCTCTCCAGACATAGAGTCGCAACCACCAAGATCACTAGCCCAACACCTACTCTTTCTTGAGTCCATTTTAAAATTTATCCGTACTCGCCTGATTGTGTGCTAGATGAGGATCCAACCCATTTCTATCAAGAAAATTCTGCTGGGCAACCTGACTAGAGTTAATAGCAGCTTCAACAACGACTCTTATCAAAAGATCTATAACATGGTTATATGGGATATGCCCTAGGCCACCTCTATCTAATTTTTTAAGTCAGATTGCTGGGCATGTGTAAGTCTTCCATACAGAGCCTTTCTACTTTTGTACTGTCTTGAATTTAATCTGCCTCTCGTATTTCTTATCTCAACAATCTAATACTTTCGATTAGTAACTGCACCGACTCCCTGCCCTGCCACAGGTTGATATCCAGCTTGTAGACCAGGCTCACCTTTTCCGCCGCCGAATTGGGCCACTGCTCGGTATCCACATTAAAGGCGATGGCGTCGATCAATTGCTGCTTGCCTTGATCCAGCGCCAGCATCAGTTTCAGGTGTTTCTCGCCGACGATGCGCTGCTGGACGATATAAAACTCACCCTCGAACAACGGCTCCGGGAAGTGCTGCCCCCATGGGCCGGACTCTCGCAGCAGCTGGGCGGTGTCGATATTGAGTTCGGTTATGTCGAGTGTGCCGTCGGTGAGGATCTCCGCCTCCAGGTCCGACGGGCTGAGTTGGCGGCGCACTTCGTCGTCGAATGCGGCGACGAAATCCCAATAGCGATCGGCGGGCAGGCTGAGACCCGCCGCCATGGCGTGCCCGCCAAATTTACTGATCAGTTCCGGGTGACGGCTGGCCACGGCGTCCAGCGCATCGCGGATATGCAACCCGGGAATGGAACGGGCGGAGCCTTTGAACTCGCCATTGCCGGCATCGGCAAAGGCGATCACTGGGCGGTGTACCCGATCCTTGATGCGCGAGGCCAACAGCCCCACCACCCCTTGGTGCCAGTCGGCATCGAACAGGCACAACCCCCAGGGCAGTTGTTGTTCATCCAGATTCAGTTGCTCCAGCGCTACCAGAGCTTCCCGCTGCATATCGGCCTCAATCACCCGGCGGTCACGGTTCAGTTCATCCAGTTGCAAGGCGTATTCCCGCGCCAGGTAGGGGTCCGTTTCCAACAGGCACTGGATGCCAATGGACATGTCGTCGAGCCGCCCCGCGGCATTGAGACGCGGCCCAATGGCAAAACCGAGGTCGGCGGCCACCAGACGCTGGCGTTCGCGGCCTGAGAGGTCCAGCAATGCCTGAATGCCGGGGCGGGTTTTACCCGCACGGATGCGTTGCAAACCCTGGTGCACCAGAATGCGGTTGGTGGCATCCAGCGGCACCACGTCCGCCACGGTGCCCAGCGCCACCAGGTCGAGCCAGTCCGCCATATTCGGCTCGGCTCTTTTTAGTTCAGGACTGCTTTCTGGCTCAAGGCTGCTGTTCTCGGCAAACCAGCCACTGTCCCGCAGGCGACTGCGCAGGGCGCTCATCAGGTAGAACACCACCCCCACCCCGGCGAGGTTTTTACCGGGAAATTCGCAGCCGTGCTGGTTGGGATTGACGATGGCATCCGCTGCGGGCAGTTGTGCGCCGGGCAGATGGTGATCGGTGATCAGCACTTTGATACCGGCGGCTTTTGCGGCCTCAACACCGCTGACACTGGAAATACCGTTATCCACCGTGATAATCAGATCCGGTGTTTGCTGTTTGGCCAGTTCGACAATTTCCGGGGTGAGGCCATAGCCGTATTCGAAGCGGTTGGGCACGATATAACTCACCCGGGAAAACCCCATGGCCCTCAGCGCCAGCAGGGTCAGCGCCGTGCTGGTGGCACCGTCGGCATCAAAATCACCGATAATGAGCACAGATTGCTGTTCATTGATGGCCTGTTCGAGCAGCACGACCGCCTCGCCGATCCCGAGCAGGCCCTCAGGGCCGGGCAGTCCCTGGAGTGTTCGCGCCAGTGCCAGGTCGTTCTCGGCCCCCCGGGCCGCATAAATGCGCTGCAATAACGGTGGGACCGACGGGCTGAATTCGCACCGGGTCAGGTCAGCAGTGCGGCGGGTGATATGGGGTTTCGTCATGGCAAAGTGTTCCAGATCCATTTTATGCGGGGAGCATTTCAATCCGTTGCCAATCCGCTATGATGAATTGATGATAACAACAGACCGACATTGTAAAGCAGGCTGGTATCAGGAAGCACACGAGCCGGCGATGCGATGGGAGAGGAGATGTTTTACCGATGACCGATAATCCTTCGTACAAGCACTGGCAGTTGGAGCGGGATAACGAAAATATTGCCTGGCTGGCAATCGATCGCTGCGATGAGAGTGTCAACACGCTGAACAGTGACGTGATGCAGGAGCTGGATGCCATCCTGTCGGAAATGGAAACGGCCCTGCCCGCCGGACTGGTCATTTACTCGCCGAAAGCCAGCGGCTTTATCGCCGGTGCGGATATCCGCGAATTTGAACAACAGACTGACCGCGACGCGGCAAAAGCCGGTATTGAAATGGCCCACCGGGTCTTTGCCCGGCTGGAGGCACTGCCCTGCTATACGGTTGCCGCCATTCATGGCTTTTGTCTCGGCGGCGGTCTGGAGCTGGCACTGGCCTGCAACTACCGGGTGGCACTGGATGCCGATGGTACCCGGATCGGTTTTCCGGAAATCCAGTTGGGGATTTTCCCCGGCTTTGGTGGCACCGCACGCAGCATTCGCCTGCTGGGCGGCCGCAAGGCACTGGAGTTGATCCTCAGCGCCCGCTCTCTCAGGGCCCGTGCCGCGCGCACCGTGGGTTTGATGGACAAGGTGGTATCAGAACACGGCAGTCTGCACTGGGCAGCGCGCAAAGCCATCGTCAAGCAGCGCAAAGGGCACCGGGCCAACCGGCTCGAGCAACTGACCAGCCGCCCGGGCATGCGCCAGATCCTAGCCAAAGTCATGACCCGCGAGGTGGCCAAACGGGCCCGCCCGGAACACTACCCGGCACCCTATACCCTTATTGATCTCTGGCGTCAGGTGGGCAGTGACTTTGAGGCTTTGCTGAAAGGCGAGGCGGACAAAGTCAGTGAATTGCTGATGGGTGACACCTCCCGACACCTGCGGCGGGTTTTCCGTCTACAGGAACAGTTAAAGGCACTGGGCAAGCCGGATGAGACTAATGCCAACTGGCAGCCCCGCCGTGTGCACGTGGTCGGCGCGGGCGTCATGGGCGGCGATATTGCCGCCTGGTGCGCACTGCGAGGAATGGAAGTCACCCTGCAGGATCGGGAGGCCAAATACATAGAGCCCGCCCTGAAACGGGCCGAACAACTGTTCAAGAAAAAATTGCGCAGCGCTGCACAGATCTCGGCGGCAAATAGTCGTCTGATCGCCGATGTAGACGGGGACGGCATTGTCCGCGCCGATGTGATAATCGAGGCCATTTTTGAAAATCTGGAGGCCAAGCAGCAGCTCTTTAAGGATCTGGAGGAAAAAGCCCGGGCCGACGCCGTACTGGCAACCAACACCTCTGCCATTCCACTGCATGAGATTGCACTGGGCTTGCAGCAGCCACAACGCCTGATCGGGCTGCACTTCTTTAATCCGGTAGCCAAAATGCCGCTGGTGGAAGTGGTGCGGGGAGAGCAGTCCAATCCCACGGATATTCACAAAGGCTGCCTGTTCAGCAACCGCATCGGCAAATTTCCCCTGCCGGTCAACAGCGCTCCAGGCTTCCTGGTCAATCGCGTGCTGGCCCCCTACATGCTGGAGGCTATCAATCTGATTGAGGAAGGACACAGCATGGCCACCGTGGATGAGGCGGCCAAACGCTTTGGTATGCCGATGGGACCGGTTGAACTGGTGGATACTGTCGGGCTCGATGTTGCGCTCAGTGTGGTCAAAAAACTCGCACCGGACAGGCAGGAGGCCATTGCGAAACTGGCGGCGTTGATTGACGAGGGCAAGCTCGGCAAGAAGTCCGGCGAGGGCTTTTATCACTGGAAGAAAGGCAAGCCTGACATAGGCAAGGCCAGCGACATGGTGGCCATGGATATTCTCGGTGACCGCCTGATTAAACCACTACTGGCCGAGTGTCAACGCTGCCTGGACGATGGCATTGTCGACAGTGTCGACCTGCTGGACGCCGGGGTCATTTTCGGCACCGGCTTTGCCCCCTTTCTCGGCGGCCCAATGCATTACCTGGAACACCAGCAGTTGGAGGTGAAACCATGAGTCAGTCCAAGACCATTCGCCCGGTAGCTATTGTCGGAGCGAACCGTATTCCTTTTTGCCGGGCCGGTACCGGCTATGCTGATCTGACCAACCTCGACATGCTGGTCAGCGCCCTGCAAGGGCTGGTGGATCGTTACAATCTCCATGGGCAACAAATGGATGAGCTGGTGGCGGGCGCTGTGATGACCTTCCCGAAGGATTTCAATCTTGCCCGCGAAGCGCTGTTGGGCACCAGCCTGTCGCCGTTGACTCCCGGTATCACGCTCCAGCAGGCCTGCGGCACCAGCCTGCAAGCGGCCTTTGGCATCGCCTCGAAAATCGCCTGCGGGCAGATTGAGTGCGGCATTGCCGCCGGTACCGACAGTGCCAGCGATGTACCGGTGCTGTTTTCCAGGCGGTTCTCCCAACGGCTGGTGGCGTTATCCAAGGCAAAAACCACCCGCCAGAAACTGGCTGCCCTGAAAGGCTTTCGCCCTTCGGAACTCGCGCCTGTGGCCCCCGCCATCAGTGAACCGCGCACGGAACTGAGCATGGGCGAGCACTGTGAATTAATGGCAAAGCAATGGCAGATCGGCCGCGAAGCACAGGATGAACTGGCGCTGGCCAGCCACCACCGTGTCGAGTCCGCCTACGGCAACTGTTTTTTTGATGACCTGCTGAGCCCCTGTGCAGGCATGTTGCGGGATAACAACCTGCGCCAAGACCTGACGCTGGCGCAGCTGGAAAAGCTAAAACCGTCTTTTGATCGCAGCGCGAAAGGTACCCTGACGGCCGGCAACAGCACACCGCTTACCGACGGGGCCGCCACCCTGCTGCTGGCCAGCGAGGAATGGGCCGCCGCCAATAATCTGCCCGTACTGGCACGCCTCACCCACATGGAAACGGCTGCTGTCGACCATGTGGGTGGTGAGGGCCTGCTGATGGCGCCCACTGTGGCCGTGGCCAATATGCTGAATCGTGCCGAACTCAGCCTGCAGGATTTCACCCATTATGAAATCCACGAGGCCTTTGCAGCACAGGTGCTCTGCACCCTCAAAGCTTGGGAGTCGGAGGAATACTGTCGGGAAAGGCTGGGCCTGGAAAAAGCGTTAGGCAGTATTGATCGCGACAAGCTCAATATGACCGGCAGCAGTCTGGCCATCGGCCATCCTTTTGCCGCGACCGGCGCACGGATAGCCGGTACGCTGGCAAGGCAACTGCAGTTGGCGGGACAGGGTCGCGGCCTGATTTCGATCTGCACCGCTGGCGGTATGGGAGTGGCGGCCATCCTGCAGAGATAACTGCAGCGGGGGCCGCTATTATTTTGCAGATGGCCTCTCACGCGCACCGGTTACTTTGACCACTTCTGGCCGGTTACTTAGAGCTTTCGTTTGAGCGGGCAGCCCTGTTCAACAATCGCTTGATGGCCTTGCGGCCGTAGCGACGTTTGAAGGCAGCTTTAAAGTCATACAGATAAAACGGTATGCGGTAATGCCATGGAATAGCGCCTCCGCTCTCAGGCCGTTGCAGATACTGGCCGATCAACTGCTCTCGACCGCCCCAATGGAGCTTGTTGCAGACACGGGACAGATCGGAAAGTCGCTCCAACATGGTGGCGCCGCGATTGAAGAAACGCGCCCGGTTAATATCGATCAGGGTGAACTGAAGCTCGCCCGTGGGTGATTTTTTAATGAGGATATTGCCACCGGAAAGATCCCGGAAATAGACTCCCCGGCAGTGCATCTCAAACAGGAAACGTCCCAGCTCCCGGTAGGCCTGTTCAGCGGGAATATCCTGAAAGTGGCTGGCACCATCACGAAATGCCGACAGTATTTCCCTGGCCGTAAAATCTGCGTCAACCCGGTCACAGATAAAGTAATTTTCCAGCAGACCCCGATCACCGAATTTTTCGAAATAGGCCAGCGGCATCGCTGTGGGGATACCCCTGCGCAATAATTCTGCGGCGGCAATCCAGCTGCGGCGGGCTTTTGAAGGCCGGTGTCTTTCGAGAAAGCGCTTGTGGGGATGAATCTTCAGCGGTTTTTTTGCCACAACCGCCTTTGCCAGCGCGCCGTCAACTGTCCAGACAGCATTGCGGGCGCGACGCAAAAGGTTTTCTTTGGTGGGGCCGGGCAAGTGATCGGGATGCAGAACCTTGAAACGCAATGCCGCTTCGGCTGGGCTATTGGCCACCAGCATGCCGTGCCACTGGTCATCATCGTACAGGTAGTATTTCTGATCGGGGATATGCCGGTAAATGTGCTCTATCTGCGCGAGGTCTGGCTCGATCAGCTGTACATCTGCCGTAGCGGGCCAGGTCAGATACAGAGGGGCCTCTGAAATCAGTTGCACCTTGCCGGTCAGACAATCTCCGTCGCGATCAAGTAACTCGCTGGCAGCGATATCGCCTTCGCTATAACAGGCCCGCAGCGGCAGTGCTTTGCCATTTTCTGCCCAGGCCACATGAATCAGGTGACGGTCATTACGGAATGCATGTATCTGCAATCCACCGGTCGTGGCCAGTGCACCTTCGTAGCGACTGCCTGAGATTTCAGCGATAAAGGTTTTCATGGCCCGGAAGGCCGGGCGAATGCGATAGCTGGCTTCGTCTCCCAGCACCCGATGATAGTGCGTCACCCTCTCCAGCAAAGGGTAGATACCGGTATCATCGTCAATCAGCCCTTCGCGGTTGCACAACATCGGACCCCAATAGATCTGACGCATCGACCCGGAAGCCGCGCACAGCACCATGTATCTGGTCAAGTAGTCCGCCATCTTTTGCTCACTGTTGACCAACACCCGCTTGATGCGAGGCAAGGTCCAGAAGGCGGAGGGAGACACCAGCTCATCGATACCAAAGTCACTGGTGATTTTCTTGAGAATCCGGCACTTTTTGACCAGATTTACTTTCACAAGCTGCCCGATCCAGCTACCCAGTAAACGGTGATCAAATCGCTCCGGCTCCACCACCCGTTCACTGAAAAGGTTATTGGTGTGGATATCGGGCAGCTTGCCTTCCTGCTTTAAACGGGTCAGTACAGCGATATTCCAGAGCGGTTCAAAATCGCTGATGTTTGGGCCGGCCAGTCTGATATTGCGGGATTTTATTTCGTCATAGGCAATGCACCAGCTGGTAAAAAAGCTTTCGGTGTCGTAGCCGGACCAACGACGGCGATTGATGGTCGAGCCAACCTCGATTGCCCAGAGCCTTTCACCGTATCGGGTGGCAGTTGAGCTGACGAATTCACGCCAAGCCACCTGCCCCGCGGGCGTGTTAATTCGTTTCACTTCCTCAAACGGTTGTACCAGATGCAACAGAACCTGGATGTCGGTGGCCAGCAGACGATCCAGCAGCCGGGCGACCGGGCCCTCCATATCCCCGTAGGTGAAATCGACACGGACCTGGCTGATACCCAGTTCAGCAAGGCGCTCCAGCACATAGTCATCTACCAGTGGGTTATCCGCGGTGGTGACACCAACACCGATAAAGTCTGTCGGGACAGTATGGCCGGCATCGGGCAGGTGCCCTCCCGATACCTGCATCCTTCCCGAGAGGGTATAAGGCACAGCGTCCAGTATGAATTTGAGATTCATCGTGTCACCGCAGAAAATTCGGGGTAAAAGCATCCCCTGAAGCGCTAGGCGGACTTAAATTGATACATTCTCCACTCACCATTGCATCACCGGGGAGACTCACATCAATGGAGACTGACGGTTTGAATGGCAACTGGCCCTCCTGACAACAGATGAAGCGATGTTCTGATTTGCTGGAAACGGCAAAACCCTTATGACCTGCCATGCCTTGTTATCAATTATTCTGGTTGGCAAGGGTATCAGATTCGCGGCTGTGAGGCAGCATAGATCCGTACTCCCTCGCGGATTATGTGACCCTGGAAGCACTGCTGGCCATCAGGGACGACTGCACCGACATAATCACCGGCTCAATCGCTATGATTAACTGTAAATTCGTCCCAAGCGGCAGCTACTGTGGGGAAAACCGGTAGAACAGATTTGGCTCACTGACGATGTAGATATTCAGTTCAGTGTCTACAGCTACACCCTCCGCTTGGGGGATGGTGCTCTCCAGACCACTCCTGCCCGCTCGTAAATCCAGCAAACTGATGGATTGTCTTTTATCATTGTATTCCAACAGCATATGGGATTCATCGCTGAGAAATAACTTATGCCCCACACAACCTGACATGGGTGATTGACGAAAGACCCCTCATAAAAAGCTCTGGTGAGCCCGGTGATTTGATCTCACGGATACCGATATTCATTGGCTCGCCCACAACGAAACTGACAAACCCAGTGATTTCAATCACCCGCATCGGGTTGCGCTCCTTGACTACCAGCAAGCGTTGCCCGTCATCATCCCAGGAGAGACCTTCAAAACCCTTGTTGGTATCACTACCGATTCCGACCACCAGGGTCGGCACCCCCTCGGTGTGGACCCTATCCACGCCATCAGGAATGTCGACGACCAGCAGGCGGTGGGTTCGCTCTTCGGCAATCACATAGCGATCACCACAGACGTGTGTAAAACCTTCCATATCCCTGACACCCTCGATGCGGATTGAACGCAACAGTTCACCTTCAAGGGAAAGCTCCACCACCACCGGATCGCTGTTCAACAGTGCCCAGAGGGTATTTTTCTCAAGGTTATAAGTCAGTGCTGAGAGGTCGTCCTCAAGTGCCGGGATTGACTTGCCGTCAATGGTTACCCGGTAGCGCGACAGATCCATTGCACCCTCAGGCAACACTGTGTTACTTAAACGAAAAGCGTGCCAGGAAAGCGCCCCGGCGTGCCAGACATTCCAGAACCGGTTTGTGTAAATAGAACGCTAATGTGGCAAATATGAAAAGTACCAAACACACTGTTAAAAATCGTTTCATAAGCCAGCCTTTCATCAACAAACACACACCCATTGGAGCGCTGAGTATTATGGTGAAAACAACGGCCTTGTCCATGTGAACGGCCCATTAAACAGGCATGCATGGTGTGACAGCTGGGCCTGAAGCGGGAGGGTGGATGACTTTCTCACTCACACAGAATATGAGGTAGTCAGTAACATTCCACAGCACACTGTCATTTGCCTGTCACTTTAATGTCATACAAAGACCGACAGAACACGCTATGCTGATTTGGCAAAACGTTATAAATCATCACAGGTAGTATCAGGTCGCGCATGAAAAAATACCCAATTTACCCAAAAGAACTGAGCTGGCTTGCCTTCAATGAGCGTGTCATTCAGGAAGCTGAGGATGAAGAAAATCCTGTTATTGACCGGGTGCATTTCCTCGGTATTTTTTCTGACAACCAGGATGAATTTTTCAAGGTTCGAGTGGCTGATGTCAGGCGCAAGGTGTTGATCGAACAGATCGCGGGCTCGGCAAAGGACAGCAAACAGCTCCTGCGCGATATCAACAAGGGCATTGCTAGGCTTTCGGTACGGTTTGACCGGGCATTCCGAGCCGTTCTGGCAGAGTTACAGAAACGACGCATCTATTTTTTAATGCCCGAGGACCTCTCTGCCAGTCAGGGTGAATGGGTTCGCGAACATTTCCGGGCGCAAGTGCTACCCCGCATTGTGCCAATCCTGGTCACCCCGGAAATTGATCTGTCGAAAGTGCTGCGGGATGGCGCTAACTACCTGGTAGTGGAAATTGGCAAAAAAGATGGGGTCGGTTATGCCCTGCTGGAAGTGCCGGATACCAGCAGTCGTTTTTTGAGATTGCCAAATGACCAGAGAAATCGTCGTCGGCATTTTATGATTATCGATGAGGCCATTCGGTACTGCCTGGATATGGTGCTGGTGGACTTTTTCCGCTATCACAGCCTCAATGCCTGGTCGATGAAGTTTTCCCGGGACGCCGAGTACACACTCGACGATGAAATTGACCGAAGTCTCGTGGAAAAAATGTCGATCGGGCTAAAGCAACGCCTTCAGGCCAATCCCGTCAGGCTGACCTTCGACCGGGAAATGCCTACCGAAATGATTGACATGTTAAAAAGCAAGTTTGGCTTTGCCAAAGGCGACAGCATTATTCCGGGGGGCCGCTACCGCAACTTTCGCGACTTTATCGGCTTTGCCAATCCCGGCGAAAAATACCTCGTCAGCCAGCCAATTCCCGCCCTGTCTGTCAGCCAGTTTGACCGCGCCAAAAACACCTTTGATGCGATTGACCAGGGCGACATCCTGCTCTACTACCCCTATCAAAAATTCAATTATTTTGTGGAATTATTACGCCAGGCGGCATTTGACCCCAACGTTATCTCCATAAAAATTAATATCTACCGGGTGGCGAAAGACTCCAGAGTAGTGGAATGCCTGATGGATGCGGCACGCAATGGCAAACAGGTCACAGTGAATGTGGAACTGAAAGCCCGCTTTGATGAAAAGCAGAACCTGGAACTCTCCGAAAAACTCGCCGAGGCGGGTATCACAGTCATGCTGGGCGTACCCGGCCTCAAGGTACATTCAAAGTTGTGTCTGATTGCCAGAGCAACCCAGGATGGAGAGCAGTTCTACGCCCATATTGGCACGGGCAACTTCAACGAGAAGACCGCTGAAATTTACACGGATTTTTCCCTTTTTACCTGCCACCAGAATATTTGCGATGAAGTGCGCAATGTCTTCAACTTTATTGAATACAGCTTCAAGCACTACGACTTCAAATACCTGCAGGTCTCGCCCTTCAACAATCGACGAAAAATCCGCGCACTGATTAACCGTGAGATTCATGCTGCAAAATCTGGCCGGAAAGCCGTTATCAGCCTGAAGCTCAATAATCTGGTGGACGACAGCATTATCAGGCAACTCTATGCGGCAAGTCAGGCCGGCGTCAAAATACGCATGATTGTCAGGGGAATGTGCGCGCTTAAACCCGGCATCAAGGGATTGTCAGACAATATTTCGATCATCAGTATTGTGGACCGGTTTCTGGAACACCCCCGCTGTCTGGTCTTCCACAATGGCGGCGACCCCGCGGTTTATCTGTCATCGGCGGACTGGATGACCCGCAACCTCGATTACCGGCTTGAAGTGGGCGTACCCATTCTGGACGCCACCTTGAAAAAGCGCGTGATTGATATTCTGGAAATCCAGTTCAGCGATCGCTGCAAGGCCCGCGTTATTGATGAACAGCAAAGCAACACCTATGTAAAACGGGGCAACAAGAAAAAAGTGCGCTCACAAATGGCTATCTACGACTATCTTAAAAAACTGAAATAGGTGTCGCTGCTCTCTTCTGCCCGGTTAACGGCGGATATGTTCAGCCATGTATTGCTGCACCGACGCAATCTCGTTGGGCTGCACGGAATATCGCTCCTCGCGTTCAAACAGATCGGCCATGTGATGCGGCAAAGGTGGATCCTGCTGGTATCCGGCCTTGCGCACCGCCTCGGGAAATTTTGCCGGATGGGCCGTGGCCAGACAGACCATCGGAATATCCTGGCGGCGGCGTGTATGACGCGCTGCGGCGATGCCAATAGCGGTGTGAGGGTCGAGTAAATAACCGTTTTTCAGCCACATATCATGAATGACCGCCACCATGGACTCATCATCCAGTCGGTAGCTGGTAAACAGCTTACGCGCACTGGCCAGTGCGGTTTCGCTGAGATGCAGATTGCCGGTTTTTTTGAAGTCGGCCATCAGGGCGGCAAGAGCTGCCCCATCCCGGTCATAAAGGTCGAACAGCATCCTCTCGAAATTACTCGATACCATGATATCCATGGATGGCGACAAACTGTGAACCAGCTGGTGCAGACTGTGGTCATTGGCACTGATGCAGCGGTGCAGTATGTCATTGGCATTGGTGCCAATCACCAACTGATCAATCGGTAGACCCATGCGACTGGCCAGGTAACCGGCAAAAATGTCGCCGAAGTTACCGGTGGGCACAGAAAACGCCACCGGGCGATGGGGAGCACCCAGCGCCAAGCCAGCATAAAAATAGTACACGATCTGGGCCATGATACGCGCCCAGTTGATCGAGTTGACTGCTACCAGCTGGCGCCCTTCCGGCAGGAAAGACTGATCGCTAAAACTGGCTTTCACCATGTTCTGGCAATCGTCGAAGTTACCCTGCAGGGCAATGTTAAAGACATTATCTTCCAACACCGTGGTCATCTGGCGGCGCTGTACTTCGGACACCCGTTGATAGGGATGAAGAATAAAGATATCCACGTTGTCACTGTGGCGACAGCCTTCAATCGCAGCCGAGCCAGTATCACCGGAGGTGGCTCCCATGATGGCGACACGCTGGTTGCGCTTCTTCAGCACATAGTCCAGCAGGTGACCGAGGAATTGCAGGGCAAAGTCTTTAAAGGCCAGCGTCGGCCCCTGAAACAGTTCTAGAATAAATTCGTTGTGACCGCTTTGAATGAGAGGCGCGATGGCATCATGGCGAAAGGTGCTGTAAGCCTTGTCGATCAGTTCCCGTAGCGTATCATCCGGAACCTCACCGGCCATGAACGGGGACATCACCCTGAAGGCCAGCTCCTGATAGGACAGGCCAGACCAGCTGGCAATTTCTTCCCGGGAAAACTGCGGCAGGGTTTCCGGCACATAAAGACCGCCATCGGTGGCCAAACCGGCCAGTACTGCATCTTCAAAACTCAATACCGGGGCCTGCCCTCGGGTGCTGATATAGTTCACGCTTGATACCTGTTCTGTTCTTGAAACGGAAAACGCTAGCCCAGTGATTCCACACGAATCCTGACAATATCACCCTCGGTCGTGGGCAGCTGTTGAATCTTGTCTACCGCTTCGTCGAGCTTCTTCACCACGGCGCGGTCGGTGAGAATAATCAGCGGCACATAGTCCTCGCCATCATCTGCCTCTTTCTGGATAACAGCCTCAATACTGATTTTGGCATCACTGAGAATCTGGGTAATTTTTGATAAAACCCCCGGCACATCACGCGCGGTGATACGCAGATAGTAGGCAGTCTCGACCTCTTCGATAGACAGTACCTTAATATCACTCAACTGATCTGGCTGAAAACCCAGGTGGGGTACCCGGTGCTCCGGATCGGCCGTCAGAGTGCGGGCCAAGTCGACAATATCCGCAATCACTGCAGAGGCCGTAGGCTCTGCCCCGGCGCCGGGGCCGTAATACAGTGTAGGGCCCACGGCATCACCCTTAACCACCACGGCATTCATGACACCATCGACATTGGCGAGCAGTCGTTTGCGGGGAATAAGGGTGGGGTGAACGCGCAGTTCAATGCCGCCGTTGTTGCGACGGGCGATGCCCAGATGCTTGATCTGATAGCCGAGTTGCCGGGCGTAGGCCACATCCTGAGTGTCCAGGTTGCTGATACCCTCGGTAAAGACTTTTTCGAATTGCAATGGGATACCAAAGGCGAGAGAAGCCAGAATAACCAGTTTATGGGCCGCATCGATTCCTTCCACATCAAAAGTCGGGTCAGCCTCTGCATAACCACGCTGCTGAGCCTCCACCAGCACATCGTCAAAGGCGCGGCCCTTGTCCCGCATTTCTGTCAATATAAAGTTACCGGTGCCATTGACTATCCCCGCCAGCCACTCAATGCGGTTGGCCGAAAGTCCTTCCCTGATCGCTTTGATAATAGGAATGCCGCCTGCGACAGAGGCTTCGAATGCAACGGTGACACCTTTAACCCTCGCGGCATTAAAAATTTCGTTACCATGTTCGGCGATCAGTGCCTTGTTCGCCGTGACCACATGCTTGCCATGCTCAATGGCATCGAGAATCAGCTCGCGCGCGACCGTGATGCCACCAATCAGCTCTACCAGAATATCGACATCGGGATTGCGGGCAACCGCAAATACGTCTTCGGTAACCGGGGTATCACCGAGCTCGCAGGCGGGATTGGGGCGCCTGCTTGCCACCTGCACTATCTCAATGCGGCACCCCGCTCTGGCATTGATTACGTCACCATTGCGCTGCAACACATTAAATGTGCCACTACCTACTGTTCCGAGGCCACACAGGCCAACTTTTACTGAGTTCAATCGATTTGCCTCGGTGTTAACCGGTTTAATTCAGTGCCAGCTGGGGTAATACCGTTTTGTAGCCCGTCACAGGCACGTTTATATCGCGGTATCACTAAAGCGGCCACCACGATAACCGTTCACTGCGCAAGCGCAGTGCTCAAACCAGCAGACTGATGAAGGTTCGCAACCTTAATTGGCAGTAAAGGGACTGTCAATCTACCAGCAATGATTTGATCACGCCGGTTACCGTTCTAACCATCACTATTTTCATCAAGCCCCATGATCGTCAGCAACTCAGCCGCCGGGCTGTAGCCGGGCAACAAAGCGCCGTCCTCCAGGATCAGGGCTGGGGTACCGGTGATGCCTATTTTCTGACCGAGCAAAAAATGGCTGGCAACGGGGTTATCCTTGCAGACGTTCTCGGTTATCGACTGACGGTTTTTCAGAGCAGTGAGTGCGGCCAGCTTGTCTTTGGCACACCATGCAGAAGCTATCTTGCGATAGGAGGCGGAGTCCAGTCCGGCCCTGGGAAAGGCCAGATAGCGAACTTCCACACCGGCCATGTTCAGTTCGGGTACGGTTTCAATATGAAGTTTGCGGCAATAACCACAATCCACATCGGTGAATACATGGAGAATGTAGCGGCGCACGTCAGCGGCGGGAAAAACAATCATGTCTTTCGTTGCCACCGAGTTCAGCATCTCTTTGCGCAATTTCGCTGCAGCCAGATCCTTGATCGGTGCGAACATTCCCGGAAGGGCCTGATACATGTCGCCCGTAATAATGTAATCACCGGTTTCACTGGCATAAAAGAATTGGGTACCGTTGATTCGCACGCGGTAAAGCCCATCGATGGGCGAGGTTTCCACTGCACCGAATTTCAGGTCAGGGCGCGCCTGCTGCAATTTGTCGATGATGGTCTTGCGTGTCTCTTCTGGCACATCGGCAGCATACGCGGTGGGTAGTAATATCAGGACAATTATCGTGCCCAGCATTTTTTTGATCATCGCGGGTTTCTCTTTTCAGGTTCAGCATGGCTAACCAGGTATTGAGTCTTAATGGCCACAAGGGTTCAGTTACCCTCTCGGGTGGTGTTCTGCATGCAGCGCCTTGATGCGGGTACTGGCTATGTGGGTGTAGATCTGCGTGGTGGAAAGATCACTGTGCCCGAGCAGCAATTGTACCACCCTGAGATCGGCTCCGTGATTCAGCAGATGGGTGGCAAAGGCGTGACGGAGTGTGTGTGGAGAAAGGGGTTTTTCAATGCCGGCCTGGCTGGCGTAACCCTTGATTCGATGCCAGAAAGTTTGCCGGGTCATCTGCCGGGCACGGCGACTGGGGAACAGCACATCACTTTGTACAGCTCCCAACATCAGGGGCCGGGCTTCCCGCATGAAGCGCTCCAGCCAACTCATCGCCTCCTCGCCCATGGGCACCATCCGCTCCTTGCCACCCTTACCTGTCACTCTCACCACCCCCTGGCGCAGGTTGGCCTGATAAAGGGTCAGCCCCACCAGCTCAGAGACCCTCAGACCCGTGGCGTACAGCACTTCCAGCATGGTGCGATCGCGCAGACCCAGCAACGAATCAGTGTCCGGCTGATTCAACAGCGCCTCTACATCCATTTCCGTAAGGCTCTTTGGGAGCGGACGACCCAGCTTGGGGTTTTCCACCATAGCAATGGGATCTTCGACAAGCCGGTTTTCCCGAAGTAAATAGCGGTAGAGCCCCCGCATACAGGATAACTGTCTGGCGGCCGAACGTGTCGACACGCCCTGTTCAAAACGGCGGGCCAGATAGCGCTGTACATCCGCAGCCCCCAGCCCAATCAGGGACAAATTCTCCCGTGCCGCCCAAATGGCCAGCGCCTTGAGATCGCGTCGATAGGCTTCCAGGGTATTGCGGCTCAGACCCTTTTCCATCCAGAGGGCATCTAGATAATTGTCTATCAGGTGTTGGTCGGTCGATGTCGGCACCATAGGTTACTCTAACCGGGCTCGAAGCATGGAACAATCATCAAAAATTGCAGGCAACCCTGAAAACCGCTTTCAGCCATAAAAAAAAGGCACCAACCTGTGGTGCCTTTTTCCATTGAGGAATGAACTCAGTTGAGCTTTTCCTTGATACGTGCAGCCTTGCCCGACAGTTCGCGCAAGTAGTAAAGTTTGGCTTGGCGCACATCACCACGGCGCTTGACCTGCACACTCTCAACCAGCGGGCTGAAAGTCTGAAAGGTCCGCTCAACGCCAACACCATTGGAAATTTTGCGAACAGTGAATGCAGAATTCAATCCACGATTGCGCTTGCCAATCACCACACCCTCGAATGCCTGCAGTCGCTCGCGGGTACCCTCTTTAACCTTGACCTGAACAACGACTGTATCGCCTGGGGCAAACGGCGGCAGTTGTTTGCTCATTTGTTCTGTTTCAATCGAGGTAATAATCGAATTTTTGTTACTCACGGTTTGCTCCTCAGCTTTTGTTGGTTGGTGGCATGCCACCTTTTTGAGTAGCGTCGCACAGAGAGGAAAACGACTCAGTCACTTTCATCTGCCGACTCTTTGACAATCCTGTCCATTAACTGTTGTTGCTCGTCACTGAGCACCAGCTTTTCCAGCAGTTCCGGGCGTCGCTGCCAGGTTCTGTACAACGACTGTTTTAACCGCCACTGCCGTATTTTTTCATGGTTGCCCGACAGTAACACCTCGGGCACTTTAAAATTCTGATACTGCTCCGGGCGCGTGTAATGGGGGCAGTCCAGCAGACCATCGGCAAAGGAATCCTGATCTGCCGAGTCCTCATGCCCCAATGCGCCGGGTAGTTGCCGAATCAATGCATCAACCACCACCATAGCGGGCAGCTCACCGCCACTGAGCACGTAGTCCCCGATAGACCACTCCTGATCCACTTCCAGTTGTATCAGTCGCTCATCAACCCCTTCGTAACGTCCGGCAACCAGTATCAGATCGCCCTGTGCTGCCAACGCGTTAACACCGGCCTGATCCAGTACACGGCCTTGGGGAGAGAGGTACACCACTGTGGCCGGGCCCCCTATCCATGTACGTGCGGCGTCAATGGCCTTGCGCAAAGGCTCGATCATCATCACCATTCCAGGACCACCACCGTAAGGGCGGCTATCTACTGTCTGGTGCCTGTCACTAGTGTGGGTTCTCGGATTGAAAAATGCCACTTCCAGCAAGCCCTGCCTGATTGCCCGACTACTGATACCGTAGCCGGTGAGGGCAGCAAACATTTCGGGGAAAAGTGTAACCAGTGCTACTTTCATGGCCGGTTATCCTTTGGGCTATCCCCCCCGATTATTAAAAAGCCGGATCCCAGTCCACCTCGATCTTGCCGGCACCGAGATCAACGTTTAATACAAATTGATCTATGTAGGGAATCAACCGCTCTTCCTGATCCAGGCTCCTGTCATCCCCTTTCACAACCAGCACATCATTGGCACCGGTTTCCATCAGGGAGTCGACGATGCCAAGTCTGACGCCCTGAGAGGTCACAACGAGCATCCCCTCAAGCTGGTGCCAGTAATACTGACCATCAGCAAGAACCGGCAGTTGCGCTTTTGCAACGTAGATGTCCCGCTGGCAATAAGCTCTGGCCTGATCTCTGTCATCAATCTCCGCCAGGTGAACCATCAGTCCCTTGGCAGTGGAACGCTGTTCAGTGACTTTCAATTTCTGCCAATGACCAGCTATCTTTAGCCACCAGGGTTGGTAATCAAAAATGTTACCGCCCGGCTCGGTAAAGGAGTGAATTTTTACCCAACCCTTCACACCATGAACTGCCGTTATGCGCCCGACTACCACTGGATCAATCGGGTCCACACTTTGCTGGGCGCTCATGGCCGTAGTCTTATCAGGCTTGCTTGGCTGCTTCTTTCACTAACTGGGAAACGCGATCGGACAACATGGCGCCCTCGCTCACCCAGTGTTGCACACGATCCACATCCACCCGGAGACGCTCTTCGAGGCCACGAGCAACCGGGTTAAAGAAGCCGATGCGTTCGATGTAGCGGCTATCACGGGCCCTGCGGCTGTCAGTGACATGAATATGATAGAACGGACGCTTTTTTGAGCCTCCGCGAGCCAGACGAATTGTTACCATGAAAACTCTCTTCTGTATTTAGTTTCAAATTACAGCCGGTTGATCCCTCATCACTCAGGAACAAGACCACGCCCGGTCTCTCGAACAGGCACCTGTGAAAGGCGCGGGATTATAGCGAAAACACGCAACCGTGTATAGCCGGAAAACAGCTTTATCCGGAGACAGCATTCAGCGGGGGCCGCTGCCTGGAGTGGCCCCCTCTAAAAGGGGAATTTCCCACCGCCCGGCGGCATACCGCCCCCCATTCCTCCTCCAGATGGCATGTTGCCCGCCATTCCGCGCATCATCTGCTGCATGCCTTTGCCTTTCATTTTTTTCATCATCTTGCCCATCTGCTTGTGCTGTTTGAGCAGGCGATTCAGATCCTGAAGGTTGGTGCCGGACCCCACCGTTATCCGCCGCTTGCGCGAGCCATTCAGCAGGTCGGGGTTTCGCCTTTCCGCAGGTGTCATAGAGTTGATAATGGCCTCCATACGTGAAAACTGCTTTCCCATATTGGCTTGCTCAACCATCTGACTCATGTTGCCCATGCCAGGCAGCTTATCCAGCAGGCCTGAAAACCCGCCCAGATTCTTCATTTGCTGGAGTTGATCGCGCAAATCATTCAGATCAAACCGTTTGCCCTTGGCGACCTTTTTAGCCAGTTGTTCCGCTTTTTTACGGTCGACTTTCTGTTCGACATCTTCGATCAGCGACATCATGTCGCCCATACCGAGAATCCGCGAAGCGATCCGATCCGGGTGGAACGGCTCCAGGGCATCGGTTTTTTCACCAACACCGAGGAACTTGATCGGCTTGCCAGTTACCTGGCGAACAGAGAGTGCCGCGCCACCCCGGGCATCGCCGTCCACTTTGGTCAAAATTACCCCCGTCAGGGGCAACGCTTCGTTAAATGCCTTCGCGGTGGTAACCGCATCCTGACCAATCATTGCATCAATGACAAACAGGGTTTCTACCGGCGACAGTGCTTTGTGTAGCTGCCGGATTTCAGTCATCAGCGCATCATCAATATGCAGGCGACCAGCCGTGTCCACCAGCAATACATCGATAAATTTTACTTTCGCCGCCTGAACCGCATTGCGTGCAATATCGACGGGTTTCTGATCAGCATGGCTGGCAAAAAACTCAACCCCCACTTCCGACGCGAGAGTTTCCAGCTGTTTAATGGCGGCCGGCCGGTAGATATCGGCACTCACCACCATGACTTTTTTCTTTTCCCGCTCCTTGAGATAGCGGGCCAATTTGGCCACGGAGGTGGTTTTACCTGCACCCTGTAGACCGGCCATCAAGACGACAGCCGGCGGCTGGGCAGCCAGATTGAGTGACTCGTTACTGTCACCCATCACATGTTCAAGCTCGGACTGAACGATTTTCAGGAACTGTTGACCGGGATTGAGGCTGCTGCCAACCTGCTGGCCCAGCGCTCTCTCCTTGACACCCTCCACAAAGGTTTTGACAACCGGTAGCGCCACATCCGCTTCCAGCAGTGCCATACGCACTTCACGCAGGGTTTCCTGAATATTATCTTCGGTCAGGCTGGCCTTCCCAGAGATTTTTTTCAGGGAAGCCGATAAACGATCACTGAGATTTTCAAACATTGCCATGGGATTTATTTCGTCTTCACCTTATTTACAGGCGTAGCAGTATAACTGAAAGCACCCGAGTTTTGGGACGGCCTCTTTTCGCTATCCGCTATCTGTGACACACTTTGTCACCTGTTTAAATAGTCATCCCATTATGCTTACAGCTTCTGCCGCCATCGCCCTGTATATCTGCGCGACCCTGTTCCAGGCGCTTCAGCTTCGCAAGCATCCCAACTTGCAGCTATCTTCCCTGCAACTGATTGCCGCTCCTGCATTGGCCCTGCACGGATACACCAGTGCACACTGGATCTTCAGTGATGCCGGTCTTGATTTCGGGCTGCTCCCCATGACCAGCGCCATCATTTTCACCATCAACCTGATTGTTCTTCTCAGTAGTCTTCGAAAACCGGTTCACAGTCTTTTTCTGATCCTTTTCCCTCTGGCAGCACTGATCCTGGCATTGACCCTCCTGATCGGTAGCAGCGCCCCCCTGAGGGAGACTGTATCTTTACCCATCGGGGCACATATTTTCTTTTCCATTGTGGCATACAGCCTGCTGACCATCGCTGCGTTTCAGGCAATCTTTATCGCCCTGCAAAACTGGCGGCTGCGCCACAGACACCTCGGCAGCTGGCTACAGATAGTCCCCCCCTTGCAAACCATGGAAGCATTGCTGTTTGAGGTGCTGTGGGCCGGCTTTGGTCTGTTGACCCTGTCACTGATTACCGGGTTTCTGTTTTTTGAGGATTTCTTTGCCCAGCACTTGATTCACAAAACGGTTTTCACTCTTTTTGCCTGGCTCTTTTATGGCATTCTACTGTGGGGGCGACACATCAAGGGATGGCGAGGCAATACAGCCATTCGCTGGACCCTGGTGGGTTTCAGCGCCATGGTGCTGGGCTACTGGGGAAGCAAGTTTGTCCTGGAGGTAATTCTGCGCTGAATGACGGGCGCCCTCTGAGCCGAGCAATTTGATACCGGTCCAACCGCCAAGCCTAGCTTCCCGCAGAGCCTGACACCAAGATATGGTTGCCAAGCCCGGCAAACTTCTTCAACATACCCAGCCTTAGGTGAATACGAGGTTTTTCCCCCGTTGGACGATACCCCTCTCTGGCTACTATTTAGCGTACTAGCTGGCCTCCTCCTTTTATCCGCTTTTTTCTCCGGCTCTGAAACAGCCATGATGTCACTGAACCGCTACAGGTTGAAACATCTGAGGAAACGACATCTCGGTGCCCGCAAGGCCTACAAGCTGCTAAAGCGTCCTGATCGCCTGATCGGTATTATCCTGATCGGCAACAACATGGTGAACATCCTCGCTTCCGCGATCGCCACGGTCATTGCTCTGCGTCTTTACGGCGATGCAGGCATCGCCATCGCCACATTATTGCTCACACTGGCGATACTGATTTTTTCCGAGGTCACACCAAAAACAATGGCGGCACTGCACCCAGAAGGAATTGCCTTTACTGCCAGCCACATCCTCAGGCCGCTGTTATTTGTTTTTTACCCGCTGGTCTGGCTGGTGAATCACCTCTCCAACGGCCTGCTCAGATTGCTGGGCGTGAATACTACCAAGTCCCTTGATGTGAGCCTCAGCAAAGAGGAAATTCGAACTGTCGTAGACATCTCCAGTGAAAATATCCCCGACCATCAGGATATGCTGATCAATATTCTGGACCTTGAAACGGTCTCCGTGAACGACATCATGGTGCCACGCAATGAAATTGTAGGCTTGGACCTTGAGCTGGAGGTTGATCAACTATTAACCACAATCATTAATTCCGGCTACACCCGTCTGCCTGTCTATGTGGGCAACATGAATAATGTATTGGGAATTATTCATGTGAAAACCATCGCCCGGCTGCTGCGTTCAGGCAGTGACAGCYTGACCAAAGAGGCCATCAAACGATTTACCCGGGAACCCTACTTTGTCCCTGAAAATACACCACTCAACAAACAATTGGTGAACTTTCAACAGGCCAAACGCCGAATCGGTTTGGTGGTGGATGAATAYGGYGAAATTGAGGGGCTGGTCACCATGGARGATATACTGGAGGARATCGTCGGCGATTTCACYACRAACAGGGCAGAGGAYGAACAGGAAGAYATCGTCGCCCTGGAYAAGAGRATGTTTGAYATTGACGGGTCAGCCACCATCCGGGATATCAACAAGGCAAATTCATGGGATCTGCCAACAGATGGYCCAAAGACMATTAACGGRCTGATTCTGGAACAYCTGGAAAGCATCCCTGACGGCAACGTGAGTTTTACCATTGGTCGCTATCAGTTTGAAACACTGGAACTGAGCGAAAAAATGGTSGTAAAGGTTCGMGTTAAACAGCGCATAACGCTTCATTCAGGAAACGGYGAACCGGACGATGATGAYGAAGATTARACTCAATCGACGAAATAYTCCCGATTASTAGGCAAACGGATTATTTTTASARCCCCGTTCAGCAGCTTTTKYAATKACCTCCAGTCGCTCATCATCGTCCATCAATAACCAGTCACGAATTTCTCTGGCTGTGCGGTGACAGCCGATACACACRTCWTCRTGATCCAGCGCACAGAYAGAAAYACAGGGRGAAGAAATCGTTGCTATCATGGGTACGCCTAAAACGTTTGCCTCTCTAATCCGGCAATTATCGAGCCGGCAGGCGTGAAATTGCAAGCTACCGGGATGCCGGCCTCAGATCAGAGCAGTCCGGATACACCAGATGAATACCGGCATCAAGGGAAATGTTGAGGAAATCGGTCAGCACTACCAACGAAAAGCCCCAGATACGGTAATCGCCATAGATAAAACAGGGCATGTTGAGCGCATAATCCGGACCGACAAAGTAATCGACTGTCAGGTTCGATGGGACCAGAAAATAAGATACCGGGACTTCAAAAACGGCATCCAGCTCCTCGGGATTGGCGATTAATGCCAGATCGGGCTCAATAAGCCCCACATAGGGCTTCACCCGCATCAACTGGCGAGTTCGATTGACCGGCAACCCGGCAATGACCTCTACTTGGTGCGGGAGCAAATCAATTTCCTCCCGAGTCTCCCGCAATGCCGTCACCAGTAGGTCCTCATCCCCCGGCTCCCACTTGCCACCGGGAAATGCCACTTCTCCCCGGTGCGAATTCAGGTGCTCTGCCCGTTTGGTAAATATAATTTTTGGGTTTTCCGGCTCACGGGTCAGGGCAACCAGAATGGCCGCTTCGGGCCCCTCCACTCCGAAGGGTCTGATTCGGTCAACTGGCATAGCATTTAAACGTTCGGTAATCCGTTTTAGCATAACCCTGTTATCCTACTCCCATCGGCACCTGTTGCCGAAAATGTTATTTTCCAATGCAAAGTAAAAGTGTCTATGAATTTTTGCGGTCAGTGTGGCAAACCGGTCAACTTCAAGGTCCCCGCCGGAGATAATCGAAAACGCCATGTCTGCGGACATTGCGACACCATTCACTATCAGAACCCCCGAGTGATATCGGGCTGCATTCCTATGGTTAATGACAGAGTATTGCTTTGCAGACGAGCCATTGAGCCCCGCTACGGTATGTGGACCCTGCCAGCCGGTTTTCTGGAAAATGGGGAAACAGTACTTCAGGGTGCACTGCGGGAATGCTGGGAAGAAGCGCTGGCAAAACTGAATGAGCCTGTGCTGAGCGGGATCTACGATATCCCTCATATCAATCAGGTCTATATCCTTTATCGGGGGGCACTGCACAACCGTAGTTATGGTGCCGGGGACGAGTCGCTGGACGTCAGATTGTTCAGTGAGGCCGATATTCCCTGGGAGGAGCTGGCTTTCCCCGTGATTACCACTGCGTTGAAGCATCATTTTGAAGATTTAAAACAGGACCTTTCAATCATACACACCGACGTGATCACATCGAGACTTCGCTCCCTCACCAACGCTGCAGACTAGAGGTCGAACTCCGCCAACTGCCATACGTCGTAGGCCGGTTCTTCATAGGGGTGAGCACTGATCAGCGCACGGATCGCCTGTTTTATCCCGGCATCATCACAAACCAGTTCAACACGATACTCTTCCTCTTCAGACAGGCTACCCACCTTTCCCAGATAAGGAGTGCTACCGGCAAGTGGACGGAACTGGCCGATACCCAACACCTGCCAGCAGCAGCTCTCATATTCGCCAATTTTGCCTGCTCCAGTGGCGAAAACAGCTTGCTTCACCGATTCCAGATGCTCGACGGGTACATAGAAAACCAACTTATACATTGAGCTCCCTGTTATCCGGATAGCGACGCGCGATGAAATGAGTCACTTGATGATCTGGCGCGCATTCTCCAGATAAACCTGACCTTGCTTTTTGACAGTTTCAGGGGCTGAGCGCTCTGAAGCGAGGTGTACCGCTTCAAGGGGTTCCGCTAAGGCAGCGAGCTCGGCCTGGATTTTGGCCAATGCATTTTCCAGCGTGTAGGTGAGCATATGCACTTCATGCATATCCTGTGGCGACAGATGCTCCTGCTGAATAAGGCCTTCAAGTTTGCCGTTGTACTCGGAAAAATTGGCCACCGCCTGGGCCAGAGTATCAGCAGGCAATCCCTTGAAGTGCTCAGGTCGATCCTCTCCCGCCACAACAACACCACTTGCCAGAAATGAAAGTAAAAGAATAAGAGCGGGTTTTAACCGGAACATGTTTTTCCTCGGAGTTAACGCCATATTTGGTGGAAATACCGTGATCAAGCCTGTTTTCCGGGGAACTTCCCAACCCCATTCAGCAGCTGCCGACAGGTGATCTGGCCGACCAACTTACCCTTGTCGACAACTGGGCAGCGACGAAAACCACGCTTCATCATTTGCTGGGCCACATCGACAATATCGGCCTGAGACGTGACTGTAAAAACATCGCGCGTCATCACATCACGTACCGGGCCAACACTGCTTTCCTGATTATACCTGGCACCCAGGATAGCCTTTAAACAGTCCGTTTCGGACAGCACACCCACCAGGTTATTGTCATCATCCACCACACACAACCCGGAAATTTTATTGTTGACAATCAAGTCAATGGCGACGAACAAATCATCCCGTTGATTGACTTTAACCGGGTTGCGAAGCATGTAATCTTTGAGTTCTACCGAGTTCAGCATAAACAGAAGCCTTTTATCCACTACTGTTTTTAGCTTAATAGAGAATCAGGTAACCGGAAACCTTTTGTTGCCACAAAAATGCTGCTCCGACACAGGACAAACTGAGGAATACCCGGGGGATCAACAACCAAACGGATGGCGCAGGACAATCGTTTCTACCCGATCCGGACCCGTCGAAATAATATCAACTGGGGTTTGGAGAATCGTTTCAATACGGGCGATATAAGCGCGGGCATTGTCGGGCAGCTCTTCCAGGGATCTGATGCCAATGGTCGATTCATGCCAACCGGGCAGCTCTTCATAAACGGGAACCAGTTTTTCGTAATCATCCGCGTGACTCGGGGTGATCACCTCATTGCCGCTGGCATCCTGGTAGGCGATACACACCTTTATGGTTTCAACACCGTCAAGTACATCGAGCTTGGTCAGACAGATGCCGGAAACAGAATTGATACGAATGGCCTGTTTCAAAGCCACAGCGTCGAACCAGCCACAGCGTCGCTCACGACCGGTAGTCGCGCCAAACTCATGGCCCTTCTCGCCCAGGTGTTTGCCGACCGTATCAAACAGCTCGGTGGGAAACGGGCCCGAGCCTACCCGGGTGGTGTAGGCCTTTGTGATACCCAGCACATAATCGAGATACAGCGGGCCAAAACCACTGCCTGTGGCCGTACCACCGGCAGTGGTATTTGAGGATGTAACATAGGGATAGGTGCCGTGATCAATATCCAACAGTGAGCCCTGAGCCCCTTCAAACAGAATATTGTCACCCGCTTCGCGAGCATCGTGCAGCAACCCTGTGACGTCCGCCAGCATGGGTGCCAGCTCATCCATCCAGGTAATCGATTGCCGCAGGGTTTCTTCATAGCTGACGGGCTGTTCATGATAGTAGTCCGTGAGCATGAAGTTGTGGTATTCCATCAGGCTTTTCAATTTGGTCGCAAACAGCTCACGATTGAATAATTCGCCAAGGCGGATACCCCTTCGCGCCACTTTATCTTCGTAAGCCGGGCCGATACCACGACCGGTGGTACCTATTTTAGCGTCGCCTCTGGCGCGCTCACGTGCCTGATCCAGCGCCATGTGGATGGGCAAGATTAATGGGCAGGCAGGGGATAACCGAAGGCGGTCCCGTACAGGTACGCCTTTATCTTCCAGCTCACAGATTTCATGCAACAATGCCTCTGGAGACAACACCACGCCATTGCCAATCAGACAGGTCACATTATTCCTGAGGATACCTGAAGGTATCAGGTGAAGAACCGTTTTTTTACCTTCGATGACCAGGGTATGGCCGGCATTGTGGCCACCCTGAAAACGGGCTACCACAACCGCTTGATCAGTCAACAGATCGACGATCTTGCCTTTGCCTTCATCGCCCCACTGGGTGCCCAGCACCACGACATTCTTTCCCATGTGTATATCTAACCCTGATAGTGATGGTCAAACTGCAGTTATTTTATAGGTGCCATCCAGCCAAACCAGCTGGCGATCACAATGTAATTCCTGATAATCCGGCTCCTGGCCCGGAAAGCCACAGACCACCCGCTCGCCATTGGAGCGTAACGCTGCTACGGCTTTTCGCCAACCGGGCTCCTCACTAACAGGAGCAAAAATACCACCTGCCACTGCCCCGGACAACGCAACCCTGGCCAACGACTGTAAACTCATATTAAAGCCGGTGGCCGGCCGGGAGCGACCGAAGCCTTTGCCAACATGGTCATAGCGTCCACCATTGCCGATGGCCTGACCAAGCCCCTGATCATAGGCAGCAAACACGATACCCGTGTGATAGTGGTAGCCACGCAACTCACTCAAATCGAGATAGAGCTCCAGATCGGGGAAGCTTTCGCTGAGCGCACTGACAACCGCCTGCAGCTCATCCAGTGCCAGCTCCACTTCGGCCGGCGCCTCAGCAAATACTTCACGGGCGCGATCCAATACGGAGGCATCGCCTGCAAGCCCGACCAGAGCACGGATCATCAGCGCAATATCCGCATTTTCCAGGCACTTCCCGAGCCAGACATCGAGTTCGGGGACCGCTTTGCGCTGAAGAAGATCAAATAACTCGGCTTCGCGATCAGCTGACAGTTCAGCCGCTTCAAGCAGGCTGGCATAGATACCAACATGACCGAGGTCGAGCTGTGGTGTGCCGAGGCCGGCGAGACGCAAAGTCTCCACCATCAAACTGATCACCTCAATATCTGCCTCGAGGCCTGGTTCACCATAAAGCTCAACACCAATCTGGATTGGCGAACGACTCTCCAGAGCCTGCTTCGGTCGAGTATAGAGAACTGTCCCAGCATAACAAAGGCGACTGGGACCATTGCGCCGAAGACTATGGGCATCCATACGACTGGTTTGGGGTGTCATATCGGCACGAACACCCATCATTCGACCACTGATCTGATCCGTCACCTTAAACGTCATCAGATCGAGATCCGAACCGGTTCCACTGAGCAGTGATTCCGTGAACTCCACCAGCGGCGGGATGACCAGGTCGTAACCCCAGCAGTGATACAAATCCAGCACCTGACGGCGCAACCGCTCAATCTGTAGCGCCTGATTGGGAAGTATTTCTTCAATGCCATCAGGCAGCAACCAGCGATCAGCAACAGTCATCATGACTACCCATTAATAAAATACAAAGTTCCGGCTCCAAGCAACATACTGAACAAGCCCATCATTCTCATGCTGCGGTCATCAACCTGTGCCAGTAATGCTGCCATATTGCGCCATCGCCCCGGTGCCAGAAAAGGCATGACGCCCTCCAGCACCAACATCAGACAAAACGCCTTGGCCAAATCTACCCACATACAATCGCCCTGCCAGCCACAAAAAAACCGGGCGATCCCGGTCGTGGCATTTTATCACCCCATCTGGCGCACTGCTGCACTTTTTGCCAATCTGGCACAAGCAACGCTGCGCTGGGGGCCATGAAGCAACCCCCCCGACAGATTATTTCCCCTGCTGACTGTTCAGATAGCGGAAGAAATCGCTCTCCGGATCAACCAACAGCACATCACCCTTACTGTTAAAGGACTCCGTATAGGCCTTTAAACTGCGCTGAAACGCATAGAACTCAGGGTCCTTGCTAAAGGCCGAGGCATAAGTCGCAGTGGCCTCGGCATCACCCTCACCTCTCGACTCCTCAGCTTCGCGGTAGGCATTGGCCATAAGAATAGTGCGCTGCCGGTCGGCATCGGCGCGGATTTTTTCTGCCGCCTCAATACCCCTCGAACGAAGCTCCCGGGCCTCTTTTTCCCGCTCGGCCTTCATACGACTGAACACCTGCCCTCTCACTTCAGAAGGCAAATCAACCCGCTTGACTCTGACATCAATTATTTCTACACCCAATGACAGGCGCACGGTGGTATTCAGGCCAATTTTGATATTTTCCATCAAAGTATCGCGCTCTCCAGACACCACCTCATGGAGCGTCCGCTCACCAAACTGGTTGCGCAGTCCGTCGTTTACCCGGCTGGACAGCCGGTTATGCGCCACGGCCTCATCGCCACCGGTGGATTTATAGTAGGTGTCTACATCAACAATCCGCCATTTTGTGTAAGCATCCACAATCAGGCGTTTTCTCTCAGAGGTAAAAAAACTGGATGGCTCGGCATCGAGAGTCAACACCCGCGCGTCAAACTTGCGGATTTTCTCGGCAAAGGGAATTTTCACATGGAGACCCGGTTTGATATCGACATCAATCAAGCGGCCAAATCTCAATTTAACAGCCCTTTCAGTCTCCGAAACCACATAAAGAGAACTGCTCATCAATAGCAGTACGGCTGCCAGAAGTACCAGCAATCCTGTTGAACGATTAGTCATTAGCGCACCTCCCTTCGTGGTGCAGAGGAGTTTTCCTGCCTGATACGATTCATGACTTCATCGGCAATGCTGTTCAAATCACTGCTCCTCAAGGTGGCTGGCTGACTGGCGGCAGCACCTTTCTCCACAATTTTATCGAGCGGCAGATACAGCATGTTATTGCCACCTTCCACATCGACCAGAACTTTGGAACTGCGCGTCATGACCTGTTGAACCGAGTCCAGGTAGAGCCGCTGCCGGGTCACTTCCGGCGCTTTTTGGTATTCTCTTAACAGGGCCTCAAAACGCCGCGTTTCACCCTCTGACTCAGCCACCACTTGTGCACGGTAGGCCAGCGCCTCTTCGATCATACGCTGTGCCTTACCTCTGGCTTCAGGGATAATGCCATTGGCATAGGATTGTGCTTCGTTAACCAGCCGCTCCTGATCCTCACGGGCTTTGATCACATCATCGTAGGCAGCCTTTACTTCCGCAGGCGGTTTGGCCTCCTGAATATTGATTTTCCGCACCAGAATGCCAGCATCATAACTGTCGAGGTACTGCTGCAACCGGATTTTGACATCATCACCGACTTTCTCACGGCCACTGGAAACCACATCATTCAGCCTGGTACTACCAACCACATGGCGTAAGGCACTGTCCGATGCATGGCGCAAACTGACTTCGGGCTCCTTGACGTTGAGCACAAAGGCTTTGACATCGCTGACATTATACTGGACAACCAATGGCAGCTCGACGATATTTTCATCCAGCGTGAGCATTTGGCCCACCGACGTGTACTGACGCTCTTCCGTAACCCGTACTTTGGTGACGCGATCAATCAGGGGCGGATTCCAATGCAGCCCGGAACCGACTGTGTCCAGGTATTTGCCGAATCGCAGTACGACGGCCTTTTCCTTCTCATCCACCTGATAGAAACCAAACAGCCCCCAACCAATCACCAAAACAGCAAGGACAACTGCGACCAGACCACCACTGGAACCGTTATTGCCGCCATCACCGGAGCCACCGAACAACTTGCTGAAGCGGGCACGCAGCTTATTGAGCGCCTCATCGAGATCAGGTGGGCCGTCGCCTGAGTTATTGGTGCCCCAGGGATCTTTACCACCACCAGGCTCATTCCAGGCCATATGTTTCTCCGTAGACTCAAGGGTTATTCGCGACCGATGATTGTACCAAGCCACCATTTAAATGCCATGCTTAAGGCAAGCAATATGGCGAAAACAAATCGTTATCTATGAAGCCAAAGTGAACAAAATACGCGACACGACAAATGACATACGGTCAGTGGGTTCTGGTGGTAGGGGGGCTCTGACAGGGTTGCCATTGCAAATCGTCAGGCGTCAGCTGCTCAGATTGCAACAGACGGTAGAAATCGGGCCTTGGCATGCAGATTTCGACCAGCATGTTGCCATTATCCGAGGGGGACTCTGCAAGCACTGCCTTGCGCTCGTACAGCATGGCACGCAAACGACCCATAGTGGGCGACAATCGGTAGGTATCGTGGACGATATCGTTGCTCAGCAATGATGCAACCGCTTGAGCCAAAAGATCAAAACCCTGGCCGGTTTGCGCCGAAAGCCAGACGGCTACCGGCTTACCCGCCTCATCAAAATCTAGGCGGGGCGCAGGATTTTCCAACAAATCAATTTTGTTGTAGATCATTAAAGTCGGCAGCTCCAGAGCGCCTATCTCGCCCAGCACTTCGTTCACTCGCGCAATGTTGGTCGACCGCTCATCGCTGTGCGCATCGACCACATGCAACAACAGAGATGCACTCGCCGCCTCCTCCAGGGTCGCCCGAAAAGCCTCGACCAGTTTGTGGGGTAGATGACTGATAAAACCCACTGTGTCCGCAAGCACAACGGGACCAAAGCCATTGATATCAAGACGGCGCATGGTCGGATCGAGTGTGGCAAAAAGTTGATTGGCAGCGTAAACTTCCGCGTTCGCCAGTCGATTGAACAGCGTGGACTTTCCCGCATTGGTATAGCCCACCAGCGATATGGTCGGCATTTCTGCTCTCAACCGCGAGCGACGCCCCTGGTCTCGCTGTCGACGAACCTTGTCCAGACGACCGAGAATGGAGGTAATTCTGTTTCGCAACAAACGACGGTCTGTTTCCAACTGGGTTTCACCCGGCCCTCTCAGCCCAATACCACCTTTCTGCCGCTCCAGGTGAGTCCATCCACGAACCAGCCGAGTAGACATATGCTGCAACTGTGCAAGCTCTACCTGCAACTTACCTTCGTGGGTGCGCGCACGCTGGGCAAAGATGTCGAGAATCAGGCCAGTGCGATCAAGCACTCTGCATTTTAGTGCAGCCTCGAGATTGCGCTCCTGGCTGGGTGAGAGGTTGTGGTTAAAAATAACCAACTCCGCGCAGGTTTCCTCGACAAGCCCTGCCAACTCATCCAGCTTCCCCGTGCCCACAAAGTACTTGGGGTGAGGAGCATTGCGCTGCCCTGCCACCAATGCGACAGGATCACCACCAGCGGAGAGCACCAGTTCTTCGAATTCTCTGGGATCTTCAGGCTCATTTTCAGTGCCAAGAATCAAATGCACCAGAATAGCGGTTTCACCGGATTCTGGGCGATCAAAAAACAATTAGCACTCCACTCACTCAGAGGTATCCATCGATTCATCTGCAGCCATCGGCAGGCGTACCGGCCGCGAGGGAACAATCGTGGAAATCGCGTGTTTGTAGACCATTTGACTGACTGTATTTTTCAACAACACGACAAATTGATCAAATGATTCAACCTGACCCTGCAGTTTGATGCCATTGACCAAAAAAATAGAGACGGGAATACGCTCTTTGCGCAATACATTCAAAAAAGGGTCTTGTAGATTATGCCCTTTTGACATTGTTATTCTCCTCAACAAAGGAACAAAAAAACGCCGAAAAACAAASASTTAAAAYAAAATAYACTCGGCGAAACCAGCGTCCATACTAAAGSRGATTCATCATACTATCGGYCTTGCTTTTTGTATATGGGTCTCKTTTCAAGGATTTTCAAGCACYCCGAAAGCAAAKAYGGCATCTTYTCWGGTTSCCCRGCTTCTGAATCAATAAAAACCTGCTCCAATGCCGGCCAGCTGCGCARCCAGGTCAGTTGTCGYTTGGCTAATTGACGAGTGGCCGCCTGGGCCATGTTTACCATGGTKGGATAATCGATCTCTCCMGAMAGGTATTGCCACATCTGYCGGTARCCCACRGCGCGCATTGAMGRYAGATCGGGATGCARGTCASCKCGCTGGTARAGCKCTCTGACTTCTTCTTCAAARCCCTGCGCCAGCATTTTCTCAARTCGYTGGGCAATACGCYGGTGAAGCAGCGCCCGACAATGGGGGAARAGCCCRATCTKAATCAACTGGTACTGMCGGGTAATSGGATCRATCYCACTGCCTGYGCTGGCCTGCTCGCGCTTGAATTGTGAGAGGGTTTTACCGGTAGTGCGATAAACTTCMAGTGCCCGCTGAATGCGGCGAGAATGATTGGGGTGCAGCAGTTTTGCTGTTTCAGGATCTACGGCTGCCAACAACTCGTGCATAAAAGGCCAGCCTCGCCGAGCGGCCTCATCTTCAATCTCGGCACGAATGGCGGGGGCTGCGGGCGGCATATTGCCCAACCCGTCGAGCAGCGCCTTGAAATACAGCATGGTGCCACCCACCAGCAAGGGAATTCGCCCCGCAGCACTGATCTCTGTCATAGCCTGACGGGCATCCCGTGCAAACTCAGCCGCCGAATACGCTTCAGACGGATCTCTAATGTCGATCAAGCAGTGCGGCACCGCCGCCAATTGATCTGCTGGAGGTTTGGCAGAGCCAATATCCATACCCCGGTAGACCAGCGCGGAGTCCACGCTGATTAACTCCACCGGCAGGTGCTCTCGCAAGGCGATGGCCAGATCCGTTTTACCTGTGGCCGTTGGCCCCATCAAAAAAATCGCTGGCGGTAGCGGTTCAATCATTTACATCACACCGCATACCAAATGGGAGGACCTGACGAATATCCGCCAGTGAGAGCAACTGCATCAACAGGCGATCGGCACCGAGCGCAACTCCTGCACATGCAGGCAAACCCGCTTTCATGGCAGCCAGAAGTTGATAATCAACCGGCATGACTGACTTTCCGGCTGCTGCCCGCAAAGCCAGATCTGACTCAAAACGGGAGCGCTGCTCTGCAGCATCTGTCAGCTCATAGTAACCGTTGGCCAGCTCCACCCTGTTCAGAAAAGCTTCAAAGCGTCGCGCCACGGGAACACCGGAGGCGTCCTTGCCACCACAAGCCAAAGCGGCCTGACACAGGGGATAGTCATAAACAAACACCAGCCCATCGGGCAGTGTCGGCTCGACGCCAAGACTGAACAGAAGGTCGAGGCAGCTGTTTCGACTGACCGCTGTAAAGTCGCTTCCCGAAAGTGCTGTTGCCTCCCGCTGCAGCGCCTTCAGGGGTGCCGCATGAGGGTCCAGCCCGATGTTCTGCTGAAAAATCTCACGGTAGGACACCCTGACGGGTTCGGTCACTACTCCCAGCTCACTCAATAATGAGGACACCTCGTCCATCAGGTCGTGCTCATCCCAACCGGGCCGGTACCACTCGAGGAGCGTGAACTCGGGGCTGTGACGCCGACCAGACTCGCCATCCCGGAAGGCCTTCCCCAAATAATAAATACCGCCACTGCCGGCGGCGAGCAGGCGCTTCATTTGATATTCGGGGGAGCTTTGCAGGTAGTGGCGTCGACCATTCAGCTCTGCCGGAATTGAATCGATATTGAGATCCGTGACACCGGTTTTCGCCAACACCGGCACATCTACTTCCCAAACACTGCGAAGTGCAAAGAAGTGGCGTATGGCCGCCATCAGCTCAGCACGGCGGCGAAGCGTTTCAAGTGTCGCCGTCGGTTGCCAGTCAGCCATTCCACTTCCTCAACAATTGATGTTTGACAAAGCCGACAGCGTCAACAGCAGAAGGGGTGGCCAACGCCACCCCTTTACTACTCATAAACGCGCCGAAAACAGGGCAATCAGGCTCTACTGAGATACTCCCCGGTGCGAGTATCCACCCGCACAACATCGCCAATATTGAGGAATAAAGGCACTTTGACCACAGCACCGGTTACCAGTTTGGCGGGCTTGGTACCCCCCTGGGCGGTGTCCCCCTTCAGGCCCGGATCTGTCTCGACAATTTCCAACTCCACATGATTGGGTGGCGTCACTGCCAATGGCTGCCCGTTGAACAGGGTAACCATCACGGTATCCTGCTCGCTCAACCACTGCACAGCATCACCGAGGGTTTTGCCATCTGCCTGATACTGCTCAAAGGTATCCGGCTCCATGAAATGATAGTGCTCGCCATCATTGTAGAGATACTGCATGTCGCGGTCCGACACATCAGCAGCCTCCAGCGAATCACTGGAGCGAAAAGTCCGCTCCCAGACCCGACCTGTTTTCAGGTTTCGCAAACGAACCCGGTTAAATGCCTGGCCCTTGCCCGGCTTGACAAATTCGTTCTCCACAATGGAACAGGGATCACCATCCAGCATGACTTTCAGACCGGCGCGAATTTCGTTGGTAGAATAGGTAGCCATTATTGCCTCAACACTCAGTAAAACTTCCCGGAAAAAAGAGAGCGCTATGATACCCGGTTCTGCGACGAGTTTGGATAGCCTTGGCTGGCAAGAACAATTGGCAGCCAGTATTCGCCACCCCAAAGAGCTTTTTGACTTTCTGGAACTGGATGGGACCCACCTCCCGGAGGTGCTGGCTGCCCACAGTGATTTTCAGGTGCGGGTGCCCCACGCCTATTTGAGCCGAATCAAAAAAGGTGATCCAAACGATCCCCTACTTCGACAAATCCTGCCGGTTAGTGAGGAATTGCTGGCTGCGCCCGGTTACAGCAAGGACCCTTTGGCAGAACAGCAAGCCAACCCGGTGCCGGGATTGATTCACAAATACCATGGCCGACTTCTGCTGGTCGTCAGCCCAAACTGTGCGGTCAACTGCCGCTATTGTTTCCGCCGCCACTTCCCCTACCAGGAAAACAGGCCGGCGCGGTCGGAATGGCAAAATGCGCTGGACTACATTGCCAGAGACGATTCCATCAGCGAAGTTATCTATAGTGGCGGTGATCCGCTTGTAACCGGTGATAATCAATTGCGATGGCTCACCGAGCAGATCGCCGCCATCAGGCATGTCAAACGATTGAGAATCCACACCCGGCTGCCCGTGGTCATTCCTGACCGGATCACCGACAGCTGCCTGCAATGGCTGACGGGAACGCGCCTGCAAACCTCTATGGTGATTCACAGCAATCACCCCAATGAGCTGGATGATTCAGTTGGGTCAAGTTTGCAGGCCCTGAAAAGTGCCGGTATCACTATGATGAATCAGTCCGTATTGTTGGCCGGAATTAATGATGACACCGATACCTTGGCGCAGTTATCCGAGCGCCTGTTTGAGTTCGGCACCCTGCCCTATTACCTCCATCAACTGGATAAAATCAGCGGAGCAGCTCACTTTGAGGTCTCTGATGAGACAGCTCGCCAATTGCACAGCCAGTTGCTGCTCAGACTCCCCGGCTATCTTGTACCCAAACTGGTAAGGGAAATGCCCGGATCACCGAGCAAGGTACCATTAACGTAAGGTACCGTTAACTTGAAGTCATGCCGGTCACTATTTCGCTTTATTCCGCTTTTTTGCCGATAATGTGGCACGGCTCGCATTTTAGTCCCAGGGGCAAAGCGGTGCTCTGGGATTGGCTGCGTGTTCCTCGGCCTCCATTGCCTTATAATGCGGCAATCTAACAAAAACTCACCCTGCACGATTCAGGAGCCCAGCCTAAATGATCCCAGACAGCGCCCTGAAGCTTTTACTGGTCCACGACAGCTTTGAAGAGGCTAACCGTATTGTCAGCTTGCTGCGCAACGCCAACTACCGCGCTGAGTCAAAGCATGTCAACCAGGAAGAAGTACTATCAAAACTGCTGCAGGAAAAGCCCTGGGATATGATTATTGGCCAATATCAGGGCGAAAACACACCCATTAAGTCCATCTTCTCCCTCATCAGGCGTTTTGACCTGGACACCCCCGTTATTCTGATTTCGGAGCAATACAACGTCTCAGAAATTGTCGAGGGATTACGCCTGGGCGCAGCGGATGTGTTGCCTATGGACGAAGACCAGCAGTTACTGCTGGTGGTCGCAAGAACACTGTTCAACCTTGAACAACGACGTCTGTTGCGTCAGTTCAGGCGTCGGTATGCCGATGCAGAAAACCGTTGCGAAAGACTGCTGGGCTCCTCGGTAGATGCCATTGCGATTATCCAGGAAGGTACTTATCTGTTCACCAATGACAGTTTTGCCCAGCTGTTTGGTCATCTGGAAAGTGACAGCATGCTTTGCCTCCCGGTGATTGATACGATTGCACCAGAGGATCACGCACGCCTCAAGGAGTATCTCCGGCCCATCGACAAGGACGAAGAAATCCCGCTGGAAACCCTGCGCTTTACCGGCATCACCAACGACGAAATACCGATTCCAATCGAGGCCAGAATAGCCAAGGTGGATTATCAGGGAGAACCGGCTCTGGAGCTGGTCATCAGCAGGCAGTTTTTGGATGGCCAAGTGAGTACTGGCGACGATCAAGGCGCCGAGCCATCCGGTGCGATGAATATTCAGCGCGACAAGGTTATCGAGCTGATCAACAACGCCATTCGTCTCGCCGCGCAGAAGCATAGCTCTTCAGTCCTGCTCTATATAACCCTGGATCGCTACAGCAGTATTCTGGCAGAAATTGGCATACAAAAAACCGAAGAACTGGTCTCACAACTGGTGGACAAGATCAGGGATGCATCAAGCCAGGACGTCAGTCTCATGCGTTTCAAGGAAGACACGCTGGTGATGATCATGCCCAATACCGGGACCGATGCAGCTCTGATATTTGCCAACCAACTGTGCGAGACCGTAGGCAAGCATATTTTTCAATTGGGAGAGCAAACCTTTACCCTGACCCTGGGTATCGGGGCATCTGTGATCAGCGAAACCGTTGCCACGGCAGAGGGCTGTATAGAGAAAGCCCTCTCTGCACTCACCGAACTGCACCAAAAAAATAACGGGGATTTCGCCAACGGTGCCAACCTCTATCAATCGGAAATCGGCCCGGAATACTGCGAGGAAGATGTCGAGGAAACCGCCAGAGCCATGCTGGAAGACAAGCTCTTCGAGCTGCTCTACCAACCCATCATCCCACTGCAGGGCAAGCAGGAGCAATTTTACGAAGTCTTTATCCAAACCAAGCCGGAAGCCGACGAAAAAGCGCTGCCGGACAACTTTATTGCCAAGGTCTTTAAAACCGATGCGGCCAGAGACATTGACCACTGGGTGATTCTGGAGTCATTCAAAGCGCTTTCAGAAAAACTGAAGAGTGCTCCAACCACACGTCTTTTCATCAACATCTGCAGCCATACCCTGACCGACGAGGGCTTTATCCCCTGGCTGAAAGTGGCACTGAAAGCATCCGGGCTATACCCCAAAAACGTCATCTTCCAGTTGCGTGAAATCGATGTCGCCCGTCAGTACCACCGGTCTGTAGAACTGATTGAAGAGCTGAGCAAAATCAATGGCGATGTCGCGTTATCGCACTTCGGGCTGGCCATTGAACCAATGAAGCTATTGCAAAATCTGTCGGTCAATTACATCAAATTTGATAGCGTCATCATTGAAAAGGCTTACCAGAACGATGAAAGTCTGGCTGAACTCAAGAGCCTGATCAGTTCACTGAAAATCGAAAATGAACAAATTATTGTCCCCTTTGTGGAGCGGGCAGACATGATACCCATACTCTGGACCTGCGGGGTTCACTACATTCAAGGTCACTTCCTGCAGCCGCCGTCTCAACGCATGAACTACGATTTCAGTGACGATGACAACTGATTAGCCCGACAGCAATTGCTCGTGCTGCCAGAGCAGTGTATCCCTGTCACTCAGACCCATCAGGTAAAGTATGCCATCCAGGCCCAACTTCGAGATTGACTGCTTGGCGGTGGCTTTTACCAGCGGTTTCGCCCGAAAGGCGATCCCCAGCCCCGCGATACTGAGCATCGGCAAATCATTGGCACCATCCCCAACGGCAATCACCTGCTCCAGACTGATATTTTCACTGGCAGCAATTTCACGTAGCAATTGTGCCTTGCGCTGGCCATCGACCACTTCACCGCACACCCGGCCAGTCACTTGGCCGTCAACAACCTCAAGATGGTTGGCATAAATGTAATCAATGCCAAGCTGCTTCTGAATATGCCGTGCAAAATAATCAAAGCCCCCGGACAGAATAGCCGTTCTATAGCCTAACAGACGTAGCGTAGACATCAGGTTTTCAGCGCCCTCCGTTAGTTTAAGGCGTGCAGCCACCGCCGCCAGCACTGATTCATCCAGCCCCCGCAGTAATTTCATTCGCTCTGCAAAGCTCGCCTTGAAGTCCAATTCACCGCGCATCGCTGCATCGGTGATGGCTGCCACCTCATCGCCTACTCCCGCCTCCTTGGCCAGCTCATCGATAACCTCCGCTTCAATCAGAGTCGAATCCATATCAAAGACGACTAGCCGGCGGTTGCGGCGATAAATGTTGTCTTCCTGATAGGCGACATCGATATCCAGCTCAGCAGATAACTCCAACAGGGAGGCACGCAACGCCGTCAGATCCACAGGAACACCCCGCAGGGAAAACTCTACACAGGCCTTGGTATTGGCCTCGATACGCTCCAGTGGCACTCGCCCGGACAGGCGGGTAATTTTATCAATATTCAGACCCTGCTCTACGGTCACAGCTGTTACTCTCGCAATGTGGTGGGCGGCCACCCGGCGAGCAAGCAGAGTAACAATATGGCGTGGCTTGCCCTGTTGCTCCACCCAGTGTTCATAACTTGACTCGGAAATAGGCTGAAAGCGCACCCGCATATCCATGGCATGGAGGCTGAAGAGAATTTCCTTCTGCACCAGAGCCGATTGCTGGCCGTCGGGAATCATGGCCAGAATGCCGAGATTGAGGTTATCGTGGATCACCGCCTGACCAATATCCAGAATATCTGCGCCGTGCTCGTCGAGCACCCGGGAGACAGCACTGGTAATACCCGGCTTGTCCTCTCCGGCAACATTGATCAGTAGAATTTCTCTCACAGTGGTTTCCATTTTTGGTGGGGATCATCACAACCTTATCGGCGCGAGTATTATAGGAGAGCAGCGAATGAGATAGAATGAGCAATAGCCAATCACAGGGATATGTCACCAGCATGGGCCACACCAAACGATCTTTTGACAAACTTATCCCCCTCGCTGCACTCATTTTTTCAGTGCTCACCGGTCTTGCACTGGGGCTTACCCATAGCCAGCAGATGAATGAGTTGACATCACAACAGGAAAGTCACCTGGGCAATATACTGGCCGGACAACTCGCAAAAGTGATCCGGGAGCCACTGATCCACCGGGACAGCCTGAGCCTGCAAGTGGAACTTGACGATATGCTCGACATTACTGGCGTAAGTCAGACCGCAGTGTACGACATTGAAAACCAGCTGATTGCCAGGGCCGGCGACAATGACCGACGCTCGATGGACATCAGCCGCTATCGAAGCCCCGTCAGTGTTGATGACAACACAATCGGATTTGTGTCTGTCATTCTACAGCCCGATTATTATGCAGCACAGACAACCACTGCCACACGAATATTACTGTTGCTGTGGATTTTACTGGCCGCCATCCTGGTTTTTGTCGCTTTCCGGTTTGGCAACGGCCTCTCACGCAGATTAACGACATTACTTGAACAACTACCGGGCAACGAAACCGGTAAAGGGGACGAACTGGCCCAGCTTGAATACCGAATAGAGCCCCTTCTACGCAAACCTGGCACCGCATCGCACCCCCTATTCGGTCAATCGGTGGCAACCCTTGCGATCGCCTGCCGCAACCTCCCCCGCCTGGAAGCACTACTAAACCAGGAACATTTTAAAACACTGATGGTGAAGCTGGACCAGCTGGTCGAAGGTGCAGAACGCCTCTATGGGGCAACGCGTTTGCCGGGAAGTGACTATCATATTTATCTGGAGTTTGCCGAGGGTGACAATGACCAGCTGTCCCGTGCGATACATTGTGCTGCTGCACTGCTCCGCCTCAGTTCGCAGTTACTGGACAAACAAGGCATCACAGTTGAGCTGACCGCAGCAGTTTCCCCAGGACTACAACAGGCTTCACCTTCAATTCTGCTGAGCGAGCGCGAACTCGGCAAACGCCTTGCCGAAATGCAGCGCCTGTTGGATAAAGCTGCAGCGGGCGAAATTCTGCTGGCTGAACACACCGATCTTCAACTGGCCGAGCTGGATGATATCGATCTCTCGCCACTGGCCGAAGGGAGCGCCGTATACCGGATTAATCATTTGGGTGAACACAGTGAGGCTCGCCTCAAGCGGCAACTGGCGATATTGGGGGAACAACTCGATCCCCTCTAAACCTATTCGGGCTGTTTCACTTAAGCCGTGCAACGATAACGAATGCTGCCAAGCAACACTCCACCCTACTGGCTGGGTGACTGAAATGTAAGTGCTCCATGGAGCCTCTCTAAGGCATGTTACCGGGTGTACAAAAGATTCCGGGTGACCGTTCGAACTATCTCAATCTTGCCGCATTGGCGGCGTCACTCAAAACAATCGTTTTTCCGACCGGAGCTAGGGCAATGCCGGCGAGTTTCAGGTGCTGAATCCCGAATGGAATACCGATGATGGTAAGAAAAAGCGCCAGCGCTAGCATGATATGGGCAACCGCCAACCAGAATCCCGCCAGCAGAAACCAGATCACATTGCCGAGCAGGCCCAGCAAACCTATGCCAATATCTTCCCGCTGGCGGAGTTCGCTGCGACTGATCGCCTCACGGCCAAAGGGCCACATCGTAAATTGGCCAATCACCAGACAGGATCTACCCCATGGAATCCCGATAATCGTGATAAAGGCGATCAGGCCAATAAGCCACCAAGCAAGCCCCATCACCAGACCGCCGAGCACAAACCACAGAATATTTCCGATTGTCCGGATCATAGGCTAACGCCCCCTTAAAAAAAGTCGATCCAGCGCTTCCAATGACATCTGCGTCCAGGTGGGCCGGCCATGGTTACACTGACCACTGCGCTCAGTAGCCTCCATATCTCGCAACAGGGCATTCATTTCGGGAATACTCAGCTTGCGGTTGGCCCGTACCGAGGAATGGCAGGCCATCGTCGACATAATCTCATCCAGATGCTGTCGAATACGATCACTACTACCGTGCTTCAGGAGATCAGACAGCACGTCTCTCACTAGCGGCTCGACATCGGCATCGCGGAGCATGGCGGGTACCCGCCACACAATCAGGCTTTCCGGGCCGGCTCTCTGCAGTAAAAAACCCAGATTTTCAAACAGCGCCGAGTGCTCATCGGCCCCATCGGCCTCTGACTGGCTTACCGCTAGGGTAATCGGCACCAACAAGGGCTGGGAGACAAGTGCCTGAGCGTCAAAGGCCTGCTTCATGCGCTCATAGGTAATTCGCTCATGGGCCGCGTGCATGTCGACCAGTACCAGCCCCTCTGCATTCTCAGCCAGAATATAAATACCCTTCAGTTGGGCGATAGCGTAACCCAGCGGGGGAGGGGAGCCGTCCGATTCTGGTTCAGGATGTAACTGCTTGTCCTGCCATTCATTCTCGGGAACGTAGGCGGTCATGGGCTCTGCCACCTCGCTAGTCCCGAACGTTTGCTGTGTCGAAAAGCCCATTGCCGATTGTTCAGCCAGTGTCCGCCAATGGGGCTCACCGAGGGTTTGCTCAGCTATGGCAACCTGTGCAGCCGGAGCATCACCGGGCCGGATATCCGCTATCGCACGGTGCAGGCTGCGAAACAGGAAATCGTGTACCGTCCGACTGTCGCGAAAACGCACTTCGTGCTTGGTAGGATGCACATTGACATCAATCTCTGCGGGATTCGCCTCAAGATAGAGCACAAACGCCGGGTGGCGCCCCTGATACATCACATCCCGATAGGCCTGACGCACCGCATGGGTAACCAGTTTATCGCGGATACTGCGACCATTGACGTAGAAGTACTGCAGATCCCCCTGACTGCGGGAAAACGTTGGCAACCCAACCCAACCCCAGAGCCGCAAACCGGCGGCCTCGAGGTCAAGATAGAGTGCATTTTCCATAAACGCCGGGCCACAAATAGCGGCCACCCGTCGCTCCTGTTCTGCCTGACTGGTGGTGGCGCGGAAATGATGTACGGCCTTGCCGTTATTGTGCAGGGTAAAATCGATCTCGAAATGACTCAGAGCCAGCTTGCGGAGGACTTCGTCGATCCGCTTGTACTCGGTGGCCTCGGTCCGCAGAAACTTGCGCCGGGCCGGTGTATTAAAGAACAGATCGCGCACCTCAACTGTGGTGCCCCGTGGATGGGCGACCGGGGCCAGATTCACAGCCATATCACGACCTTCGGCCTCGGCTTTCCAGCCCGGGCCACTATTTTGGTCATTGGTGGCAATCGCCAGCCGTGACACAGAGGAAATACTTGCCAAAGCCTCACCGCGAAACCCCAGAGTCCCGACCGATTCAAGATCATCAAGCTGTTCAATTTTACTGGTGGCGTGCCGACTGAGCGCCAATGGCAAGTCATCTGATGCAATCCCGGAACCGTTATCACGCACTCTCATCAGTTTGATGCCACCCCGTTCCACGTCGATGTCAATGCGACTGGCACCACTATCAATACTGTTTTCCAGTAGTTCCTTGATCACAGAGGCCGGGCGTTCAACCACTTCTCCAGCAGCTATCTGATTGGCTAGCCGGGGACTGAGCAGGTGTATTTTGGGCATGAAACAATTCTTATGAAGAGGGAATTTTAAGACGCTGACCAATGTTGATACGGGTATTGGTAAGTCCGTTATGCCGGAGCAGTGCATCGACGGAAATATTGTACTTCAGGGCGATATCGGACAGCGTATCACCCCTCGCGATCACATGGACATTTTCACCCATCGACTTTCTCGCGGCCAGCAGCGTCCCCGAGGGCGGCGCCTTGCTGAAATGCTGGTGAATCCCGTTATATATCGATCTGGCTATTTTCTGCTGGTAGTCCCGGGTACCCAGTAAGCGCGCCTCATGGGGATTGGAAATAAATCCGGTCTCCACCAGAATGGAAGGAATATCGGGCGATTTAAGCACCATAAAACCCGCCTGCTCCACACGCTTTTTGTGAAGCCGGGCGACACCCCCCATGTATTTCAGCACTTCCGAACCGGCATCCAGACTGCTACTGAGGGTCGCTGTCATGGACAAGTCCAGCAATACGCTGGCCAGCATATGATCCTTGTCGTCGAGGCTGACCGAACCGGCACCACCGATTAAATCCGCACGATTTTCCTTACTGGCCAGATAGCGGGCCGTTTCACTGGTAGCACCCCGACGGGACAGCGCAAATACGGAGGCACCATTGGCCGAAGGTTTGGTGAAGGCATCTGCATGGACTGAAATAAACATGTCTGCACGATGTTCGTGGGCAATGCGCGTCCGTTCCCGCAGTGCAATATAATAATCACCATCCCTGACCAGTCGGGCCTTAAAACCCGGCGTCTGATCAAACAACCTTTTCAGCTCGCGGCTGATCGACATCACCACTTCTTTTTCACGAATGCCGTTGGGGCCCAGAGCTCCCGGGTCTTCACCACCGTGACCTGCATCAATCGATATGACCACATCCCGCTGCCCCAGGGGCGGCGGCTTAACTGATTCCTCTGCGGTACTGCGGGCCTCGTCTATTACACGATCGTAGAGATCCAGGACCAACCGGTGCCCATATTGCTCATTCTTCACCAGGGTGAAACTGCGCGGCCTCACCGGAGCACTGAGGTCCAGCACAATTCGCAGATGATGCCCTTCATGCACACCACTGCGAATCCCGGTAATCGGTGAAGTAGAGAAATCCAGTCCGGTAAAGGCAGTTTTCAGAGTAGTCCGGTCAATATCAACCACCAGCCTGCGGGGGTTATCAAGGTCAAAAACGGTGTGATTCACCGGTCCGCTGACATCAAAAACCAATCGCGTGTGATCTGGGGCGCGCCACAGCCGAACACCATCCACTGTGGCCGCGGCCAGGGGCGGACAGACACCAACCAGCAGGAGCAGAACAGATACGATGATTCGCGCTTTAAACAAAATGCTGCCCTCAACCCGGTTTCGGCAGAGAAGCCAGAACGGCCTCGCCTTTCGGGGTATTACCGGCAATACTCAGACGACGGCCATCCTCAACGGCTGTTATCGTGATCTGCAGATCCGGTAGTGGCAACATGCCTGCACCGCGTTCTGGCCACTCCACAAGACAACAGCTGCCCTGCGACAGATAATCACGAATACCGATAAATTCCAATTCCTCGGGATCCCCCAGCCGATATAAATCAAAATGGTAAACCAATCCATCACCACCGAACTGATAGGGCTCTACCAGTGTATAAGTTGGACTTTTTACTGGCCCCTTGTGACCAAACGCACCAAGAATACCGCGACACAGGGTGGTCTTGCCCGCGCCCAGATCACCCTTCAGAAAAATCAGTATCGGTACGTCTATTGATTCACCAAGCTGGCGCCCGAACTCCACCATTGCCTGCTCACCGGAGAGCACCTTGACCACTGTTTGACTCATGGGTTCACCAGGCGCCGCAGAGAGCCCAACAGATCCGTGGCCAGCATACCTCGCTCGCCCTCCACTGCTGCTTGATCGGCGGCCTCGGCATGCAGGCACACGGCCAGCGGCAATGCCATGTCCGGGGACAACCGTTGGGCAATCAACCCACCAATAATACCACTCAGGACATCGCCCATACCGCCACTGGCCATGCCCGGATTGCCGCCGGTACAAACCGCCACTGGCAGCCCGGGGTCAAGGCACACCAGTGAACCAGCCCCTTTCAGGACAACCGCACACTGAAATGTTTGTTGCAGAGCCCGCACAGCGGCAAACCGGTCGGCCTCCACAGCCTCCACAGTGATACCCAGCAACCTCGCGGCCTCACCCGGATGAGGGGTAATTATCCAGTTTGATGGTAAATGGCCTGAAGTCAGCCGAGCCTCACTGAGGATATTCAATGCGTCGGCATCCAGAACGACCGGCAATGCCGTGTCCAGCACCTGCTGCAATAATTGCTCGGACCAGGGCGATCGCCCAAGGCCAGGGCCGGCGACCAGTACGGTGGCACGGGCCAGCAGCGGCCGGAGCTGTTGACCCGAAGTCACCGCTCGCACCATCAACTCGGGGCGACGCGCCAGTAGCGCTGCAACATGTTCGGGTTGAGTTGCAACACTCACCAGTCCGGCCCCCACCCTTAATGCAGCCTCTGCGGCCATGCTTACCGCCCCACCAAAACCCCGATCACCGCCAATAATCAGTACATGACCAAAGACCCCCTTGTGAGCGTCACGCCGACGGGGCGCCAGCAAGGTCGACCTCAGAGGATCCAGCTCCAGGCGATAAGCCGGGTGAGGCTCTGCCGCCAGAACCTGCTCGGAAACACGCAAATCACTGTAAACCAGCTCTCCACAGAGGGCCGGCCCCCGGCCGGTAAAAAGCCCCTGTTTCAGAGCAATGAAGGTGACCGTAAGATTAGCCTCGACGGCAGGTCCGATAGCAGCACCCGTATTCGCACAAAGACCCGAGGGAACATCCACCGAGACAACCGGCAAACCACTGTGGTTGATTAATCGGATAGCCTGAGCATAGGGCTCGCGAACTTCACCGGAAAACCCGGTGCCTAGCAGTGCATCCACAATCACACCCGCCGACAGATCCAGGCAATCACTGAACGGGACCATCGGCACACCCGCATCACGGGCATACTCAAACGCTGTGCACGCATCACCGCCGAGTTTCCCGGGCGAGCTCATCTCAATCACCCGAACAGGCAGCTGACCCTCGGCCGCCAACGCCGCCACGATATAGCCGTCACCACCGTTATTTCCCGCACCACAGAAAACCGTCAACGGCAATCCCGGCCAGTGACTGAGAATTTTCTGGAACGTGGCATAACCCGCCCGCTTCATCAATTTGATGCCGGGGGTACCGTTCCGGATGACAGCCTGATCCAGTTGGCGAGCTTGCTCGGTAGTAAACAATGACACTGGCAAATTCTGGTACATAAAATACCGATTATCCTGAGAATATCTGGCAAAATTATACGTCAACTCACCACGGCCGTTCGACTATGTGCAGTGAAACACCCGAGATCGATTACACACAACTTGCCCTGGACATAAAAGACTGGGGCAAACAGCTCGGTTTTCAGCAAGTGGCGATCACCGACACCGACTTATCGGAAGCTGGACACCGGCTGAATGACTGGCTTGCGGCGGGCCACCAGGGAGAGATGCGCTGGATGAGCGAGCACGGTGAAAAGCGCTATCACCCGGAACAATTACTTCCCAGTACGCTTCGTGTGATCACGGTCAGAATGGACTACCTGACCGATAACAGCAATATGATCGCGACGCTGAAAGATGAGAGCAAAGCCTACATCTCCCGATACGCGCTGGGCCGCGACTACCACAAACTGATCCGCAATCGGCTGACAACGCTCAGCAAAGAGATCGAGAAAGCCGTGCCGGGAACCGTTGTACAACGCCCCTTTGTCGATAGTGCGCCGGTCATGGAAAAACCCCTCGCCGTGAAAGCCGGGTTGGGCTGGATGGGCAAACACACTCTGGTGATTAACAGCCAGGCCGGCTCCTGGTTTTTTCTTGGAGAAATCTATACAAACCTGCCGCTACCGGTGGACCAATCCAGCGAGACAGATCAATGCGGGGAGTGCCAGGCCTGTCTCAAAGTCTGTCCGACCGATGCATTTCCGGCGCCCTATGTACTGGATGCACGACGCTGTATTTCCTACCTCACCATAGAGCAGAAAGGCAGTATTCCGGAGGAATTTCGCGAACCGATGGGCAACCGGGTATTCGGCTGTGATGACTGCCAGGCCGTCTGCCCCTGGAACAAGACGGCATCCTTGAGTGACGAGAAAGATTTCACGCCCCGACACAACCTGGACAACCGCGAACTCGCTGAACTTTTTTTGTGGAGTGAACAGGAATTTCTCAAGAAGACCGAAGGGTCGCCCATCAGGCGAGTGGGTTATGAGGGCTGGCTCAGGAACCTGGCCGTTGGCCTTGGCAACGCCCCCACCTCGGAGACAGTGGTCAGCGCCCTGCGAAGCCGCGAGTCACATGCCTCCCCTATGGTGAGAGAGCATGTGGAATGGGCCTTGGGACAACATCAGCAACAGAAAAGGCGCAAGCGAAAAATTACCAATACCCTCAACCGCCAAAGCCTGCCTCTGAATGAGGGCCAGTCCTTCCCCGAAGGTTAATTATTCCGCCCGCGGCTCCATGATAAAAAAGACATCCCGATAGTAGGTCAGCTCGGCAATGGAATCCTTGATGTCTGCCATGGCGAGATGTGAGCTCTGTTTATTGAAGCCTTTCATCAACTCAGGTCGCCAGCGTCTGATGATCTCCTTCACACTGCTGACATCCAGATTGCGATAGTGGAAAAAGGCCTCCAGCGACGGCATCTGTCTCGCCAGAAAACGGCGATCCTGACAGATAGAATTGCCACACATCGGCGATTGCCGTTCATCCAAAAACTGTTTCAAAAATGCAATTGTCGCCTGCTCCGCCTCTGCCAGCGTCGTTGTACTGTTGCGCACCCGCTCTATCAGACCCGATTGACCATGCTGGCGTGTATTCCATTCATCCATCCCCGCCAGCATGGTTTCCGGTTGATGAATGGCCATCACCGGGCCCTCTGCCAGAACATTCAGGTCCTTGTCGGTAACGAGCGTAGCGATCTCGATAATCGCGTCTCTCTCGGTATCAAGTCCCGTCATTTCCAGATCTATCCAGATCAGGTTGAGGGGGTGTCTGGCTTTAGTCACATCATTCATTAGGCTTTTCTTTTGCTATGCGGATTATATTATCAAGATGCACTAGGCGCTCCTCGCTGCGGCTGATTTCGGCATTGAGCTCGTCCGCTTCCGAATCACCCGAGCCCGCAAGCTGTCCCTTCAGTGTCTTGATCCTTTCTGTTGTCTCCTGAATTTCATGCTCCAGGGTTCCGATCTTCTCTGCGCGATCGGCCTTGTCAAAAATAAGGGCCTCCGGTGCAGTCTCCGGTGGTTCAACGGAGACGGCCTGCTTGGCAGGTGCCATAAACCTTTCGTCGTTATTGAACTGACGCTGATTCATAAATGCCGGGGATACAATCTCGATACCGGCACCGTGAAGTTTATCCAACACCTCGCGACGCAATCTGCTCCGCATCGTCAACAGGTGCTTTACCTCTGCATAGTAACCGGAAATTCGGTAGCTGACGGAAAAGTCGCCAAGTGCCCGAATCTGCATAAACGGCTCTTCCAGCTCTGCTGCCAATGCTGCTTCTTTGAGCAGAGGCTCGATTTCATAATGGGGAATATCGTAGCCCAGCGAAAGATCGCAGGAAATGATGGTACCAGAAGAACGAATGACTATGACCGGATTCGCCGCCAAAAACAGGTTTGGCAAAGTAATTAAATCACGATCTTCGGATTGTATTTCAGTATGAAATAAGCCCCGCTCAGTAACGCGACCAAAATGCTCGCCGGCACGAATAAAGTCACCGTGATGAAAGCTTTTTACTGCCCTTAACATCAAACCCGCCATGGCATTCGCAACAAAGGTTGTCGATGAGATAGCCACCACAACGGATAACAGCAGCCCCAGCAGGCTCAACAGATCACCGCGAGTGGATTCACTCACGGGCAACACCAGGATAATAATCACCAGTGCCAGCGCCGTCAGCGCCAACATGGTTACCTGACCGGGAAGCTTCGACTCGGTGGACAAACCCGCGCGACGCAACAGTAGCCAGTTGGCGAGCCACAATCCCAATATTACGATAACCAAGGCCACCAGCACCGGGATAAACCCGGCCAGTGACTGGTAAATTTCCTGAAAATCAATCATCTTTTGTGCCTGTCCCCGGTTGAACATATGCTATATCCTCCGGGGCAACTAAGCCAGCCACTGCGGCTGTCGGGCAAGAAGAGGAGAAATATTGTCCAAGCGTCATTTAACCAAACAACAGCGCCGACGGATACTGGAGAACCAGCGTCGAGCACAGTCGTCCACTGACAGACCGGATTCGCCGGAGAGTCAGACGAGTACGGATGGCCTTGGTCCCGAACAAACCGGCAGAATTACTGCGTGTTATGGCAACCGGGTACTAGTGGAGTCCAACGAGCACAAAGGCGAGGTACACCGCTGTTATTTGCGCGCCAATCTGCCCTCCATTGTCACCGGAGACCGGGTCACTTGGCAGAACGGAGAATCCAATGGCGTGGTGGTGGCCATCAGCCCCCGCAGCTCCGAACTATGCCGACCGGACAACCGCGGTAAACTGCGACCGGTTGCAGCCAATATCGACTGTATTGCTGTTGTCATAGCCCCTTTTCCTGAACCCCATGCCAATCTGATAGATCGTTATCTGGTCGCTGCTGAACGCCAGGGTATTCAACCCATCCTGATCCTGAACAAAATTGACCTGATTGCCGAGGATCAGCAAGAAACGCTGATCAGCCTGATGGATGATTACAGAAAGCTGGGGTATGACTGTCTGCTGGTATCGGCTCATACAGGAAAAGGCATTGACGAACTCACCAACTATTTGAGCACCCGCACCAGTGTCTTTGTCGGGCAATCGGGCGTGGGCAAATCTTCATTACTGAACAGCATCGCCCCTGAAGCAGAAGCAGCTGTGGGGGCACTATCGGAGAGCGCAGCAAAAGGGACACATACCACGACCACAGCACAACTCTTTCATCTACCGAGTGGTGGCGAGGTGATCGATTCGCCAGGTATCCGCGAATTCGGACTCTGGCACCTTGAACCGGATGCCATCGCAGAGGGGTTTGTAGAGTTCAGGGCTTTTCTCGGCCACTGTCGATTCCGCGACTGTCGGCATCAGGGAGAACCCGGTTGCGCCCTGCGCCAGGCCATTGCTTCCGGCAACATTAGCGCAACTCGCTTCAGTAGCTACCAGCAAATTGTACAGAGTCTGGAGTCGGACCAGCAGTAAAGTCATGGGTTTTTTGATGTTACAATCGCGCCTCGCATGAATGGGAGCAATTATGTCTGAGTTACCTAAGTTACTGGAACCGGAGTCACTGGTCGAACTGCTTGAACGACCTGACATCCTGCTGATTGATGTTTGCAAGGCTGAAGTTTACAGCCGGAGGCATATCCCCGGTGCTGTACACGTGTCAACCAAAGAACTGATGAATGGCGGTCAACCATGGCCCAATAAACTGCCCTCCCCCGCGCAATTGGATGCATTGTTTAGTCGAATCGGACTGACAGCCGACAAACATGTAGTGGTGTACGATGATGAAGGGGGTGGCTGGGCAGGCCGATTGATCTGGACACTGGATGTTATCGGTCATCAAAACTGGTCGTACCTCAACGGCGGACTCATTGCTTGGTACGCCGAGGGTTTTCCCACCACCGATGAAGTTCCTCCACCCGAAGTGATAGAATTCGAGGCGACTGTTGATCGGGCAGCAATTGTCAGCGCCGAGGACATCATGGCTCTGGATGCTACCAATAATGTACAAATCTGGGATGCCCGCAGTATTGAGGAATATACGGGAGAAAAGGTAATGGCTGAGAAAGGTGGCCATATTCCCGGTGCTATTCATTGCGAGTGGACCAGTCTAATGGATCGTGAACGCAATATGCGGGTCCGGCGGGATGCCCTCGAATACCTAGCCTCAGTGGGTATCTCTCCCGATAAACCCACCATCACCCACTGCCAGTCACATCACCGTTCAGGCTTTACCTATCTAGTAGGCCGTCTGCTGGGTTTCAGTAATATTCGCGCCTACGATGGCTCATGGTGGGAGTGGGGTAATCGATCCGACACACCCGTGGAGCAAGGGCGGTGAATGATTTTCTTGCCGAATGGTTTGTTGCCCTGCAACGGCTGACCCCACAACACCAGCTGTCCCGGCTGGTGTCAAAACTGGCTGAGAGCACCCACCCCCGGACAAAAAACCTGCTTATCCGGCAATTCATCAAAACCTATAACGTGAATATGGATGAAGCGGCCGGTAGTTCCGACAATGACTACACCAGTTTCAATGATTTTTTCACACGCTCACTGAAACCCGAGTCGCGCCCAATTGATGACACACCGGGAAGTATCGTTTCACCGGCGGATGGCACTATCAGTCAGCTGGGGGCAATCACCCAGGGGCGTATTTTCCAGGCGAAGGGCAGGCATTTTTCAGTGGACGCGTTATTGGGTGAACACAGCCCCCGGAGCGAACAATTCCTGAATGGGCAGTTTGCAACCATTTACCTGTCTCCCCGAGATTATCACCGGGTACACATGCCCATTAGCGGATCACTGGAGTATTGCCGCTACATCCCCGGCAAACTGTTTTCTGTCAATACCACGACAACCCAGCATATCAATGGCCTGTTTGCCCGAAATGAACGCCTGATAAGCTTTTTCGATACAGAAAGAGGTCGTTGCGCCATTGTCATGGTAGGCGCCATGCTGGTAGCAGGCATTGAGACTGTATGGAGAAATTACCCCCCAGGGAAGCTGAAAACAGAACAGTTTTTGGATAGCCAAGTCGCTCTCAAAAAAGGGGAAGAAATGGGCCGATTCAAATTTGGCTCAACCGTTATTCTATTATTTGATGAAAATTCAGTGACCTGGGATGTGACCTGTGGTCCGGGAACTACAGTTCAAATGGGGAAAAGAATGGGCCGGTTCTAAACCAACCCAAAAATCCCATCAGAGACGAAACCGGTTCCGAAGCGTGGCATAAAACCCACCCTGGCGAGCTGGCGTTTCAATTTCGGTATTATCAGCAACAATCGTTTCCATTGCCACTTGTGTACTTTGCATAAAAATGCCACTGACAGCGGCAATGTCCACATCGTAACCGGACAAATCGAGATCTCTTGCAATAGCCAACTTGGAAACGGATTTTGCTTTTGACTGGCCACTTTTCTCCAGAATTTTCCGAGATAAACCCTCATCCTTGAGATCAACCAAAATATAGGTACCAGAGGCCTGTGCTTTTTGCTGACCCAACACTGCAACCTTCGGTGTCAAACGTGATTCTGCGTGTTGTTCCACAACAATACCGATATCACCGGTTGTTAACTCCACCAGCGTCCCAGTGGGGTAAAGACCAACTGACTGGATGAACTGCACCACCAGATCATCCTGAAACTTTTTATCCCGCAGATTATACAGCAGGCTCACTGCCCTGGACGGCGCCACTGGCTCCTCAGCTTCACGGGGATTTGAAATAGCATCGTAGGTTGTCGCAATACCAGCGATCCTAGCCAATAAAGGAATTTTTCCACCACGCAATCCCTCTGGAAACCCACTGCCATCATGGCGCTCGCAGTGGAAACGTACCACGGACACAACACGTGGTTCCACATTACTACTGCGCAACATTTCAACACCATACTCAACAAATTTTTTATATTCAGCAACTTCTTCCGATGTCCGTTTTCTTTTACGGAGCAGGCCGTTGGGCAATTTAATTTTACCGATATCCTTCAACAGGGTACCCAAGCACAACACTGACATTTCTTCTTTTGGCATACCGACAAAGCGTGAGAACTGCACTGCCCACAGGGCTGAACGCATGCTGTGGTCATGGCTATGCTGGTCTTTAAGACGAAGCCTTAACAGCCAAGTAAAAGCATCGGGACACCTGACAACACTGCTGACCATGTCCCCAACGGAATCCTTCAACCCCTGATAATCAAAGTCCCGACCTTTGGCAATTTGTTTTACCGCAAGAGTGAATTGACCTCGCAACTGCAACAAGGCTTTTTCGGCATGCTCAACTTCACTGGCAAGGGATACCTGCTGACGATAGACACCGCGCTTGACCTCAATGGGTGGCACCTCTGTAGAATCGGTGGCTGAACCCAACCCACTTGATGCAAAGGCACGTGCTCCTTTTCGCCCAGCAGTATTTGGCGGATTGAACGTAGTGGTTCCCTCAATAGGGCTTAGGCCTTTAGTCACATCAATATACACATAGTCACAATAGTTACGCAGGGAGCTAATTTCCTTCGGACTTTTAACAAGGAGACCCTGAATGGGAAAGGGCGTCTGACTCCAGGGACGATCAAGACACGAAACATACATCCCCATAGTGATGTCTTCAACGCTTATCTTGATCTGTTTAATGCTCATAATGATGCACGCCCAAGTTGTGAATTATTTGTTGCTTCCTGATCGCATTCTGCACAATAGAAAAACTCTCATCGATAAGGATATGACAATCTCAGATAATCACAACTGGGAACATCTGACCGGTCTAATTAGGAGATAACTGGTTAGTTTGCTTAGGTTTTTTTGTGGTAATTCACTGAATAACTGTGAACTGCGTCAATAAAAATTCCAGCCTTCTCGGGGCTGATGTCTGGCGTGATGCCATGGCCAAGATTGAATATATGACCTTCGCCACTACCGTACTGATCGAGAATAGTGGCAACCTCCTGACGAATTCTTTCAGGTGAAGCACGAAGTGTCGCCGGATCCATATTTCCCTGGAGCGCCACTTTGGCCCCTATACGTTGGCGAGCATGACCAATATGTGTTGTCCAGTCCAATCCGACCGCATGACAGCCAGAATCCGCAATGGCTTCAAGCCACTGTCCTCCACCTTTGGTAAAGAGAATCACCGGTACCTCTCGACCCTCGCTGTGTTTGGTCAGACCGGCAACAATCCGGGTCATGTAATTGAGCGAAAATTCCTGATAGGCAGCATGGGAGAGCGCACCGCCCCAGGTATCAAAAATCTGCACCGCCTGTGCGCCAGCATCTATCTGTGCGTTGAGGTAGGCGATCACCGACTCTGCAAGCTTTTCAAGCAGTTGGTGAAGCAACTGCGGCTGGTCATAGAGCATGGTTTTACTACGAGCAAAATCGCGACTGCTCCCGCCCTCAATCATGTACGTTGCCAGAGTCCAGGGACTTCCGGAAAACCCGATCAAAGGCACCCGGCCATTGAGTTCACGACGAATGGTGGACACGGCATCCAACACATAGGGAAGATCGCTGGCCGGATCAATCACCTGGAGACCGGCAATATCCGCCTCGGTCCTGACCGGTTTCCTGAAACGTGGCCCCTCTCCGGCTTCGAAATAGAGGCCCAGCCCCATGGCGTCGGGGATAGTGAGAATGTCCGAAAACAGAATTGCCGCATCTAGTGGGTAGCGCTCAAGCGGCTGGAGCGTGACCTCGCAGGCTAACTCAGGATTGGTACAGACAGCCATAAAATCACCGGCTGCGGAACGGGTCTGACGGTATTCTGGCAAATACCGGCCCGCCTGACGCATCATCCATACCGGAGTTACGTCGACAGGTTGGCGCAACAGGGCACGAAGAAAACGATCATTTTTTAGTAGAGCCATTGGTTTTGAGCCTTGTGGTCAAACTTGCAGGTAATCCAGAATACCTTCGCCTGCCTGGCGCCCTTCCCAAATTGCGGTCACCACCAAGTCCGAACCACGCACCATATCACCCCCGGCAAAAATCTTTGGATTGCTGGTCTGAAACTTGAAGCACTGATCTTCGGGCGCTATGACGCCCTGCCAGTCATTGAGCTGAACGTTTTTCTCGCCAATCCAGGGGGCGGGATCAGGCTGAAAACCAAACGCAATCAGGATGACATCTGCCGGCAGAATTTCTTCGCTTCCCGCAACGGGCGTAGGCCGACGGCGACCTTGTTCGTCCGGTTCACCCAGCTCTGTAGTAACCACTTTAACGCCCTCTACACGACCATTGCCAATAATCTCAACCGGTTGGCGATTAAACAGGAACTGCACTCCTTCTTCCTGGGCGTTTTTCACCTCACGACGGGAACCCGGCATGTTCTCCTGATCTCGCCGGTAGGCACACACCACCGAGGTCGCACCCTGGCGAATGGATGTTCTATTACAGTCCATGGCAGTATCACCACCGCCCAATACCACGACCCTCTGCCCGGCAACACTAATAAAATCGTCAGGGTTCTTTTCCCAACCCATGTTGCGATTGACATTGGCCACCAGAAAAGGAAGCGCATCGTAAACGCCGGGGAGGTCTTCTCCGGGAAAACCACCTTTCATGTATTTATAGGTGCCCATGCCAAGGAAAACGGCATCGTACTCTTCCAGCAACTGGTCGATGGTCACATCGACGCCAATCTCGGTATTGAGCCTGAATTCCACACCCATATCTTCAAGGATGACACGGCGATTTTGCATCACCGACTTCTCGAGCTTGAACTCCGGTATACCGAAAGTCAGCAAGCCGCCAATTTCCGGGTAGCGGTCAAATACCACTGGTCGAACACCGCCCCGTACCAGAATATCAGCACAACCGAGGCCCGCTGGCCCGGCCCCGATGATGGCTACCCGTTTGTCGGTCCACGTCACATTGGACATATCCGGACGCCAACCCATGGCAAAAGCAGTGTCGGTAATGTATTTCTCTGCACTGCCAATGGTGACAGCACCAAAATCATCATTCAGGGTGCAGGCACCTTCACAAAGCCTGTCTTGAGGACATACCCGGCCACAGACCTCGGGGAGTGTATTGGTCTGATGACAGAGCTCCGCTGCTTCAAGAATATTGCCGTCAGACAATAGCTTTAGCCAGTTGGGGATATAATTGTGAACCGGGCACTTCCACTCACAGTAGGGATTACCGCAATCCAGACAGCGATGTGCCTGACTGGCGGCTTCCTTCTGTTCGAATGGCTCGTAAATTTCGACAAATTCCCGGGTGCGACTGAGCAATCCCTTTTTTCCGGGCTCTTCTCTACTTACCTGCACAAACTGGAAATTGTTGTTCAATCTTTGCGTCATAAGTGGAAACCTTTACTCAACAACAGCCTTATTGGGGTGCAGCACGAGTGTGTTCAAGCAAGCTTTGCAGACTCGCAGCCTTGGGCTTGACCAGCCAGAATTTATTGAGGAGGCTCTCCAGGTTTTCGAGGACCTGTTGACCCCAGGCACTACCAGTTTCTTCCACAAAGTCCTTGATCAGACTTTCCAGATTGTGGCGATAGGCCTCGGTGGCCTCACTGGTGATACGCTGAATATCGACCAGCTCCATATTGTAGCGATCAACGAAAGTTCGCTCCTCATCCAGAACATAGGCAAAGCCACCTGTCATGCCTGCACCGAAGTTCGGACCAGTATTGCCGAGCACCACCACTACGCCTCCCGTCATATACTCACAGCAATGGTGTCCAGCACCCTCAACAACCGTGATACAACCCGAGTTGCGCACCGCAAAACGCTCACCTGCACGGCCGGCGGCGTATAGTTTTCCACCGGTGGCACCATACAGGCAGGTATTGCCAATAATCGGTGCCTGATTTGAAGAAAACCTACTGGCTTCGGGTGGCGCAATGACAATTTTCCCGCCGGCCATTCCCTTACCGACGTAATCGTTGGCATCCCCCCGCAAATAAATATCCAGTCCACCCGCGTTCCAGACACCCAGCGATTGGCCTGCTACGCCTTGAAGGTTCAGTTTCACCGGCGCGTCGGCCATCCCCTGATTACCGTGGCGCTTGGCAATCTCACCAGACAAGCGTGCACCAATGGAACGATCACAATTACTGACGGAGTAGTGGTACTCCCCGCCTGACTTTGCCTCAATTGCAGGGAGTATATCCTCAACCATACGCTCTGCCAGATACCCCTTGTCAAATGGCGTGTTTCTTGAAACCTGGCAGGTCTGCGGTTTGCTTTGTAACAGTTCATCAGTATAGATAATCGGCGACAGGTCGAGTTTTTTCTGTTTTTCCGTCACGCCGGGTAACACTTCCAGCAAATCCACCCGTCCCACGAGCTCCTCAAGACTCCTGACCCCGAGACGTGACATCCACTCGCGGGTTTCTTCTGCCATGAAACGGAAGAAATTGCGCGCCATTTCCACGGTACCCAGGTAATACTGTTCCCGGAGTGTCTTGTCTTGGGTAGCAACGCCCGTTGCGCAATTATTGAGATGGCAAATACGCAGGTACTTGCAGCCCAGGGCGATCATCGGGGCCGTGCCAAAACCAAAGCTCTCGGCGCCGAGGATAGCCGCCTTGACAACATCCAGCCCGGTTTTCAAGCCACCATCTGTTTGTACGCGTACTTTCCCTCTCAGGTCATTGGCTCGCAACATCTGATGAGTTTCCGACAAACCGAGTTCCCATGGGGAGCCAGCGTAACGAATTGAGGTCAAGGGGCTGGCCGCAGTGCCACCGTCATACCCCGATATGGTGATCAGGTCTGCGTAGGCTTTCGCCACACCTGCAGCAATCGTTCCCACCCCCGGCCTCGATACCAATTTTACGGATACCAGAGCGGTCGGGTTAACCTGCTTCAGATCAAAAATCAGCTGGGCCAGATCCTCAATAGAATAGATATCATGATGCGGGGGCGGCGAAATCAGTGTCACACCGGGGACCGAATAGCGAAGCCGGGCAATCAATTCATTGACCTTACCACCCGGCAATTGGCCACCTTCACCCGGCTTTGCGCCCTGGGCAATCTTAATCTGGATGACTTCTGCACTGGATAGATAATGCGGTGTCACACCAAATCGACCGGAGGCAACCTGTTTGATTTTCGAAACCTTGTTCGTACCAAAGCGTACCGAGTCTTCACCACCTTCGCCGGAATTGGAGCGTCCGCCCAGGGTATTCATGGCCTCGGCAAGGGCTTCATGCGCCTCCGGTGATAGTGCGCCCAACGACATACCCGCCGAATCAAAACGTTTGATGATTTTTTCGATCGGCTCAATTTCTGCCATGGGCAAAGGCACGATGTCGTCACGCAACTTCAGCAAATCCCGCAGTGTTGCTATCGGGCGCTGATTAACCAACGCGGCATAGTCGTGCCAGGCCGCATAATCGTTATTTTGCACAGAGCGATGCAGCGCCTGGACCACATCGGGATTAAACGCATGGTATTCCTGGCCGTGCACATATTTCAGGAGACCACCCGGGTTAACGGGCTTCCGATCACTCCAGGCTTCCCGCGCAAGTCGCTGCTGATCTTGCTGCAGATCTTCGAACCCGGCACCCTGAATACGACTCGGTGTATCGGTGAAGCAGAGGTCGACCACTTCTGATGACAGCCCCACGATCTCAAACAATTGGGAGCCCCGGTAGGATGCGATCGTGGAAATACCCATTTTGGAGAGTATTTTCAACAACCCCTTATTAATCGCCTTGCGATAGTTCTTAAAGGCAACATCGAGGTCACTGAGCAATTCACCGGATTGCACCAGATCACACAGGATGTGATAGCTCAGGTAGGGGTAGACCGCCGAAGCGCCATAGCCGATCAGCGCAGCAATCTGATGCGCATCCCGCGCCGAGGCCGTGCTGGCGATGATATTGGCATTGCAGCGTTCCCCCACAGCAATCAGGTGATGGTGGACTGCACCCACCGCCATCAACATGGGCATGGGCAACTGTCCTGGCACAATGTCGGAATCAGACAAAATACAACAGCCAATACCCGAGCGAACCGCCGCCTCAACATCAAGACACAAGCGTTTGACCGCCTGCTCCAAGTCGGTTTGTTCAGGATCGTAATTAATTCCAAATTTTTGAACCGGGTAGTCCGCGATATTGATATTTTTCAGCGCGTAATATTTGCGAGGCGACAGCACGGGACTGTTAAGGTTTACCCGGTGACCATGTTCCTCGGTTTCCGTAAACAGGCAGTGTTCACGGCCGAGATGGGTCTGCAAAGACATCACCAGCGATTCGCGCAGAGGATCGATCGGCGGATTGGTGACCTGGGCGAACTGTTGCCGAAAGTAATCGTAAAGCGTGCGGTTTTTACTCGACAACACCGCCATCGGCGTATCGTCACCCATCGAACCTACCGCTTCCTGGCCGCCTTCCGCCATCGGCCTGAGTACCTGATCACGCTCCTCGCGAGAGGCGAGAAACATTTTCATGTATTTATAAATTTCTTCGCGGGTCAGCGCGCCTTCCACTTCGATGGAATCCTGATCC